>JBEBJX010000184.1:0-1015 GCA_040079655.1 Sphingopyxis sp. | reverse complement strand
GGTCTTTCTAGGCATCGGTTTTGTCGAATGGCTGACCATGGCGCGGGTGGTGCGTGGGCAGGTGATTGCCCTGAAACAGCGACCCTTTGTGCTCGCTGCTGAGGCCGCCGGTTCGCCAGCGCGGGCGACATTGATCCGCCATATCCTACCCAATGTAGCGGGAGTGGCTATCGCCTATCTGATGCTGACAGTGCCGCATGTCGTGATGATCGAGAGCTTTCTGTCGTTCCTTGGCCTTGGCGTGCAGGAGCCGCTGACCTCGCTGGGAATCCTTGTCAACGAAGGCGCAGAGGAAATGGATATGAACCCGGCGGCGTTGCTGTTGCCTGGCGGGATATTGGTCGCGCTGATCGCGTGTTTGACCATAGCAGGCGAACGCTTTCGTGACCGGCTGGCGGATGAGGCGAAATGACTGGCGGTTATCACGTCCAGAACCTGTCGATTCACATCGGCGGCAGGTGCATAGTTGACGATATCAGCTTCGCACTTGCCCCCGGCGAGATCGTGGCGCTAGCCGGCGCGTCGGGCGCTGGCAAAAGCATGACGGCGATGACGCCTTTTGGATTGAGCGCAGGCGTAGCGAGCGGTTCGGCGGTTCTGGATGGCGTTGAGCTTGTGGGTATGTCCGAGCGCGAATTGAGCGCAGTACGAGCCGCAAAAATCGGCTTTGTATTTCAACAACCGCTCACCGCGCTGACGCCGCACCGGACGGTCCGCCAACATCTACAAGAGGCGGCGTGCCAAGCAGGTGGGGCAAAACCCGATCAAGCCGCGATGGTCGCGATGCTGGAAGCCGTCGGCCTTTCGCGTCCCAAAGAGCGGCTGGCACAATATCCGCATCGGCTGTCAGGTGGTGAGCGGCAGCGTGTGTTGATCGCGGCTGCGTTGGCGCATGGGCCGCAAATCCTTGTCGCTGATGAGCCGGTCAGCGCCTTGGATGCCGCGTTGCGCGGCGAGATTATGGCTTTGCTGGTGCGGCTATGCCGCGAGCGCGGGATGGCGATGCTGCTGGTCA
>JBEBJX010000183.1:0-1022 GCA_040079655.1 Sphingopyxis sp. | reverse complement strand
GCGCTATGCGAGCCTCACCTTTTCGCGCACCAACTATGTGAGCTTTTCGGATTTGAACAACCCCGAAACATTCAACGACACCAATAGCAATGGCGCGCATGACAGTTTTGAATGCTTTAGCGATGCCAACGGCAACGGCACCTATGACACATCGCGCGGCGCCAGCGGCCAAGGCGGCGCCAGCGACGTGACGCTATACAGGGTCGACATGACCTTCAACCGCATCTTTCCGTTGTGGAGCATGCTTGGCCAATCACAGAGCAAAACGATCACGGCCAAAACCGTTCTTCGTAACCAGCCCTATACCAACCAAACAGATAGCACGGTGACCGTATGTCCATTAGCACCATGACCCAATCATCCGCATTCGCCCGCCGCATCCGCAATTTTGCGCGTCAATTGCGCCGCAACACGCGCGGGCTGGCGATGATCGAAACCGCCATCACCATGCCGACATTGCTGTTCACCAGCTTTGCGGGCTTGGAAATGGCGAATATGATGATCGTCCACACCAAAATCAGCGCGATTGCCCTGTCAGCGGCGGATAATGCCTCGCGTATCGCATCAGGCAGCAATTTGGCACAGCCACAGGTGCGAGAGGTTGATGTCAACGACACGTTCACCGGCGCGCAAATCCAGTCCGGCTTGCTCGATCTTAATCAGCACGGCCGGATTATCCTCTCCAGCCTTGAAACCAACATCCAGGGCGGGCAATGGATCCACTGGCAACGCTGTTATGGCAATTTACCCGTCAAGTCGGCCTATGGCGCACAGGGTGTTGGCATTACGGGTAACGGTTTCGATGGCATGGGCGACGGTGGTGCAGAGGTGAAGGCCACACCCGGCAACGCAGTGATGTTTGTCGAGGTTAGCTATACTTATCAGCCATTCCTGCTCGGCTCGCTGCTCAACGGGGTTAATAAGATCGAATATGAGGCCGCCTTTGCAGTGCGCGATGCGCGCGACACGTCGAACATTTATAACCCGTCACCCGCCGCGACTGTGCGCAGCTGTCCCACGTC
>JBEBJX010000182.1:0-1093 GCA_040079655.1 Sphingopyxis sp. | reverse complement strand
GCGCCTTCCTCGGCGGTCAGCTCTTGCTTGAGGTGCCGCGCCAACGCCCAATCAAGATGCGCCCAGCCAACCTGCAATTTCGCCTTGAGGTCGGCAAGCACGAAGCGCGTGTTCTGAAAATCGAGCAAGGGCTTGCCGAAGACTTTCCTGTCGCGCGCAAAAGCAACGGTTTCATCAAATGCGCGCTGCGACGATGACATGGCCGACACCGCTATCGACAGGCGCTCCTGCGGCAATTCGCTCATCAGATAGATGAAGCCCTTGCCTTCCTCGCCCAGACAGTTGGTGATCGGGACACGGACATCGTTGAAAAACAGCTCGGACGTGTCGGCTTCATCCATACCGATTTTGTCGAGGTTGCGGCCGCGCTCATACCCTTCGCGGTCGGCTTCGACCAGCATGATCGACACCCCCTTCCACGCAGGCTCGATCTCGCTATCGGTTTTGACACACACCAATATCAAATCGGCATTCTGGCCGTTGGTGATAAAGGTTTTGGATCCGTTGATGACAAAATGATTGCCATCTTTTTTGGCGGTGGTGCGCATCCCCTGAAGGTCCGACCCCGTTCCTGGCTCGGTCATGGCGATCGCGGTGACGACCTCTCCCGACACCATTTTCGGCAGCCAATGCGCCTTTTGCTCCTCCGAGCCATAGGCGATGAGATAATTGACGACGATGTCCGATTGTAGCGAAAACCCAGTCGCCACGCCGCCATAATAGGCGCTTTCCTCGTCAACAATCGCGTTATAGCCAAAATCAAGGCCCAGCCCGCCATATTGTTCCGGCACCGTCGGGCACAGAAGCCCTAGCGCCCCCGCCTTGGGCCACACCGACTTTGGCACAATCTTGTCAGCCTGCCACTGCGCGGCGTTGGGGGCGATCTCGGCTTGCAGAAATTGCCGCACGGTGCGGCGAAAAGCCTCGTGATCCTCAGTATAAGCAGAACGCGACAGATTATCGAGCGACATGTGGGGGACTCCGGCAATATTGGCAACAAGCGGAGCTATCAAAGCTGACGTTTACGTTCGCGTCAAGTTCTCAATGTTCTTATACCCCACCACCACACCCACCACCACACCCACCACCACAC
>JBEBJX010000181.1:0-1100 GCA_040079655.1 Sphingopyxis sp. | reverse complement strand
TAATGCGCGGGTCTTCATCAGCTTGTTGGCGCTCTCCAGGCGCGCCGCCGTGTTCATACTATCCCCCAGCGCGGTATATTGGATGCGCCCTTCGCCGCCAAAATTGCCGACAACGGCCTCGCCAAAATGTAAACCGACGCGCGTCCGCCCAATCGGCGGTAAGGTGCCGTCTTGCTCGCCGGCCATGCGCTTAGCGAATGCTTCGCCCGCTGCGGTCATGGCAATGAGCGCCTGGGCGGCTTTTTGTGCATCATCCGCCCTGGAAATCGGCGCGCCCCAAAATGCGACAACGGCATCGCCGACGAACTTGTCGATGGTGCCGCCATGCGCCAGCACCACTTCGCTCAAGGTGTCGAGATAGGCATTGAGAACGAAAGCCACATTTTCCGGCGACATGATGTGGCTCATCGTCGTAAAGCCCTCAAGGTCGCTGAACAGGCAATAGATCGCCTTTTTTTCACCGTGCAGCGCCAAGCGATCGGGGTCGCGCAATATTTCCTGGGCAATATCGCGCGGCAGATATTTGCCCAGTGCCGACTGGGCAAAGGCGCGTTCTTCGGCCCCCACGGCGCGTAGCGCGCTGGTCGCGGCGATAAAGGCAAGCAACCAGCCACCGGCCGTGCCCGCGACGGGGAGGCCAAGCGTATCGAAACCATATTGCTGGAGCCAATATGGGATGAGCGCGATCAGCGCCAATTGCGCCAACAGCAACAGCGCCGACACCCATGGGCGGACATCAAGCAACGCCGTCACCGCCCGTGGCAAGGTCGGGGATCAGCGACAAAGGTGTCGTGAACTCATCATTGTCGATGATGTCGCCGCCGATAAGAATATGCCGCCCTCGCACGAGTTCGGCCATCACAGGCATGATTTCGGGGGTCATCATATCGGGGTTGGTGAAAGTGGTGATCGGCAGATTTTCAAACACCGGAGCGACCGATGCACCATTTTCGATATTGACCTCAGACGGTGTCCGCCAGCGCACCCCGCCACGATAGTGATTGAACGCATCGCCCATATTGGCCATCTCCACGGTCAAGAGGGGCGGCGTGCCCGGCGCACGGCCGGGCCAGCGGCGGTTGGTATCGTCGAGGTCATTC
>JBEBJX010000180.1:0-1206 GCA_040079655.1 Sphingopyxis sp. | reverse complement strand
CGGTAGTAAGCATAGCCGCTAACCCTAGCACCGCCGACCCAAGAAAGGGTTAAGACGGAGACAAGCGAAACTTTATTTCCAGCTCGCCAAGATACCGCCCGCGACGACATGGCCGATCAGCAGATGCGCGCTGTCGATCATCGGCCCAGTGCAATCGCCGACGCCATAAACCCAGCCATAGAGCACCGTCGGTATGGCCGAGGCAAAGGCGATGAGCGCGCCCCATTTGACGCCCGACACCAACCCGCTGACATTGGCCCAGTTGAACAGCACCGCCATAAATCCGGCGGTCATCAACGGCATCACCACGCCATAGGGCATCCGCGACGTGCCCACAGCATCCATCTCCGCCTGCGTGATTCCGGACGATGCCATCCACACGGCTGGATCGACGATCATGCCATAAATCAGAAATCCAATCAGATAGATAGCGACAGCTGCGGCCAATACGGCCAAGATATTTACCCCTGCTACACGCATTGTCTCTCTCCTTCAAAACGCTACGGAATACTGGCATGAAAGTCAGGCGTTGGCAAATGTCGCGCAGCCCCTTATGCGCGCCACCATGTCCGACCCCACCACCATCAATCGCCTCTATGGCCGATCAAAAGGCAAAGCGCTGCGTGCGGCGCAGGCCGGATTGGTCGAAACATTGCTGCCACAGATCGCGGTGCCGCTCGATGGCCTCGTCAACGCCACCCGCCTGTTCGGTGATGCCAAAGGATTTGACCGCCCCTTGCATTTCGAAATCGGCTTTGGCGGCGGAGAACATATGGCGGCGCGCGCCGACCTGCTGCCCGACCATGGCTTTATCGGCTGCGAACCCTTCCTCAACGGTGTCGCGCAGGCGCTGACCCACGTGGCTGCTAGTGTTGGGGGCGATGCGCCAAAGCCCGGCCTGCCCAATGTGCGCATTCATCACGGCGATGCGCTCGATGTGCTGCGCCGCATCCCGGACGGCGCGCTCAGCTTTGCCTATCTGCTTCACCCCGACCCGTGGCCCAAGGCGCGCCACATCAAGCGGCGGATGATGAACGACGGCCCGATTGACCTGATCGCCGCCAAGCTCAAATCGGGCGGCGAGTTTCGCTTTGACACTGATCACCCTATCTATGTCGCGCATGCGATGATGGTAATGCGCCGCCACCGCCATCAGTTCAGCTGGCTGGCGCACAGCGCCGATGATTTCCTTAAACGCCCAGGTGG
>JBEBJX010000179.1:0-1219 GCA_040079655.1 Sphingopyxis sp. | reverse complement strand
ATTACGGTGACAGGTGCGAAAACCCCTAAATAGGGACGGCCTGGAATTACGGTGACAGTGCACTTAATTACCCCTCCCCTTCATCGCCTTGATAGCGCAGTTCCGATTACGGTGACTGTCCCCGTCTATGCGACACGCAAAAAACTGCGGGAGCAGATTAGCAGCTGGCTATGATTGCCCTTTACCGCCGCTCGTAGGCGGTCAACCCCGGCCCGAGCGTGTTGGCACCCAGCGCAAGCCGATCGCCCGACCAATTGGCGACGAATATCGTTGCGCGATCTACGCCCGCCGCGATCCGCGCGGTATTACCCGCTATGCTCAGCCCGGCCGAGCTATGATCCTGCGCCTCTGCGGCGACCGCGATAAACGCCGAGTAATTTTCCTTGTTCGCGCCCTGAATGAACAGATTGCCGCTGATCCGCCCGGTCGCTCCAGCGGAAAGGTCGATCATATAATTGCTCTCCCGCCCTTGCGTATCGTCAAAGGTGCAATCGCTAATGGCGATGCGTGCCGCGCGGCTTTTGACATAATGCCCGCCAGTGCCACGCTCGAACCGCGAACGGGTGACGCTCAAACTGCCATAATCGCCGACATAGATGCTGTGTGATGGGCCACCATCGTTGCGGCCCAGTCCCGAAAAGGTCGATTGATCGATGGTGATCGCGCTTTCCGTATCGGGTCCGGTTAAAATCCCCTCGTCGCTGTTGCGAAACAGGCTTTGCGTGATGTCGAGATCGCCCTGTTCAAGCCGTATCCCTGCGCCATTCAGGTCAGGGACCGTCAGATTTTGAAACACAATGCCATCAACGCTCGCGCCCTGCCCGCGCAACACCAGTGCCGCCTTGCCCTCGCACTCAACGCCATCAAATACCGCCCGCCCGGCTTCACTCGCCCTGAAATGCACGACGCCCGCGGTCTGCACCGCGCATTGACGATATAGTCCAGCGCCCATCAAAACCGTGCCCTCGCCATCGCCAATCGCATCGATCGCGTCCTGAACACTCGAGAAATTGCGGCGCAATTCGGGGACACTGATCGCCTGTGCATTGGCCACGGCGGGAGTGGCCAATGCAAACACAACAAACGCAATCTTCATCAAACGGACCTTCATGACATTCTCCATCGCTTTGCCCGCCCATAGCATCGCTATACAGAGCGCGGCCAGCCCATTTACCTTGAATGCTCTGAGGCCTCGCCATATGGAAGGCGCCAAGGGGAA
>JBEBJX010000178.1:0-1220 GCA_040079655.1 Sphingopyxis sp. | reverse complement strand
GCTTGGCTGTTTGATGCTGCTGCGCGAGGCGCTCGGCGGTTCAGGCGGCGATCTGTCGGGTCTGGAAGCGGTGGTGATCGGCCGATCGAACATTGTCGGTAAGCCGATGGCGCAATTGCTGTTGGGGGCCGATTGCACCGTGACAATCGCGCACAGCCGCACGCGTGATCTGGCGTCCGTGGTGCGGCGTGCGGATATCGTGATCGCTGCGGTCGGCCGTGCGGAAATGGTGCGCGGGGATTGGATAAAGCCGGGCGCGACCGTTATCGACGTTGGCATTAACCGTGTCGAGGCCGAGGGCGGCAAGACGCGGCTGGTCGGCGATGTCGCCTTTGCCGAAGTGGCCAAGGTTGCGGGGGCGATCACCCCGGTTCCCGGCGGGGTCGGGCCGATGACCATTGCCTGTTTGCTCCGTAACACGCTGGTCGCCGCCCATCGCCGCGCCGGCCTCGCTGATCCGGAGGGGCTGTGATGAAAAGGATGATTCTGGCATTGTTGTTCGCGCTGATAGCCATTCCTGCTGTGGCGCAGGAAACATCGCTCGAACCGGAAGCGCAAGCGGTTCTGGCGACGGAGCGCGCCTTTGACGCCGCCGCCGCGCGCGACGGGCAATGGACCGCATTCCGCGCCTTTGCCGCCAGTGATGCGACGATGTTCACACCACAGCCCGTGAATGTGCAAGAGTGGCTGAGCGGCCGCGCTGACCCAGCGCAGAGTGTGCGCTGGCAGCCGCATGCGGTCTATATCGCGTGCGACGCGACCCTCGCGGTGACGACGGGGGCGTGGCAGCGCGCCAATGGCACGGTGGGTTACTTTACGACGGTGTGGCGCAAGCAGGCAGACGGCACGTGGAAATGGCTGCTCGACCATGGTGATACACTCACCGTTGCGCGCGTCGCCCCCGTCGAACCGATTGTGCATGTGCCCGATTGTGCGCCGCTTCGCTCGCGTTTGGGCCTGCTATTCGATCCGCTCGTTGGCGGCGTTTTCAATTCGGATGACCACAGACTGCGCGTGACCTGGGAGATGGACTCGAGCGGGACGCGCGAAGTGCGGGTCGCCCAACTCACTGGGCAAAGGATGTCGACCGTTCTCAATAATGTGGTTGCGGCCCAGACCCCATGATCGAGCTATTCATCTCGGCCTTTGTCACGTTGTTCGTGGTCATCGACCCGCCAGGCTGCGCGCCGATCTATGCCAGCCTGACCGGTGGAGCGGAT
>JBEBJX010000177.1:0-1231 GCA_040079655.1 Sphingopyxis sp. | reverse complement strand
GAATGACCTCGACGATACCAACCGCCGCTGGCCCGGCCGTGCGCCGGGCACGCCGCCCCTCTTGACCGTGGAGATGGCCAATATGGGCGATGCGTTCAACCATTATCGCGGTGGAGTGCGTTGGCGGATACCGTCGAATGTATCGATCGACAACGGGGTGTCGGAGGTTCCGGTGTTTGAAAATCTGCCGATCACCACCTTTACCAACCCCGACATGATGACCCCCGACATCATGCCCGTGATGGCCGAACTTGTGCGGGGACGGCATATTTTGATCGGCGGCGACATCATCGACAATGATGAGTTCACGACACCTTTGTCGCTGATCCCCGACCTTGCCACGGGCGAGCAGAGGGATATGATTGGCCTCGAAGTCCATGCTCATATGCTGGCCCAGATATTGGACGATGCCATGTTGATCCAGATCCCATCATCGGTGATATGGATAACGGCGATATTGGCGATAGTTGCTGGGGCGGTGACGGCGTTGCTTGATGTCCGCCCATGGGTGTCGGCGCTGTTGCTGTTGGCGCAATTGGCGCTGATTGTTCTCATCCCCTTTGGGCTACAGAAATATGGCTTCGATACGCTGGATTTGCCAGTTGCTGGCGTGGCGGGTGGCTGGTTACTGGCCTTTATCGCCGCGACCAGCGCGCTACGCGCTGTAGGCGCAGAGGAGCGCGCCTTTGCGCAAAGCGCGCTCGGCAAATATCTACCGCGCGACATCGCCCAGGAAATCTTGCGTGACCCCGATCGACTGGCGCTGCATGGCGAGAAAAAGGCGATCTATTGCCTGTTCAGCGACCTAGAGGGCTTTACAACGATGAGCCACATCATGTCGCCGGAAAATGTGGCTTTCGTTCTCAACGCCTATCTCGATACGTTAAGCGAGGTCATTTTGGCGCATGGCGGCACCATCGACAAATTCGTCGGCGATGCCGTTGTCGCATTTTGGGGTGCGCCGATTGCCCGCGCTGATGATGCGCAAAAAGCCGCCCAGGCGCTCATTGCCATGACCGCGGCTGGTGAGGCGTTCGCCAAGCGCATGGCAGGCGAGCAGGGCGGCACCTTACCGCCTATTGGGCGAACCCGCGTTGGCCTGCATTATGGCGAGGCCGTTGTCGGCAACTTCGGCGGCGAAGGGCGCATCCAATATACCGCGCTGGGGGATAGTATGAACACGGCGGCGCGCCTGGAGAGCGCCAACAAGCTGATGAAGACCCGCGCATTA
>JBEBJX010000176.1:0-1488 GCA_040079655.1 Sphingopyxis sp. | reverse complement strand
GCGATGTCATAGGCCTTCATAATTGCGGTGATGTCGTCGAAATGGTCGTAGAGAAAGCTTTCCTTGTGATGCGCGAGGCACCATTTCGCCATGATGCTGCCGCCGCGTGATACGATGCCCGTCACGCGCTTGGCGGCGAGCGGGACATAGGGCAGGCGCACGCCCGCATGGATGGTGAAATAATCGACGCCCTGTTCGGCTTGCTCGATCAGGGTATCGCGGAAGATTTCCCAGCTCAGGTCTTCGGCGACGCCGCCGACTTTTTCCAGCGCCTGATAGATCGGCACGGTGCCGATGGGGACAGGGGAGTTGCGGATGATCCATTCGCGGGTGTCGTGGATGTTGCGGCCCGTGCTGAGGTCCATCACCGTGTCCGCGCCCCAGCGGATCGACCAGACCATCTTGTCAACCTCGGTGGCGACATCGGATGCGACCGCTGAGTTTCCTATGTTGGCGTTGATCTTGACCAGGAAATTGCGGCCGATGGCCATCGGCTCGCTTTCGGGGTGGTTGATATTGTTGGGGATGATGGCGCGGCCCCGCGCTACTTCGTCGCGGACGAATTCGGGCGTGACATAATCGGGGATGCTTGCGCCAAAGCTCTCTCCATCACGGATATATTCGGCGAGGCGCGCACGGCCCAGATTTTCCCGCTCCGCCACATATTTCATCTCGGGGGTGATGAGCCCCAAGCGCGCATAGTGCATCTGCGACACGTTGGCGCCGGGCTTGGCGCGCAGGACGGTTTTCTTCACATTGGGGAAAGGCGCAACGCCGCCGTTTCTGTTGCCGCTCGGCGCAACAGCGCCAGCGGTGCGATCAGGCCCCAACTGACCATTATCCTCGGGCCGGACTTCGCGTTGGGCGACTTCCTCCACATCGCCGCGTGAGCGAATCCAAGGGCTGCGCAGTTCGGCAAGCCCTTGCGCAATGTCGATCTGCACATTGGGGTCGGTATAGGGACCGGATGTGTCGTAAACGCGCACGGGGGCGTCGTCGCAGCTCGGGTCGAGCGCGATTTCGCGCATGGCAACTTTGATCCCGCTACCAGTTTGGGTGGCGACGTGGATTTTTTTCGATCCGCGGATCGGGCCGGTGGTGACGCCAATTTCGGCCCCAGTCTTTTCTGTGCGCGCTGTCCGCCGGCTTCGCTTGGAAGTCAGGTCACTGATTGAATCAACGTCTGCCATGTTTCTCACTCCAAAAAATTTCGGATGGAATGACAGCGGGGGTTGGCGCCGCTCCCTCCCTCCGCCCGCATCAACGGGATCAGGTTCAGCGGGTCGTGCGACGTTACGCGCACCTCTCAGTCATTCTGTTGTCCAACAGCGAAAAATCGCCAGGACCGACTCCCCGGGGATGGTGAGCGTGATAGCGGAGTAACTCCGCAACGTCCAGCGTCGCCGCCTGCCTCTCGCCAACAGCGACTAACGACTAATAGCGTCAGTATTGGCGCGAACTGGATGGTTAATTTTATAGCATCAAAAT
>JBEBJX010000175.1:0-1501 GCA_040079655.1 Sphingopyxis sp. | reverse complement strand
CGGTTCGCACCAGCACTGGCACATGCTTGCCCGCATAGGCGGCGAGCCGCGCTTCGAGAGCGGCCTTCACGCCTGCCTCATCAAGCATGCTTTCGAACAGGACATTACCGCTAGCGATCCATGTGCGGACATTTGCAAACCCGCACGCCTCGCCCATCGCCTTAAGCTCGCCCATCGGCAATTTGCCAGTGCCGCCGACATTGACCGCACGGAGCAGGGCGACATAGCTCGTCATATTTTTGCCTTTCGCGCCATTAGCGCCAGCGGAATGCCGACCAGCGCGATGTGCGGGAACAGCGCGATGGCGATCTGCGCCGGGTCGGTCTGTGGGAACAGCGCGGGCCAGCGCCATGCCATCACCACGCAATACATCACACCATAGAGCGCCGCGCCATAGAGTGTGCCGACAATCCACGGGCTGGTTGTTCGCAGTGCGGCGATGCGGCGATAGGCGAACAGGAAGGTGGCGACCATCACCGCCATGATGGCGAAATGGACGGCGAGGCCAATTGCGCCACCCGCCCAGCCCATGTCCTTGACGCCATTGCCAAACGGCCCCGACGCGACGCTGTGCAGCACGCCGAGCGCGCTGCCGCCCTTTCGTACCGTGTTGGCGATGGCGTAAAATATGTCGAGCGACCCGCACAGCAACGTTGCCTTGAGCCAGAGTGATTTTGCAAACATGTCTTTTCCTCCCAAAAAATCTGCGCTTTTTACCCGCGAAGCGCAGCCCAGCGCGCCACACCGTTAGCGCCATATATTTCCGGCACACCGGCGGCTGTATAGAATTGCGCAAACGCTTTCACGTCGGGTGGCAAGATCACCCAGGGCTGTTTGCTGTCGGAGAAAATGTGGACATCGGGTGGGCAGGCATCGGGGTTGTCGAGCGTGCCGACGCGCACGAACGTCGCTTTTTCGCCCGCGCCGCCATAATGGCTCCACAGCGCCACCTTGCAAACGCGGCAGCGGAATATCGGCTGACCCTTACCGCTCGCTGATGGCGTGTCGATCCGCTCGGGCGGTTCGCCGAGCAACTCTACTTGTTCCGACTCGATAACCGCATTGAGCGCAAAGGCGGTCCCCGTCTCACGCTGGCACCAGCGGCAATGACAGCAGTGGACGATGATCGGTTCGGCGTTCAGCCGATAGCGCACCGCGCCGCAGGTGCACCCGCCTTCATGCATTATGCCCCTCCCTTCGCCGCAGCCTCAAGCCCGGCGATATCGAGCTTTTTCATCCCCATCATCGCCTGCCCGACCTTGCCCGCATTCGGCCCGGTCATCAGCGTTCCGAGCGCCTTGGGCACCACCTGCCACGACACACCGAACGTGTCGACGAGCCATCCGCACATGCTCTCCGCGCCGCCCGTGCCGATCAACCCGTGCCAATAATGATCGACCTCGCTCTGGTCCGCGCACGACACGCTCATCGAGATTGCCGGGCTGTGCGTGTAATGCGGGCCGCCATTCAGCGCCTGAAACCGCTGTCCATTGAGCGTGAA
>JBEBJX010000174.1:0-1504 GCA_040079655.1 Sphingopyxis sp. | reverse complement strand
TGGCAGTTCGCTGATCGTCTGCTTGCCCGCGTTGATGAGGTCGGCGTCCTCCTCTCCCGCATAGGGAAATGGCCCGATGCCGAGCATGCCGTTTTCGGACTGGAGCGTGACTTCGACGCCCGGCGGAATATGGTTTGCCACCAGCGTCGGGATGCCGATGCCAAGGTTGACATAATAGCCATCGCGCAGCTCCATCGCGGCGCGCGCCGCCATCTGGTCGCGGGCCCAGCCTTTCGTCAGGCCGTCATGCGTGGTCATAGTGTGTTCCTTGCTGCGGAGAGTTGTGGCCATGCCTTCCAGGTGCCGATGGCGAAGCAGGCGCCCATGACCAGCACGACAAGCGACGACCAAATCATAAATGTTTGCGAGAGATCGGGCCGCCAGATCGTCCAAAACGGGAAAGCAAAGTAGCTGACACCCCGTCCGACAAGAACGGCGCTGATCGCGACCAAAGCCAGCCGCGTGAACGGCAATCGGCGGATGATGCCCGCCGCTGAAAAGGCGAAGGCCGCCCAGACGGCAAGCATTGCTGCGAGCGCACATGTAATGGCAATGGGTAGGATTGCCCCCTGCGCGGCCTGATAGGCAAAACGCCGCGGCGCACCAAGAAAGATGAACCAGTCTGGTCCGCCAATGATGCAGGCAAGGTGGAGCAGCGATGCGGCGACGCTCATCCAGCCTGCGGCGATCAGCCAGGGGTTTGTGCGGCGCATCAGCGACGACCCCCGCGCAAGATCATCGCAAGGGCTGGTGGCAGCAACAGCCATGCGCCGGAAATTGGCATCAAAAGGATGGCGATAGCGGTGACGATCAGCAGGCCCCAGCCGATGCCAGCAAAGGGGCAATCCTCATTGCTGCGTTCACACGCGTCCACCGCCAGGCCGCCAACCAGCATGAAGCCACCCGCTAACAGAAACCACGCCACCGCGCCGCGCACCGGGTCTGCGCCGACGCTGTTCCATAGTCCGGCGTTCAGCATCGCCCGCAGGACAGGGGCGAACGCGAGGACGCCGAACAGCGTATGCAGCGCCGAAACCGCAATTATCCATCGCCCAATCCATCGTTTACCCATCACGCCGCCTCCCTTTCCCGCACCGTGCGGAACTCGATCTTCTTGTCATACGGCGCCCCGATGATCATGCGCTGGACATAGACGCCGGGCAGGTGAATCTGATCGGGGTCAAAGCTGCCGACGGGGACGATTTGTTCGACTTCAACGACGCAGACCTTGCCGCAAGTCGCAGCGGGCAGGTTGAAATTGCGCGCAGTCTTGCGGAATATGAGGTTGCCGCTCTCGTCCGCCTTCCACGCCTTCACAATCGAGAGATCAGCAAAGATACCGCGTTCGAGGATATAGTCCTCTGGTCCATTTGGGCCGCCAAACTGCTTTACCTCCTTGCCTGTCGCCACCTGCGTTCCCACGCCTGTCTTGGTGTAGAATCCCGGAATACCCGCGCCGCCGCTGCGCATCCGTTCGGCCAGCGTCCCTTGCGGGCAAAACTCA
>JBEBJX010000173.1:0-1558 GCA_040079655.1 Sphingopyxis sp. | reverse complement strand
GTTCAATGCCGCGCAGTGTGACGGTTTGCCCGAACGGCTGACAGCCGACCCGACGCCGTTGCCCGAGCGGGAGCAGCATGAGAGCGCGGAGGCGTTGATTGCGGCGACGGGTGCAGATTTTCGCATAGGCGGGGCGCGGGCATTTTATGATGTGGGCGGCGATTATGTGCAGGTGCCGCCGCAACCGGCGTTCACCCACCAGATCGACTTTTACCGGACGGCTTTGCACGAACTCGGCCACTGGACGGGAAGCAAGGAACGGTTGGCGCGTGACCAGTCGGGGCGGTTCGGTTCCGCGCTCTATGCCCGCGAAGAATTGTGCGCGGAATTGGCATCGGCCTATCTTTGCGCGGCACTTGGTATCGTCGCCATGCCGATTATCTGGGCTCTTGGCTTACTGTGCTGCGCGCCGACAATCGCGCCATTTTCAAGGCGACATCGCAAGCCAGCAAGGCAGCGGATTTTCTGTTGGCGTTCGTTCGGGAGAGCGAATCCACCTTGGCGCGGGCAGCATGAGCGCCGCGCTCCCCTTATCGTCCGAGCAAACGCCCATCGGTGAGCAGACGCTTGTTTACGGCGTTACGCCGATCACGCCCCGCGACCGTCTCGCCATGCGCGCCAATGCGCCGCTGGAGCCGCGCAAGGCGCAGCGTCCCGCCGATCACGGCCTGTTCGACACCAACGCCCGCAACCAGATCGAGATGTTTTGACGGAGGAATCCCCATGCTTTTGCTTACCCAAGACCAGCGCGCCCGCCTCATCGCCAACGGCAAAAGCCGTGGCGATCATGTGCCAGTCGTCAAATTTTTCTCGCCAGTTGGCGCGGCCACTTGGCTGTTTTCCGAACTGGATGAGGACGGCGACATATTGTTCGGGCTTTGCGACCTTGGTTTTGGTTGCCCTGAAATGGGTTCGGCCAGCCTATCCGAGATTGCGGCGGTGTCGCTGCCGTTCGGCCTCACCATCGAGCGCGACCTGTGTTTTGAAGGGCGCTTTCCGCTGTCCATTTATGCCGATGCCGCCCGATTGTGCGGGAGCATCCCCGAGGACGAGGCGCGGCTTGAGGCCGCAGCCGTCGCCCGCGCCAGCGAACTTTCAGAGCTTCCGCCACCTTGATTCCAAGGTGGCGGCAGACCCCGCACGTTCACGCCCGAACGTGCGGACAACCGGCCCCATCCTCACCGCCCCCCAAGATGCCCCGAGGATGGGGCCACCCAACAGAAGGAGTAATTGCCATGAAACTTGACCATATCGCCCTTGACCGGCTTTCAATCTCTCCCGCCAATATGCGGAGCGGCAAGAAGCCACCCGACATTAGCGGCATTCTGCCATCCATCCGCGCACGGGGCATTATCATGCCACTGTTGGTGCGGCCCAATGGTAGCGACACCACATTCGAGATTGTGGCGGGAAGCCGTCGCTTTCTCGCCGCGCAGACCGTGGCAAATGAGAACGGCGTTGCCGAGCCGCTGCCCTGCGCCATCATGGAGGCGGGCGACGATGCCGCCGCCCTTGAAGCCTCGTTGATCGAGAACCTTGCGCGGCTTGCGCCCGACGA
>JBEBJX010000172.1:0-1564 GCA_040079655.1 Sphingopyxis sp. | reverse complement strand
GCCACGCGGAGGATTGGCGCGAGGGGGTAGAGGAAGCGACCGAAGCCATCGACAAAGGCCTCGCCAAAGCGCTGCTCGATTGCTGGGTGGGGTATTGATAGAGATGCGCGGGTCAAAGAGGTACCAATGAACGACAATATTGCATACCAATCAAAACCAAGCCTGTGGGCGAGAGCCACGACGATGGCCAAGGACACCCCGCCAGAACGCAATCGCTATGTCGATTTTTTGCGCGCCTTGTCGATCCTTGCGGTCGTTTCCGGCCATTGGCTGGTCGCGGCTCCCTATATTCGTGACGGCGCGGTCACAGGCGGCCACCTGCTCGGGATACTGCCTTGGACCCAATGGTTGACATGGGGTTTTCAGGTCATGCCGCTCTTTTTCCTTGTCGGCGGATTTTCCAACGGCATGTCTTGGTCTGCCAATCGACGCAATGGCGACAGCTATTCGGATTGGTTCAGCTCGCGGTTGCAACGATTAATCAACCCGGTGCTGCCGTTATTCCTTGCCTGGACGCTATTCGCTTTGTTTGGCACGGCGATGGGTGTGGAGCGGCAGATCGTCAAACTCGCAGCCCAGTTGGCGCTCATCCCCGTGTGGTTCCTATCGGTTTATTTGATGATCTGCGCTGTGGTTCCGTTAAGCCATGCCGCGTGGAAACGCTGGGGAATGGCTAGTTTTGCGGGCCTAGTGCTGGGTTCTATCAGCATTGATGTCATGGCGCTTTATTTTGATGTGCCTTATGTGAATTTCCTCAACTTTGCCTTTGTCTGGCTCGCCATTCACCAGCTTGGCTATGCCTGGCGCGACGGGCGTTTTGCTTCATCGGCCCGCATGGTTTTATGGGGATTGGGCGGGCTTGCCTCCCTAGCCTTGCTCATCGGTATTGGCCCATATCCCGTGGCAATGATTGGCGTTCCGGGGGAACCGCTCAGCAATTCCATGCCGCCAACCTTAGCGTTGTTGGCGCTCGGCATAGCCCAAACCGGATTTGCGCTTGCGCTTGAACCTTTGGGTCGCCGCATGTTGAACAACCTTGGCGCCTGGGCCGCGACAATTCTTATTAACGGCATGATCATGACCATTTATTTATGGCATCTTTCTGCCTTTGTGTTTGTGATGGTGGCGGCATGGTTGCTCGGCGGGGTCGGGCTCCATATGGATCCAGGGAGCAGCCAATGGTGGATGATGCGGCCATTGTGGTTCACCCTCTATATCGCCGCCTTGATTCCGTTGATTCTCGCATTCGCGCGCTATGAGCGAGCGGGCAAAACGGCTGGTAGCCACATTCCGCACTGGCGCCTTGTCAGCGGCCTGTTGCTAATCTGCGCTGGTTTAGGGGCCAGTGCCGTGTTCAGCATTGCCAGCCCGCTTGGCATTACCGGCGTGCGCCTGTGGATTGTGGCACTGCCCTTTGTCGGCGCGGCGTTAGTGCGCTTTGGCCCCGTTTATAGCATTGCTCGGTCATGACCAACATCCTCAGCCAGATATGCGCCGCCAAGCGCCAAGAGGTCGCGCTGCGCATGGTGCAAGGCCTGTCGCATTATGCGCCGCCATCCCCCCC
>JBEBJX010000171.1:0-1569 GCA_040079655.1 Sphingopyxis sp. | reverse complement strand
CCCCCGGCCCCTCCCCTGAATGGGAGGGGTGAAACAACGTCAAAATCCACACCACATCGGTCGTTGGAGCCTATCTCGAATATCAGCGGTTCTTCGAGCATCAGCGCAGCGTTTCCGGTAAAAGTCCCAGCATTATGGCTGGCCCCGGCCTCGCCCATGGTGGGCCGCCAACCGCTTTGGTTGATCGTCATGCCAATACCTCCGCCAGTGCAGCGCACAGCGCCGATATGTCCGCGTCGCTGGTGGTTTCGGTCGCACAGACGAGCAGGTCGTTGCCCAAATCGGCGCGGTCGGGGTAAAGCCGCCCCAGCGGCACCCCGCACAAGATGCCGCGATCAGCGAGAGTGCGCGCCACTTGTCGAGAATCTTTGTTAAGTGTTACGCGAAACTCATTGAAAAATGGACCTGAAATAACCGTAACACCCGGCACATTACCGAGCGCCTTCGCCGCCTGTAGCGCGCGCGCATGGTTGATACGCGCAAGACCGCGCAACCCTTTTTCACCCAGCAAGCTCATATGAATGCTAAAGGCCAGCGCGCAAAGCCCTGAATTGGTGCAGATATTGCTCGTCGCCTTTTCGCGCCGGATATGCTGTTCGCGGGTCGATAGGGTCAGCACATAGGCGCGGCGTCCCGTCGCATCCTCGCTTTGCCCGCACAATCGGCCAGGCATTTGCCGCACATATTGCTGCTTGCAGGCGAACAGCCCCAGATATGGCCCGCCAAATTGCAGGCCGACGCCAATCGCCTGCCCTTCGCCCACGACAATGTCCGCACCCATCGCCCCCGGTGCCTCGATCAGCCCCAGCGCCACCGGTTCGGTCACCACCGCGATCAGCAGCGCGCCCGCCGCATGCGCCGCCTCGGCAATCGGGCGCAAATCGCTGATCCGGCCAAAAATGTCGGGATATTGCACAACGACACAGCTGGTTTGGCCGTCAATCGCCGCACACAGCGCGGCCCCTTCGTCCGCATCAGGCTCTGCACGCAATTCAACCAGCGTATCGCCAGTATATTGCGCCATGGTCCGCGCGACGCTCGCATAATGGGGGTGGAGACCACCCGCGATTACCGCGCGCGTCCGCTTGGTTATGCGCCGTGCCATGCCGACCGCTTCCCAAGCCGCAGTCGAACCGTCATACATCGATGCATTGGCGACATCGCAACCATAAAGCCGGGCCACCTGTGTTTGAAACTCAAACAGCATTTGCAGCGTGCCCTGCGCGATTTCGGGCTGATAGGGGGTGTAGCTGGTCAAAAACTCGCCGCGCTGGATCAAATGATCGACGCTGGCGGGGATATGGTGGCGATAGGCCCCCGCGCCGAGGAAGAAGGGCACAGCGCCCGCCGCCATATTACGCGATGCCAGCGCCGCCATGTGCCGCTCGACCGCCATCTCGCTGGCATGGCCGGGCAGGCCGGCAATCGGGCCATCGAGCCGCGCACTGGCAGGCACATCGACAAACAGATCGTCGATCGAGCCCGCGCCGATGGCAGAAAGCATCGCCGAACGATCGCTGTCATTGAGGGGGAGGTAACGCATAATATATCTCCGATAAGCCCCTCCCC
>JBEBJX010000170.1:0-1609 GCA_040079655.1 Sphingopyxis sp. | reverse complement strand
ATGGCAATCGAATTGAAAATGCCCGCTCTGTCCCCGACGATGGAAGAAGGGACGCTCGCTAAATGGCTGGTCAAGGTCGGCGATAATGTTGCGTCTGGCGATTTGCTGGCCGAGATTGAGACCGACAAGGCGACGATGGAGTTTGAGTCGATTGATGAGGGTGTTGTTTCGCAGATATTGGTCGCGGCGGGCACAGAGAATGTCAAAGTCGGCACGGTGATAGCGGTGATTGGGGGGGAGGCTGGCGATGCAATTTCTTCCTCCGTTCGCCCTGAGCCTGTCGGACTTGAAGAGGGCGCGGAGCGCCAACGGCTGTCCTTCTCCACTTTGGCCGTCGATGAAAACAAGAGCAGTGCTTCGGCAAGCTCAGCGCGGGCGGAAGGTGAAGTTGCCGCCCCTGCCTCCATCGAACGCGCGGGCGACCCTGCGCTCCCCGCGGGCACCCAAATGCAGCGCGTGACGCTGCGCGAAGCTTTGCGCGATGCGATGGCCGAGGAAATGCGCCGCGATGATCGCGTGTTTGTGATGGGCGAGGAAGTCGCCGAATATCAGGGCGCGTATAAGGTAACACAGGGCTTGCTCGACGAGTTCGGCCCGCGCCGTGTTGTCGACACGCCAATTACCGAATATGGCTTTGCCGGCCTCGGTGCGGGCGCGGCGATGGGCGGCCTCAGGCCCGTGATCGAGTTTATGACGTTTAATTTTGCGATGCAGGCGATCGACCATATCATCAACAGTGCCGCCAAGACCAATTATATGTCGGGTGGGCAAATGCGTTGCCCTATCGTGTTTCGTGGCCCCAATGGCGCGGCGTCGCGCGTTGGCGCGCAACATAGCCAGAATTACGCGCCTTGGTATGCTGCCGTCCCGGGCCTCATCGTCATCGCGCCCTATGACGCTGCTGATGCTAAGGGGTTGCTGAAAGCGGCGATCCGCACCGAGGATCCGGTGGTGTTCCTAGAGAATGAGTTGCTCTATGGCCGCAGTTTCGATGTGCCCGACGGCGACGATCATGTCCTGCCGATCGGCAAGGCGCGGGTGTGCCGCGTGGGCCGCGACATCACCATCGTCAGCTACTCGATTGGGGTTGGGATAGCCTTGGAGGCCGCAGAAACGTTGGCAGCCGAGGGGATCGAGGCCGAAGTGATCGACCTGCGCACGTTGCGCCCGCTCGATAAGCAGGCGGTGCTGGCCAGCGTGCGCAAAACCAACCGGATGATGGTGGTCGAAGAAGGCTGGCCAACTTGCTCCATTGCCAGCGAAATCGCGGCAATAGCGATGGAGGAGGCATTTGACGACCTCGATGCGCCGGTGCTGCGCGTTTGCGACGAGGATGTGCCGCTCCCCTATGCCGCCAACATCGAGAAATTGGCGCTGATCGACGCGGCCAAGGTGTGCGCTACCGCGCGGGGCCTGTGTAACCGCAGCTAATCAGTTCAACCAGCCTTGGCCAAAGTTCCAGGTGTGCGGAATGGCACGCCTTACCCCGCGTTTTCTGCGCTGCGTTCCAGACGTGGGACAGCTGCGCACAGTCGCGGCGGGTGACGGGTTATAAATGTTCGACGTGTCGCGCGCATCGCGCACTGCAAAGGCGGCCTCATATTCGATC
>JBEBJX010000169.1:0-1689 GCA_040079655.1 Sphingopyxis sp. | reverse complement strand
ATATTCGAGGCGGCGTGTGATGTCGCAGGCGAGCTTGAGGGGCGGGCGGCGCGCCGCGGTATCAAGCTTGGCATCTGCGGCGAACATGGCGGCGATCCCACCAGCATCGCCTTTTGCGAGAGCCTAAGCCTCGATTATGTCAGCGCCTCGCCCTATCGCGTGCCGATTGCGCGGCTGGCCGCAGCGCAGGCGGCGCTGGCGTCTCCTGGCGATTAGACGAAGCTATAGGGATCAATGTCGATGCGCACCCGCACGCGCGACGGCCAGGAACAGGCATCAAGCCAGTCTTTCATGACCTGTTGCAGGGGGAATGTGCGCGTCGCATGCACCAGCAACCGATGGCGATGGCGACCACGCAGCATGGCGAGCGGGGCGGGCGCGGGCCCCCACACTTCGATACCCTTTCCACTTGGCGCAGATTTACCGATGGCGAGGGCGGCGACCCGCGCGGCATCAGCATCTTGGCTGCTGACGATAATCGCCGCTAACCGGCCATAGGGGGGCATGCGCGCTTCGGCCCTCGCCTCGGCTTCTGCGGCGTAAAAACCTGGTGCGTCGCCGGCGATCAGCGCGGCGATGACCGGGGCGTCGGGTTGGCGCGTCTGGATCATGACTTCGCCGGCTTTGTCGCCGCGCCCCGCCCGTCCGGCAACCTGGGCTATTTGTTGAAAGCTGCGCTCACAGCTCCGTAAATCGCCGCCAATCAAACCAATATCAGCGTCGATAACGCCCACCAAAGTGAGGTTGGGGAAGTGATAGCCCTTGGTCACCAACTGGGTGCCGACTACCACATCGATCAATCCAGCCTCCATCGCTTCGACAAATTCTGCCGCGCGCGCCGGGCTCCACAGCGTATCGGATGTAACAATGGCTACGCGCGCATCGGGCCAGCGGATGCGCACTTCGTCGGCGACGCGTTCTACTCCCGGGCCACAAGCGACCAGGCTGTCCTCGTCTTTACATTCGGGGCAGGCGGCGGGCGGTGGCATGCTATGCCCGCAATGGTGACAGGAAAGGCGGCGGTTCAGCCGATGTTCGACCATCCATGCTGTGCAATTGGGGCATTGGATGCGCAAACCACAGGTGCGACACAGGGTGAGCGGCGCATAACCGCGGCGATTGAGAAATAACAGGCTTTGCTCGCCGCGCGCCAGACGTGCGTCAATGGCGGCGATGAGCGGCGGGGCCAGCCAGGCGCCGCGTGTCGGCGGGTCCATGCGCATGTCGATGGCTTTGAGTATGGGCAAGGTCGCGCCGCCATAGCGCGCAGGCAGGGCAATCTCCCGATAGTGACCGGCCTCAACCTGCGCCCGGCTTTCTATGGCGGGTGTTGCGCTGGCCAGGATGATGGGAATCTGTGCGAATTTGGCGCGCATCACAGCAACATCGCGCGCGTGGTAAGCGACACCGTCTTCCTGCTTGAAACTGGCTTCATGCGCTTCATCGACGACAATCAGGCCAAGGTTGGGGTAAGGCAGGAACAGCGCCGATCGTGCGCCGATGGTGACGGCGGCGGTGCCATCACCAATCGCCCGCCACGCGCGCCGCCGCTCTGCGGGGCCCAGCTCGGAATGCCACGCCACGGGGGCGCAGCCAAATCGCGCTTCAAACCGTTTCAACATCGGCTGGGTCAGCGCGATTTCGGGCAAGAGTATTAGGGCCTGCCTCCCTTGCGCCAGTGCCTCAGCC
>JBEBJX010000168.1:0-1703 GCA_040079655.1 Sphingopyxis sp. | reverse complement strand
ACGCTCGGGCGACACGCCAAAGCGCATGGCTGGGCGATGCTTGATTGGCGGCGCTGATGCTTTCCATGGGCTATGCCCCAAATCAGCGGATGGTGGTGGACAGGGCTGGATTCGAACCAGCGTACGACAACGTCGGGCAGATTTACAGTCTGCTGCCTTTAACCACTCGGCCACCTGTCCCCATTCATCCCGATAGCGCGACAAACACGCTATCGATGCAGCGCGGTTAGCCGCTGCAAGTCGGGAAAGGCGGCTCAATGGCGAATGGGCGCTTGCCTGTCAATCATTCCCATGGAAAAGGATGGTGCCATGAGCAAAAAACAGCAGCGCAATGCACCATCGACCAAATATGTCCGCATCTGGGGGCGGCACGCCGTTATCGCCGCGCTGGCCAATCCGGAGCGCGAAATCAAGAAAATGTGGGGAACCCGCGAGGCGCTGGCAACGATTGACGTCCCATCATCATTGCCCATCACGCCATCGTCTCCCGCAGAAATGGCGATGATGGTTGCGCCGGGCTCTCCGCATCAGGGGCTGGTGATTGAGGCAGAACCGCTGCCTGACCGCTGGTTGAGCGATTTCCTCAATCAACCACAATCGGACCGACGGCCGATCTTACTTCTCGACCAGGTAACCGACCCGCAGAATGTTGGGGCCATATTGCGTTCTGCAGCCGCGTTTGATGCGGTGGCGATTGTGACCCAGGACCGCCACAGCCCCCCTGAAAGCGGGACGATTGCCCGCGCGGCTTCGGGCGCACTGGAAATTGTGCCGTGGGTGCGCGTGGTCAACCTCAGCCGCGCGCTCAAAGAGCTGGCCGAGGGCGATTACTGGCGCATTGGGCTGTGCGGCGATGCGCGCGATACGATTGGCACTGCCCTCACCAATGTTCGCCCGGCCCTGGTTCTGGGGGCCGAGGGCGCGGGGATGCGCCACAATACCGGCGCCCATTGCGACCAGTTGGCGCGCCTGCCCATCAGTGCCAAGATGGAGAGCCTCAACGTATCAAACGCCGCCGCGATCGCGCTCTATGCCGCAGCACAGGCGCGGGGGTAGCAAAGTTCAGTCCTCTGGCGCAATCGTCACCCGCAACCCATCCAGCGCTGCGCTGAACGGCAATTGGCACGACAGGCGCGATGTCGGCCCGCGATGGGCGCTGCTATCGAGCAGATCATCCTCGTCCTCGCTCAGGGGCGGCAAAGCATCGGCGAAGGCAGGATCGACGATGACATGGCAGGTCGCACACGAACAGCAGCCACCGCACAGCGCCAGCAATTCGTCACAACCGGCGTCGCGGATATTTTCCATGACGCTCAATGCAGGGTCGCCCTCTATGGTTTTTTCGCTGCCGTCACGCGTCACCACCACCAACTTTGCCATATGTCGCAATTCCTCAAACGCTTTGATCGCAATAAACGAGAATGTGCACCCCCGTGTTTCAGGCCTATGGGGGGAGTGAGGATACGAATCAAGACGCCGTGATGCGTCCCGGGGGGCTATGCATGGGGTTATCAGCACAACAGCTAAAAACATCGCTAGATGTGATTGCGGAGCGCGATTCGGACATCGCCCGCGCACTTAAGGCGGTCAGCTATCCGCAGCCGCGCATCCGCACACGCGGCTATGCGACCATGTTGCGCACTATTGTGGGGCAACAGGTCAGCGTGGCCGCTGCCGCCTCGGTTTGGGCCAAGCTGGAGGCG
>JBEBJX010000167.1:0-1705 GCA_040079655.1 Sphingopyxis sp. | reverse complement strand
GTAAAAGTTGGCCCAATGCCGCCGCCTTTCAGCAGAGTATCGTGCATGTTCGCCGATGCGATGCTCCACTGCTATCAGGAAATGTCGATCGGCGCGGCGATGGCAGCCGGGTCAACGCCTGCACCGAGGGAAGGCGGTGATGCAGGAGGGAGAGGTGGTAAGGGCGGCATGGAAGTGGACAGGGTCATCGGTCATCCTTTGCAACATGAGGTTCAATGACTAGACGACGCCAACCCCGGTAATGGATGCATCGGCAGATACAACGGCAAAGAAATTGATACTGGTGCCCCGCCCTCGTCAGCGGTTGCTTCGCCAGCTGCTGCTAACCAATTGCACGACCAGGCCCGGCAATCCCTTGCGGTTGACCTTGTGATAGTTGGTCGAGGTGCCAAGCGCGGCGACAATCCGCCGGTGCGCCTCGCCCAGATTATGATAGGGAAGCCCGGGTAACAGATGATGCAGCGCGTGATAGCGCAGTCCAACCGGTGCCCACAGCGCGGGCAGCGGGCTGGGCGGTGGCACATTGACGCTATCGAGAAATTGCGCGGTAACACTCATTTCCGCTCCGTCATTGGCCCATAAATGTGCCACCAGCGTGCGGATCTGATTGAGCAGCATGATGCCCGACAATATCAGTATCGCGATGACGAATGCACGCAGCGGAATGACCCCGCTGGCTACGCCCGCAATCACCGCCATCGCCCATAGCGCGGTCGGGATTTCGGTCAGGATGACATGATTGCGTAGCAATGCATCGGGCGCGCGGCGCCGATAGGCGGGGTTGATGACCAATCCCGAATAGCGCTGCCAGATAAACGTCCGCAGCGGCGGGGTAACCAGCGATAGCGGCGCAAGGATGCCGTAGCGGATGAGCAGGCCAATCGGCGCAAGCACCGAAATGAGCACGAACACCGGCACCGTCCATGGCTTCATACGTGCCAGCGGCAGATATTCGGGATCCTCGTCGGTGCCATATTTTTTGCGCATATGATGCGCATTATGCAACCCCTCATACATGAACGATGGCAGCATCACCGGAATGCCGACGATGATATGCCACATGGTCCAGAACCCCGGCACGGCGGACAGGCGCATATGGGTGAGTTCGTGGATAAACAGGCCGGCGCGATACAGGCATAAAATCGCTACAACGCCACAAGCCAATGCGACAGGCAACGCGTTTGAGAGTATCGTCCCGGCTAGGCCCGCGTAACCAAAAGCCGCCGATCCAATCAAGTCACCCCAATAAATGAGCTTATTGGGTGTGTTGAGGTCGCTTGTCAGTTTGGCCGCCGCGCGGATCATCGTCATATCCTCGCCGCGCTCCGCAGACGAAGATGGCGCATCAGATAGCTGAGGGCCTGGAGAGTTTTTATTGTCAGTCATGGATAACCTCTGCATCAGCCGTGCCTTCCTCCACAGCACAGTGCAAGATATTTTGCATCGTATATCACGATTGCGTCCTCATTCCCTATCGGCTTTTCGTGGCAGGAAAATGGCACGTCTTGCGGCATGCCTTTGGCTAGGTTAGGTCAGGCCAAGATCGCAATCAAGGAACATCTGTGACACAGCCCCCCCTCTTAATTACGCCCGCAGATACCAAGGCCGACCGCAATGCCTTCATCGACCTTGCCTATCGTATCAATGCGAATGACCCCCATTGGGTGCCGCCATTGCGGATGGACGCCCTGGGCCTCATCACCCC
>JBEBJX010000166.1:0-1790 GCA_040079655.1 Sphingopyxis sp. | reverse complement strand
CGGGTTGATGGACCGCCCTTCGGGCAGGCTCAGGATGAAATGCGGGGTAATGGTGCGATACTCAAATGGGTGTGCCCCGCCGCCTGAAAAATCGCCCACGATGGTGGCGCGCCTGAGAGCCTGCAGGTCATAGGCAAAGGCTTCCGCCGCAGAAAAGGTGCGATTGGATTGCAGGATGTAGACGGGCTTTGCCGCGCCGAAACGCCGTCCGGACACTGTGGGCGGTGTGAAACTGCGCGTATGTCTGCCGCTCGGGCGGTCAAAAATGCCGCTCAGTTCCACCGGCTGATCAAACAAATAGGCAGCCAGCAGGGCGACCATTTCACTATACCCGCCACCATTGCGCCTGAGATCGATGACCAATGCGGGGGATTGCGCCAGAAGGGTCATCGCTGCACTGGCCATGTCTGCCGCGATTGTCGTCGGCGCAAACACGCGCAGGTCCAGGTAACCTATGCCGCCGTCCAACCGCTGCACCGCCTCAAAACCGTGATTGACCGTGATACCGTAGTAGCGCTCGGTTTCCGCAGCGGCCTGTGCAGCGGCACTTTCTGCGCTCTCTGCTGCTGGGGGGCTTGGGCGATATTCGACAGCAAAATGGCCATCATTTGCGGTGTCGCGCAAAAAGGATGTCATGGCGTCGGCGAAAGTGATGGGGTCGGACTGGTCAAATCGTCCGCGTGCCCGGCGGAGCGCCTGCGCGATTTGGCAGCCCCGGTCAGGGTAGACATAGCGCTGCTCGATCAAATCGACCACGCCCAGAACCACCTGCTGCCGCTCTGACGCGCTAAGTGTCGATTGACCTCCCGCCGGAGTTACCACCACGAAAACACAGCCTGCCGCAACGGTGCCGATCAGCATCGCGCGACGGGGGATCAGGTCAGGTATCTGATCATGCATAGCCAGTTGCCCTCCAATACATTAGCGCTTATATATCTTCGTATGACAACACGCAACATCGCGCCTGGCCTAGGCACTTTGCTCCGCCGCCTACAGGAATTGACCGATGGCGCACTGGAGCGGCTCTATGTGGAAGCGGATCTCGACTATGTGCCGCGCTATACGCCGGTGGTGCGGGCACTGGCCGACGCGGGCGCACACACGGTCCGTGATGTCGCAGGCGTTTCCGGCGTCTCGCATTCAGCAGCAAGTCAGACCGTTTCCCGGATGCTGGCAGCCGGTCTGGTCAGCGTATCGGTTGGCAAGGACGCGCGTGAACGCTATGTGCAACTGACGCAAAAAACGCTTCATATGCTCCCGCAGCTGCGCCTGATGTGGGCGGCAACAGAACGCGCCGCGTTGCTGCTGGAACAGGAAATCGGGCAATCGCTACACGCAACGCTGAGCCACGCGATTGCGGCTTTGGAGGCGCAATCATTTGACTCGCGCATAGTCGCAGCAAGTCCGCAACTGATCCCTGCCGCCGACTGAAGCTATGGTCGTTCAGGCCCCTCCAAAACCTTCCCCCTAAACTCGCACTGGGCAATCACCGGGCAGCACCAGCATAAAGGCGTGCGCGCCTTGCAGGTATAACGGCCGAGCAGGATCAGCCAGTGGTGCGCGTGGAGCCGGAACGGCGCTGGCACGCATTTTTCGAGCGCCTTTTCAACCGCTGCGGGCGTTTTGCCGGGGGCCAAACCGGTGCGGTTGGCCACGCGAAACACATGCGTATCGACCGCGAATGTCTCGGTCCCGAACGCGCAGTTCATCACGACATTGGCAGTCTTGCGGCCAACCCCGGGCAGCGCCTCGAGCGCATCGCGGTTCGCGGGCACTTCGCCGCCATGGTC
>JBEBJX010000165.1:0-1822 GCA_040079655.1 Sphingopyxis sp. | reverse complement strand
ACCACCATGTCTATGCTCAAAATATCGTCGAGAAGGGGACACCAATAAAGACGCGAGCCTCAAGGGCGTCCTGCCGCGTGCCATAGCCGATACGGATGCCACCGTTCAGCCGACCATCGCCGTTGCGCAGGGCATAGATGGGCAGGCTGATTAGCGCCTCATTATCGTCGAGATCATAATCGATGCGCGGGGCGATGCCGAAATCCACGCCGCTGATGCGGATACTCTTGCGCAGCTCTGCCGATGCCAACAGCCGCGTGTTACGGGTCGGCACACCGTCTGCTCCGCTCAGGCACTCGCTGGCACCGCCCGCTATCGGCCGACAGATTGTCCGCTCATCGGCGGTTGCATAGCGGCGCTGATAGGCGACCGACAGTTGGCCAGACCACGACCCGTCGCCCGCCAGATAGCCGGCATAGGCCGTCGCGCCATAGGATGTCCGCGACGTGCTTTCGAGCGAGAAACCCGCGATGTCGAGATAGTCATACCCATCGCGCGCCACAGACCCTTTCAGCCCGACGAAGGCGAGGCCAGAGAGAGGCCTTCGCATTTGAAACCGCTCCGCAGCGTCTTCGCCCGAGTGTGTCCGGATAATATTGACAGCAGAATTACCGCCCACCGCATTGGGAAGGCATTGAGCGACCATCGTTGCCTGCACCTGGGCCACAGCTTCACGAGAATCGAGCGCTAGCCCGTTCAATGCGCCATTTTGCGTTCCACCCGGGAAATGAACCAATTGCTGATAGGCCACGACCCATAGGTCCATCGCCTCCAAATCAGCCGCATCACGGGCATGGGTTCTGCGCCATTCATCTATCTGCGTGACGATACATTGACCGACAGCCTGTTCCTGAATATGCGCTGCCGACCCATCTTCAAGCGGGTCGGAATGCTGCAATCGCCCCCAATAATGCGACAGTCCGACCGTCAGCTTGCTGCCATCGGTCAGTTGGTTGAAATCGAATAGTGAGGTTCCGCCGCTGCTGCTGCTGACAGGCACCGAAAGGGTTATCGCTATATTAGTTGTCCCTATCATCGCACCATCCGCAGCCCTCCGGCCCGGTTCGGAAATGCCAAAGCGCAACGACAGCGAGACATCGGTGTCGCTCGAATCGGTTTCGAGCAATATCTGCGGCACAAAATCCGCAGCAGAGGGGTCGGCTCCGCTATTGCCTTGTTGCAAAACAGCTGCCTCGGCAGACACATTCGCTGGTTGCTCGTTGGCCAGCACAGATGATGGCGTCAGGACTGTCGCAGATAACACCACGCCTATGATCGAACCGAGGCGTCCGAAATGTCCGGCGGAATGACGATATGAGGTAGGATAAATATATGCCATTTTCATGCCTTTCAGATGGTGGGCGGGATAGTGAACGGGATGTAGAAAACGAGCGGTGCATCGACTTGAACCTGCTCGGCAGGGGGAAACGATCCGTCGCCAACCTTCACGGCGATTCTTACCGCTTGGCCCACTATGCCCTTTGCACTGGCGGTGATGGAACACCCAACACCATCAGGGACAATTGCGGTGCCTGTGCCATTTACAATCTGAACCGCGCGTACTTTGCTTTCGCCGTAAACCTTCAGCAGTATGCCAATCCAATCGAGATTCTGCGGCGTGCATTCGATGGTGATTTTTCTGTTGGCCATTTTGCCCTCCCTTGCGGAACATCGTTGTTCCCATGGAGGGCGTTTCGCATGCGAAAGTCCGCTTTGCGTCGGCGCAGCGTGAAAGCGGCGTGAAAAATGCAGGGCTGACCCCAATGCGTTCGGCCATGGGCGGGGCCCGCGCATAGCTATGCCGCTTTCCTACAATCACCAA
>JBEBJX010000164.1:0-1935 GCA_040079655.1 Sphingopyxis sp. | reverse complement strand
GCTCGCGGCGACATGAAAGCGCAGGCGGCTCAGAACCAGATCCTTACGCCCGCAACGACGCTCAAAGTGTCCGGGTCATCGCCCGCCAAGCGTGCGAAACGCGCGGTGTCGCCAGTCTGCTTGCGCCATTCAACGCCGATATAGGGCGCGAATTCCTGTTTGATCTCGTAACGCAGACGCAGGCCTGCCTCAAAATCCGACAGGCCAGCGCCAACGCCGATGGCCGCAATATCCTGAAAGGAGAAATTAGCCTCGATCCGCGGTTGCAGGATCAATTTCTGGGTGATGCGCTGGTCATAGGATGCTTCGACGCGCGCGCGGACTTCGCCCTTGTTCGACAAGAATGTCGCGGCATTCACCTTGAACCAATAGGGAGCGATACCCTCGACTCCCGCAACTATGTAAGTGCGCGACGGGTCAGGTTTGATGTCGTGGCGGACGCCTGCTTGGAGATTCCAGTAAGGCGCAATGGCGCGCGAGTAGAGTGCTTGCAGTTCAAGGTCATCGAGACGCCCACCGAACGCGCCTTCGCCCTCAAACTTGACGCCGAAACGGTTGATGTTGCCGCCGGTAAAGGCTTCGCCCTCGAACCGGTAGGTTTCGCGGCCCTTCTGAAAGCCGACTTCGGCCAAATCGAGCATGACCAGCGAATAGCCCATACCGCCGACTTCATATGCCAGCTCCTTGCGCGACTGCGCCATGACTTCCGCGCCAAAAACCGCATCTGCGGCATGATCGCCGGGAGGCGCAGGCGCTGAGGCATCGCCGACATCGCTCTCTGCGCTCTCGTCAGCGTACATCGCGCTCATGTCATGTCCGGCATGGGGATCGACCGGTTCTGCCGGAACCTCCTCCATGTTCGCCATGTCGTGACCGGCATGTGGATCGGTTGCTACGGGCGGTGCCTCGGCTTTGGTCTGTTCAGCAGGCATGTTATGCCCTTGATGCGCTGAGTGGTCTTGTTGCGCGTAAGCCGCCGATGGCAACAGCATAGCGGCCGAAAGCATGAGTGTGCGTTTCATTCGCCGCTCTCCTCATGCCGCACAGTGACCACGCGGAACATCCCAGCGTGCATGTGCATCAGCATGTGACAGTGAAACGCCCAGTCGCCCATCGCGTCTGCCGTAAAATCGAATGTCACTTTGGCACCCGGCAAGACATTGACGACATTCTTGCGCGGATATTGACCCTTCTGTCCGTTCACGACCTCAAAAAAATGGCCATGCAGGTGGATCGGGTGTGGCATCATCGTGTGGTTGATGAGGTTTACCCGCACACGCTCATTGTGACGAAAGGGTAGCGGTTCGGTTTTGTCGGTATAAGACTCGCCGTCCATCGACCACATATAGCGTTCCATATTGGCGGTCAGGTGGACATCAATCTCGCGCGACGGCTTGCGAGTATCAGGATTGGGTTCAAGCGCGCGCAACTGGCTCAATGTCAGCACGCGGTGGGGAACTTTCTCAAGCCCTGTTGGCCGTTCGGCATTGCGATCCATCGGCATCGGCGCAAGGCTGGCCACACCCGGCCCCATTTTCACCTGCGGCGCAACCGAAGGATCACGCATGTTCATGGAGCCATGATCCATGTTGCCCATCCCGCCATCCATTGCGGCCATTTCTTCAGGGGTCATTTTGCTATGATCCATACCCGCCATGTCACCGCCACCGCTGCCATGATCCATGCCCATATCTTTCATGGTCAGTAGCGGACGCTCGCGCAGTGCGGGGATCGGGGCTGTCATCCCCATTTGTGGGGCCAGCGTCGCACGGCACTGGCCGGAGCGGTCGATGGCTTCCGCAATGAAGGCGTAGGCTGTGGCTTCCTTCGGCTCGATAATCACGTCCCACGTCTCGGCGACCGCGATCTGAAACTCGTCAGTTTCAACAGGTGTCAACGGCAAGCCGTCGGCCGCAACAATCGTCATCGGTAGGC
>JBEBJX010000163.1:0-1972 GCA_040079655.1 Sphingopyxis sp. | reverse complement strand
TCAATACGCCCTTCACCCTCATCGGTGTTGGTGCGGGCAAGGCGGCCATAATCGGGCACCGTTGACGTATCGAAATAGAGGCCGCTGTCGAGTTCGTAGCAATGTTTATCAGCAATGCTTATCGCATAGTCGATCATCGCTTCGACATAATCGGTCGCGCGTGGATGCTGGAGCTTGCGGATATTGAGCCGCGCCAGATCGGCCTCAAAATCGGCCTGATAAAAGGCGGCGATGTCCCATGCGCTTTTGCCCGCCGCGCTCGCCGCCTTCTCCATCTTGTCGTCGCCTGCATCGGCGTCGCTGGTCAGGTGGCCAACATCGGTGATGTTGATGACATGGGTCAGCTTGTAACCCTTGTAGCTCAGTACGCGGCCCAGCGTATCGGCGAACACATAGGCGCGCATATTGCCGATATGCTGGTAATTATAGACCGTCGGCCCGCAGCTATAAACGCGCGCTTCCGGCGGCTGAGCCGGATCGCCAGGGACGCCCATATGGATAGGGGTGAAATCCTCCAGCTGGCGGGTCATGCTGTTGAACAAACGAAGCTCGGTCATGGCAAGCCCATGCGCGAGCCTGCCCGCCCCGTCAATCGTCGCTATTGTGCCAATTGGGCTTATTGCGCCAATTGATCGCCCAGTTGCGCCAATTGTGTGGTGCAGCCATGTTCGGCCAGGGTGTTGGCCGCCGCCTCTACGTCGGTGGGTGCGGCCCCTATCGCAACAAAGCTGATGGTGGTTGGTTGCGCCAGCCCGGGGCCGGAGATGCGATAGGATGATCCGGCGCGGATCGGCATCGCGTCGCTTGGCCAGCGACGAAAATTTTGCCCCGATACAAATGCCAAAGTGTTGCGACGGCTGCTGTCGGCCACATCTTCGACCATCAACAGCGTGTCCTCGCTCATATCGGCGCGCCACAATGTGACATTGCTGGTGTCGAACACACAGCGAGTGCCGCCGCGGGCAATATCAACGACCCACAGGTTGGGCGCCGATGCGGGGATTTCGCTCGAGCCGGGGCCGCGCGATGCCCCGGTGCGGCTGATCGTGCCGCCGGTGGCGCTCAGGTAGCGGCCAAGCGTGTTGGTGCCGCCAGAGCTCGGCGTGGTGGTGGACCGGACGGGGAAACTCCCCGGGCCCGAAAGCGTGCGGCTTGGCCCTTCGCCAACCAGCACCACACGGTCGCCGGCGCGTAAAACGATCCGCTGGGTTGTGGGCATCCTGCGCCCGACAGGATATGCGGCGGCCGATGGCCCGGTTGAGCGGACGATGATGGCCTCGGCCAGTGCGGCGCCAGACAGGCTGAGCGCGGCTATGCTGGCGGCTATGCTGGGCGCATGTTTCAAAATCGACATATCGGTTCTCCAATGCCCAATCAGGGCGAAATACTTCATTGCGACCCATTTACCATATACGCCGCCCATTGGCGTGCGCCAAATCACAACCCTGTGAATATTTTCATTCATTTACACTAGCATTGCTGTCTGCAGGATTGACAGGATCGGCGGCGCGCGGGCGCTTGACTGTCGCGTCCCGACAGAATCGGCAGCGTCGATATCGCCGTCAAACAGCGCCCTCTACCCCTGAACATAAAAGCCCCCCGCTTCTGTGGCGTCGAGCCGTTCGATCAGGAAATCAATCGATTGGCGGTTTGAAATGTCGAGTGCGCGGACAATGTCGCGCTGGCGGATATAGTCTGCGCCCTTGCCCGCGTCATGCGCCGCGACAAGCGCGTCGATGGCGGTGCGCTGATCTGTGCTCAAATCGCCACGCGGTTCGAACATGTCAACGGGCTTGGCGCGCCCGCGCAACTGGACGCGGCCCATCGCCACAAAACCCTCGGTGTCGGCGGCTTCCAGCGCCTCTTTGCTGGCTAATGCGCGGGTCTTCATCAGCTTGTTGGCGCTCTCCAGGCGCGCCGCCGTGTTCATACTATCCCCCAGCGCGGTATATTGGATGCGCCCTTCGCCGCC
>JBEBJX010000162.1:0-1995 GCA_040079655.1 Sphingopyxis sp. | reverse complement strand
CCATGCCTCAGCCCACCATGCCTCAGCCCACCATGCCTCAGCCCACCAAAACCGTGCGGCGAAGAGTTCCCACACAAAAGCGGTCAAAAGCGCTTTACGATGGCGTGCTGAATGCAGCGGAGAGCCATTTGATCGTCAAAGGCGTGGGCAGTCTAACCATGCTTGAAATTGCGCGGAAGGCCGATGTTCCGATCGGATCACTCTATCAATATTTCAGTAACATCGAAGATGTGCTGGTCGCGCTTGCGTCGCGTTACTACAGCGCCATCGAAACCAATGTCGAAGACCATTTCGCAGGCGTCAGCTGTTTGAGCGAGTTTTCTGCCAGATTGCTGATCGTGCTGCGCGAGGCATTTGATTTTCTTGAGCAATCGCTCGGCTTTCGCGAGCTTTGGTTTGGCGCACAGGCGTGGGGCAATTTCCGCAAGCTTGACTGGGCGGACACTAGGAAAAATGCCGAAGTCATGGCGCGGACGCTCCAGCCGATCCTGCCCAACATCGCCTATCGCGAGCTGGAGGCGGCGGGGATCATCATTTGCGATTCCGCCGGAAGCGTAGCGCGAATGGCCATCGAGTTTCCCGAAATGCGCGAAAATCTGCTGTCTCAATATGAGCGGATGGTGGTGGATCACCTTGCCGCGATGCAAAGCCGCTGCTTGTTTGAACTGCCAAGACAAAGCGAAAGCTGAAGCCTTTGCGCGTCCCTTTATGGCACGGCGGCTGTGGTCACAGGCACGGCAGGCGCAGGGTCGGCCGGATTATGCGTGTCGAGAAAGCTCTCCATCTCGCTTAAGAATTGCAAGCGATCCTCTTGGCGAGTGAAATGATGGTCACCCTCGCGCTGTTCGACATAGCGCACCTGCCGCCCCGCACCGCGCAACGCAGAGGCCATCGAGCGCGATTGATCGACCAGAACGCGCAAATCCTTTGCGCCGTGCATCAACAGGATCGGCATCGAGAACGCCTCGGGATGGCGGATCGGGGAGACATCGCCGACATTGGGGATTTCTTCGCGCATATGCGCTTCGCCCGTTTCTGACAGGAAATAGCGGTCGTAGCGCAGCATCGCCGCAAGGTCGGACACCCCGGCATAGGATATGGCGCAGCGGTATATCCCCCCGCCGCGCTGGGCCGCGCGCATCGCCGCATAGCCGCCATAGGAGGCACCGGCGATGCACACCCGGCCACGATCGGCTATCCCTTGGCTCACCGCCCAGGCCACGCCATCGTCAAGATCGTCCTGCATCGCCAGCCCCCATTGCCCCTCGCTGCGGCGGGAAAAGGCGAGGCCATAGCCCGATGAGCCGCGATAATTGGGTTGCATCACGGCATAGCCACGGTCGGCGAGGAATTGTGCCCACCAGTCCCATTCCTCGGAATCGCGTGCGAACGGCCCGCCGTGGGGCAGCATGATCAGCGGCAGGCCGCGTGCCTCGCGCCCCGCTGGCAGCGTCAGCACCGCCTCAATCTCCACCCCGTCGCGCGCACGGTACCGGATGGTCCGCACGGGGCTGAGCGGCGTGCGGCCCAGCGCCTCATTGACCCGCCCAATCATCCGCAACGTGCCATCGGCCGCGCTGTCGAGGTAATAATAGGCCCCGAGGTTGCTGGCGCTGGCCACGCGGACGATGAACTTTGTCCGGTCGGCATTCATCGACACCAATGTCGCGGTGCGGCCCGGCACTGACGCCTCAAGCGCGGTTTGAATGCCAGCGAGGCGCGGGTCGAGCCAGTGCATGCGAAAGCGTTGATCGGTGTAGGCGACCCCGGCCAGGCTGGTTCCTTCGGCACTGTCGATGACGCCGCTAACATCATAGCCCGGCACGCCAAAAACCCGCTCCCCCAGCTCGAATGTGGCTAGGTTGAAATTATAGACCGCGTCATAGCCGTCAGGATCGGCGATGACAGTCGCGTTGGTGCCATCGGCTGAAAAGAACAACGGAACCAGCACATATTCACGTTCGCGCGCATTGGTGCGCTCCACCTCGCGGAACA
>JBEBJX010000161.1:0-1997 GCA_040079655.1 Sphingopyxis sp. | reverse complement strand
TAACCCCAAGGACCGCGACATGCCCGCGATTGTCGAGATCGTCAAAGGCGTGCGGCAAATGGGCATGGAAACCTGTATGACCCTGGGGATGCTGACGCCGAAACAGGCCGATATGCTGGCCGAAGCGGGGCTCGATTATTACAACCATAATATCGACACCTCGCCAGAGCGTTATAATGAAATCATCACTACGCGCACATTAGAGGACCGGCTCGACACGCTAGCCGAGGTCCGCCGCGCGGGCATCAATGTGTGCAGCGGCGGGATTGTCGGCATGGGCGAAACCCGCGCCGACCGGGTTGGCTTCATCCACACCCTGGCGACCCTGCCGGCCCACCCCGAAAGCGTGCCGGTCAACGCGCTGGTGCCAGTAAAGGGCACCGTGCTGGGCGACATGCTCGCCGATACGCCACTGGAGGATCGGCTTGGCGATCCGACCAAAAAAATCACGAAGATCGACGATATCGAATTCGTCCGCACGATTGCCGTGGCGCGGATCACGATGCCGATGAGCATGGTGCGGCTAAGCGCGGGGCGTGAGAGCATGGGCGAAGCGACACAGGCCCTGTGCTTTATGGCGGGTGCGAACAGCATCTTCACTGGTGACAAGCTGCTGACCACGGCCAATGCAGGCGACGATAAGGATGCGGCATTGATGGCGAAACTGGGGCTGCGCGCGATGGTGGTTGAGGAGCCGATGCGGGCGGCCAAGGCGTTGGAGGTAGCAACATGATGATCCTGACGATTTTGGCACTGGCGATGGCCCAAGCCGAGCCACCGCTCGATTGCGAGAACCAGGTGACGCAGGCCGACATGAACCAATGCGCGCATATCGCCTATCGCACCGCCGATGCTGAGCTTAATCAGCAATGGGTCTTAGCACTGGCGGCTGCGCGTGCTTCGGATCGTGAGATTGGCGATGTGCGGCGCGGCGGTCGGCGCGGCTTTGCGGAAAGTCTGTTGGCGGCACAGCGGGCGTGGCTGGTCTACCGTGACAATCATTGTGTGCTGAACAGCTATGATGCCATCGGCGGGTCGGCGGAACCGATGCTCTATAGCTATTGCTTGCGCGATTTGACCGAAACGCGCACGGAACAGCTCCGGTCCTTCACCACTGCTGGGCAGCAGGGGGGATGATGTTCAATAAAATCCTGATCGCCAACCGAGGCGAGATCGCGTGCAGGATCATGCGCACCGCGCGGCGCATGGGCATCGCCACCGTTGCGGTCTATTCAGATGCCGATGCCCGCGCGCCGTTCGTCAAGTTAGCCGACGAGGCGGTGCATATCGGGCCGTCGCCTGCCGCGCAGTCTTATCTGCTCGCGGAAAAGATCATCGCGGCGTGCAAGGCAACCGGCGCGGAGGCGGTGCATCCGGGCTACGGTTTCTTGTCCGAACGCACCAGCTTTGCCGAGGCGTTGGCCAAGGAAAACATCGCCTTTATCGGCCCGCCGGTGGGTGCCATCGCCGCGATGGGGGATAAGATCGAGTCCAAGAAACTGGCGATGGCGGCAGGCGTCAATGTCGTCCCCGGCTTTGTCGGCGAGATTGATGATACCGAACATGCGGTGCGGATTTCGGCGGAAATCGGCTATCCGGTGATGATGAAGGCCAGCGCTGGTGGCGGCGGCAAAGGGATGCGGCTTGCCTATAATGAGGCCGACGTGCGCGAAGGGTTCGAGGCGACCAAGCGCGAGGGGCTGAATTCGTTCGGTGACGACCGCGTGTTTATCGAGAAATTCATCCTCAATCCGCGCCATATCGAAATCCAGATATTGGGCGATCAGCACGACAATATCCTTTACCTCAACGAACGCGAATGCTCGATCCAGCGGCGGCATCAAAAGGTCGTCGAGGAAGCGCCGTCGCCGTTCGTCACGCCCAAAATGCGCAAAGCGATGGGCGAACAATGCGTCGCCTTGTCGCGCGCGGTCGGCTATTATTCTGCCGGAACGGTCGAGCTGATCGTATCGGGCGCAGACCCCAGCGGCGAAAGC
>JBEBJX010000160.1:0-2102 GCA_040079655.1 Sphingopyxis sp. | reverse complement strand
AAGGAACCCCCATGGCCACCGCCACCGTCACATCAAAAGGCCAGATTACCATACCCGCCGAAACCCGGGCGCGGTTGCGGCTGGTCAAGGGCAGCAAGGTTGAAATCACCGTCAACGCGGCGGGTGAGACGGTGCTGCGGCCCAAAGCTGGCGACATAAGGCGGCTTAAGGGGATCGTTAAATATGACGGCCCGCCGGTTTCGATTGAGGATATGAAGAGGGCTGTCGGCGACGCCATTGCCGAAGACTTTGTGCGTTCAATTTCGTGATCGCCGTCGATACCAGCGTTCTGGTGCGGTATTTCGTACAGGACGACGCTATTCAGGCAGAACTTGCCACTCAGCTTTTTGAAGAGCGGCTTACAGTTGCTGATCCAGGTCTCATCACCCTTGTTTCTGTGCATGAAACATATTGGACGTTGATTCGCGTCTATAACCTTTCCATAGAATCGGTGAAGGCAATCATTGCCGAACTCCTCGATGCCCCAAATCTCGTGCTAGAGCATCGGCTTGCTGTGCAGAATGCATTGACGGCACCTGCTGGATTTGCCGATGCGTTGATTCATTTTGTTGGAGCCTCGATGGGCGCATCCATAACGGTGACGTTCGACAAGAAGTTTGCGCGACTTGCGGGCGTGGAGCTGTTGGCATGACCATCACCCTGTATGGCATTGCCAATTGCGACACGGTGAAAAAGGCGCGGGCGTGGCTCGATGCGCGCGGGGTGGCGTTTACCTTTCACGATTACAAGAAGGCTGGGATTGACGCGGGAACGCTGTCGCGCTGGGCGGGCGAAGTGGGGTGGGAGGTACTGCTCAACCGCGCGGGGACGACGTTCACAAAACTGCCCGATGCCGACAAGGCTGACCTCGATGCGGCCAAGGCCATCGCACTGATGATCGCACAGCCCAGCATGATTAAGCGCCCCGTGGTGACGGGCGCTGGTGCGTTGCTGGTTGGGTTCAAGCCCGACGTTTATGCGGAAGCATTCGCATGATGCGCGCTTGGCTTATCTTGATAGCGCTATGGGGAGGGATGGGGATGAGCGACGCCAACGCACAGACAGTGAGCGGCCAGACGTTGAATGGCCAGCCGCCGATCATCATCGCGCATCGCGGGGCGAGCGGCGAGCGCCCCGAACATACGCTGGCCGCCTATAGCCTCGCCATAGAACAAGGCGCGGATTATATCGAGCCCGATCTGGTGCTGACCAAGGATGGCGTGCTGGTGGCGCGGCACGAAAATGCGATTTCGGGGACCACTGATGTTGCCGATCACCCCGAGTTCGCGGGTCGCCGCACCACCAAGAGCATCGACGGGCACGAGGTGACCGATTGGTTCACCGAAGACTTTACGCTGGCAGAGCTGCGCACATTGCGCGCCCGCGAACGATTGCCGCAACTGCGCGCCACCAACACCGCCTATGACGGGCAGTTCACCATCCCGACCTTTGAAGAGATACTCGAACTGGTCCGCAAGGCCGACTCCCACCGCATGAGCCCCCTTGGCATCTATCCCGAAACCAAGCACCCCACCTATTTCGCCAGCATCGGCCTGCCGCACGAGCGGCCGTTACTCGCACTGCTGGCGCGCTATGGCTATACCCATGCCGATGACCCGATCTTCATCCAGAGCTTTGAGGTCGGCAATTTGATCGCGCTCAATACACGCACCGCGCTTCGCCTGATCCAGCTGGTCGAACCGGATGGCGCCCCCGCCGACCGCCCCGACACGCGCTATGCCGATATGATGAGCGACGCAGGGCTGGCGGCGATTGCGACCTATGCCGACGGCATCGGCCCTGCCAAAGACATGGTGATTGCGCGCAATAGCGACGGCAGTTTGGGCGCATCAACCGGGCTGGTGGCGCGCGCACACGCTGCGGGGCTGGCGGTCCACCCATGGACATTTCGCGCCGAGAATTATTTTTTGCCCGCGAATTTGCGCAACGGAGCCGAGCCACAAACGCATGGCGACCTGGCGGCTGAAATCCGCACCTTCATTGCCGAGGGGGTCGATGGCCTGTTCAGCGATTTTCCGGCGGCGGTGGCGGTGGCGGTGGTGGCGGTGCCTGCCTGGAATAAATAGGGACAGTCCCTATTT
>JBEBJX010000159.1:0-2256 GCA_040079655.1 Sphingopyxis sp. | reverse complement strand
CCATCCCTCACCCCTTTTTCAAATGGCGCCGCCCGAGCAATTCGGCGATTTGCACCGCATTCAACGCCGCGCCCTTGCGCAAATTATCCGACACTACCCATAGCGACAAGCCATTCTCCACAGTCGGGTCTTCGCGCACCCGCGACACAAAGGTCGCATCGTCGCCCGCGCATTCGACCGGGGTGGCATAGCCGCCGTCCTCGCGCGCGTCGATCAGCATCACGCCAGGCGCCTCGCGCAAGATATGCTGCGCCGCCTCGGCCGATAGCTCGCGCTCCAGCTCGATATTGACCGCCTCCGAATGCCCAACGAACACCGGCACCCGCACACAGGTCGCGTGGACCTTGATCTTGGGGTCGAGGATTTTTTTGACTTCGACCACCATCTTCCATTCTTCCTTGGTCGACCCATCGTCGAGGAAGCTGTCGATGTGCGGGATGACGTTGAACGCAATCTGTTTGGTGAATTTTTGGATGCGCTTTTCATCGTTGACGAAGATGGCGCGCGTTTGCTCGAACAGCTCGTCCATCCCGGCCTTGCCCGCGCCCGACACCGATTGATAGGTCGCGATGACGACACGCTTGATCGTCGCGGCGTCGTGCAGCGGCTTTAACGCCACCACCAACTGCGCGGTCGAGCAATTGGGGTTGGCGATGATGTTTTTGCGCGTGTAACCGTCGATCGCGGCGGCATTGACCTCTGGCACGATCAGCGGCACATCGGGGTCCATACGATACAGCGAGCTATTGTCGATGACTACACACCCCGCCGCCGCCGCGATCGGCGCATAGATTGCGGTCGCTTCGGACCCGATGGCGAACAGCGCGATGTCCCACCCTGCCCAGTCGAAATGCTCGATATTCTGGACCTTGGCCACTTTGCCGCTTTCGCCAAGGTCGCACGTCTCACCGACCGAGCGCGACGAGGCGAGCGCCGCCAGTTCATCGATTGGAAATTCGCGTTCATACAGTATGTTGATCATTTCGCGGCCGACATTGCCCGTCGCACCCGCAACCACCACGCGATAACCCATTTGTTTGTCCTTCATTTCCATTTCATAACAAAAAGGCCGGAACCTGTTGCGGATCCCGGCCCTTTAGGCATTTCGTTCGCACGAGCGGGAACCAGGGTGGTTCCTGTTGCCGTGTTTTCCCAGTCGTTTGATGGCCATCAAACTTGAAAACACTCTATTCGCCCGTTTTAATATCCCCGCGGGTGTCGCGGCGTTCCGCGATCCGTGCCGATTTGCCACGGCGACCACGCAGATAATAAAGCTTGGCACGCCGCACCGCGCCCTTGCGAACCACGGTGATGCTTTCGACATTGGGGCTGTAAAGCGGGAATACGCGCTCTACGCCTTCGCCAAAGCTGATTTTGCGGACCGTGAAGTTCGAGCCAATGCTCTTGTTCGAGCGCGCGATGCACACGCCTTCATAGGCCTGAACGCGGGTGCGCTCACCCTCGACCACACGCACGCCAACGCGCAACGTATCGCCAGGGCGGAAATCTGGGATAGTCTTGCCTTCCATCGCGCGTGCGACTTCTTCGGCTTCAATCGTCTGTAGGAGGTTCATGCCTCGTCCTCTTTCTCATGTCGCGCGCCAGAGGCAGGCTGGACCCGAGCACCCTCATGGCGCTCCCAAAGATCCGGCCTGCGTAACCGTGTATCGACCTCTGCCTGGAGTTTCCGCCAAGCCGCGATCCTCGCATGATCCCCCGATCGCAACACTTCGGGGATCGTGCGCCCTTCCCATAGGGCGGGCCGAGTATAGTGCGGATATTCGAGGAGGCCGTTTTCAAACGACTCCTCATCCCCACTCGAAGCCGCGCCCATTACGCCGGGAAGCAGGCGAATGCAAGCATCAAGCAGCATTAGCGCGCCCATCTCTCCGCCCGACAGGATGATGTCGCCCATGCTGACCTGTTCAATCTGGGGCCGCGCGTCGAACAATCGCTCGTCAAACCCCTCAAACCGCCCGCACAGGATGATGGCACCGGGGCCAGCGGCTAGCTCGCGGATGCACGATTGCGTGATCGGCGCCCCGCGCGGGGTCATGGCGAGGATGGGGACATCTGGCTGCTGCTGTGCGGCATGGTCAACCGCAGCGGCGAGCACATCAGCGCGCAGCACCATTCCTGCGCCGCCGCCAGCGGGTGTATCGTCAACCGTGCGGTGCTTGTCGGTGGCAAAATCGCGGATGTTGATCGCGTCGCACGACCACTTCCCTTCCTCTAGCGCTCGCCCGGCAAGGCTGA
>JBEBJX010000158.1:0-2309 GCA_040079655.1 Sphingopyxis sp. | reverse complement strand
CGCGCGTTCAATGTCGGGGCGATTGACGCAATCCGCCAAACTGCCAGCATGGGCTTGCCGAACCTGAACGCACAGTCTGCCGGTGAGCGACGAAGATGCTCCGTCGCAGCGAAGCTCGTGGCTGATGCCAATCGGAAAGCTGGCCTACCATCACAGCGCAGGCCGCGAACCATTCGGCCAGACTGACAACCGGCCATGCCCCGATCTGCCAGATTGTTCTCTGACGGCGACTGGTGTCACCCCATCTGCTCTGGTTGTCGCCTAACCGGACTGCGGCTGACAATGGAGCCAAACCACGTCCGGCATTGCCAGTCGGGGCTTTGTGGCGCTCGGAATGGAAACAAGCGCGGGCGGCGCAAAGCCGCCCGCTCACCCGTCACGCGGCAAGCCGCTGCTCTTCCATGTCCTCAATCGCTTCGGCTTCGTCGGCATCGCCGCCCTCGACCGCCTCCGCCGCAACGGCGGCGGGGTCAGGGTCAAGCGGAACCTCCGGTTCGGCCAGCCATGCCGCACGGCTGGCGGCGGCAACCGTCGCCACTCCGCCGCGCTGCGTGTAAGCCGATGGGGGGAACGCCATCCAGCGCGGCACCCACGGTTCGACCTTAATACGGTCATTGCCGCCGGTCAGATAGTCATTGATGACAGATTTGATCGTCTTGCCCTTCTCGGTGGCATGGGCCTGCGCCACGGTATCGCCGCCAACCTCGCGCAACACTTCGGTCAACACCTCGCGGTCGCGGACTAGGCCATAAAAGGCATCATCGGCCACCCAATAGTCGGCCATCTTGACGCCAAGGTGAAGGCCGATGGTTTCGATAAGGCCGGTTCCGCTTGCCAGCGTCTCGGCCATAACGACGCCCAACACCTCCATGACAACCGCGTCGGGCAATTCCAGCAAGCGCAGGAACAGCCCGCTTGACCCATTTCTCGGGTCATGGCCCAAAGTGACGCTCGGCTCGTCGGGGTCAAAACCCAACACGCCAAGCACTGCGCGGCGGCGCTCGTCGAAGCGGGCTTCGGCGACGCTGGTTTCGATGCTCTCGGTAATCGCTTCGTTTCGGCTGCGCTGATCTTGAACCCTCACGCCCCACAGCGGCGAACCGCAAATCGCGTGGGCAACCATGACGCGCAGCGCCACGCCGGTATTGGCGGCAAGCGCCGACCGCACCGCCGCATGGCGGTGCAGGTCGATATAGCTGGTCATGGCTGCCGTGATTTCGGGGCGGGTCGTGTTGGTCTGCCCTTCGGGCAATTCGCCCTTGGCGATGCGCTTCGCTTCGCGCTCGGTCAGATAGCCCTCGTGAAACGCCACCTCGCCATTATGGGCAATGGTCACATAGACCCGCCCGCCTTTGCGCTTCGGCGTAGCCGCGAACTCGTAACGATGGAAGTATTGCCCATCGGGCAAAACGGCAACATCGCTCCACCCGTCCGCGATATAGGCAGCCTTGCGCGTCTCGATGGCCGCGCGCTGCGCGTCCTCGAACTCGCGCACCTCGCCGAAATAGCCGTCCTTCTCGAACAGGTCTTTGACGATACGGCCCTGATAGGTTTCAAGGTCGAACAGCGCGACACTGGTTGATATGGACGCCCCGCCGAACAGCCACGCTTTCAACTGATGGCCCTTGGGGATGGATGATTGCGGGTCGTCATAGAGCGCCAGCCATGTTTTCTGCTGCGCCTTGGTCGCCATCGTCAGATGGCGAACGCTGGTCGCGTCGATCTCCTCGGCGCGGTAAAGCTGGCGGATGCGCGGCAGCAAATTGCCAAGCGCCAAGATGCGCTTGACGGTCAATTCGGGCATCCCGAACGTCATGGAAATTTCGTCGGGCGTCCGGCCTTCCTTGACCAACCGCGTGAACGATTCCCACTGCGTCACCTCGTCGGGCGCAAGTCGCGCAAGGTTCTCGATCAACGACGCTTCGAGCGCGGCGGCATCGTCGCCCGCCTCCATGATCGCGCAGGGCAGCGGCTCGGCAAGGCCGTTCTCGGTCGCCACGGTCTGCGCGGCGAGAAAGCGGCGGCTTCCCGCCACAATCTCGAATGTCGTGTCGCTGCCATTGGGCCGCACCAACAGCGGCATGATAATGCCCCTTGCGCGGATGGATGGCAGAATGCCGCTAATGTCGGGCGGCTTCTTGCCGCTCCGCATATTGGCGGGGGAGATTGAAAGCCGGTCAAGGGCGATATGGTCAAGTTTCATGTCACTTACTCCGTTGGGTGGCCCCATCCTCGGGGCATCTTGGGGGGCGGTGAGGATGGGGCCGGTTGTCCGCGCTGGAGGCTCCCGCGCGGGTTCTGCCGCAACC
>JBEBJX010000157.1:0-2333 GCA_040079655.1 Sphingopyxis sp. | reverse complement strand
GGTGGCGGCAAGCTTTGGCAACCCCTGTTTTCGCCCCGCATTTGAGGTCATGGATACGGGCGGACAACTGACCTGCCACTATCCGCGATTTATCGAAACGCTACCCAATGGCCGCAGCTATCAGGTGCTGGACCTCGTGCTTGGTGACGCCGACACCACCGGCATCTATCAGGTGCCAGAGGGGCATGTTTTCTTGATGGGAGACAATCGTGATCGCAGCTTTGACAGCCGCTTTCCGGCGCGTGAAGATGCGGGAATTGGCATGGTTCCGGTTGAAAACCTGATTGGCGAAGCGTGGGTGACGATATTTTCCACCGATGGATCGGCGCGCTGGTATAACCCCGTCAGCTGGTTCACTGCCACACGCTGGGACCGAATAGGAGAGGGGTTTTGAGCGAGCTCGATTTATCTCCCCTTCTTTCGACATTGGGTGTTGTGATTGGCGATCAAGGCCAGTTGATAACCGCGCTCACGCATGGCAGCCATAATGCGCGCGGCGGCAATAGCACCGATTATCAACGGCTGGAGTTTTTGGGCGACCGCGTGCTTGGCCTGGCCATTGCCGACGCAATATTTCGTCGATTTCCCATGGCAAAAGAGGGCGAGCTATCGGCACGGCTGAATGTCCTGGTGTCCGGTGCAACATGCGCCGAAATTGCCCGTGACATTGACCTTGCACCTTATATCCGCCTGGGCAAACAAGCGCGTGATGACGGCGCACGCGACAGCGACAACATTCTTGGTGATGTCATGGAGGCAATTATCGGCGCGATCTACCTCGATGCCGGGATGGATGAAGCGCGGGCGCTGGTATTGCGCCTGTGGGCCCATCGGCTGGATGGTGACGCTGCGACAACAAAGCACCCCAAATCGGCGCTGCTCGAATGGGCCGCCGCGCACAAGCGCAAGCCGCCTGCCTATACGATAATAGCGCGCGACGGGCCCGATCATGCCCCGCGCTATGCTGTTTCGGTGAACATTACCCATGTCGGCGAGGCAAGCGCGGCGGGCAGCAGCAAACAAGAAGCAGAAACCGCCGCTGCGGCGGCGCTGCTCGCAATATTGGAACCTGAAAAATGACGCGAAAATGCGGTTTTGTGGCGGTGGTTGGTGCGCCTAATGCGGGTAAATCGACACTGGTCAATACACTGGTTGGGCAAAAGGTTGCGATCACCAGCGCCAAGGCACAAACCACGCGCACGCGGCTGATGGGCATCGCCATCGAAGGCGAGGCGCAGATTGTGCTGATCGACACGCCGGGGATATTCAGACCTGAGCGGCGGCTCGACCGGGCGATGGTCGCCGCAGCATGGAGCGGGGCCGAGGGTGCCGATGCCATCCTGCTGATGGTCGATGCTGCAAAGGGGCTGAACGCCAAAGTGTCCGCCATCCTCGATGCGCTGCAAGGCCGGGCAGAGCCGCTCTACCTGGTGATCAACAAGGTCGATGTGGTCAGGAAAGAATCGCTGCTGCCGCTAGTTGAAGATCTGATGACACGCGCACCATTCCGCTTGGCCTTCTTCATCAGCGCGATGAGCGGCGACGGGGTAGATGGCCTGAAATCTGCGCTGGTCGAGATGCTACCCGACGGTGACTGGCACTTCCCCGAAGACGAGGTCAGCGACGCGCCCGAGAGGCAATTGGCGGCCGAAATTACGCGCGAGCAACTCTACCGCCAGCTCCACGAGGAATTGCCCTATGCCTCGGCGGTCGAAACCGAGGTTTTTACCGCGCGGCGCGACGGATCGGTCGAGATCCGCCAACAAATATTGGTCGCGCGCGATAGCCAAAAAGCCATCATCCTCGGCAAGGGCGGCGCGCGTATCAAAGCCATCGGCACCGCCGCGCGCGAGGAAATGACCACGCAACTCGGCCGCAAATGCCACCTGTTCCTGCACGTCAAGGTCAAGGCCGATTGGGATGAGGACCGCAGCATCTATCGTGACATGGGGCTCGATTGGGTGGATTAAACTTTCGGTTTAGCCGCCTTCTTCACCGGAGCCTTCTTAGCCGAGGCTTTTTTCTTTGCCGGAGCTTTCTTGGCCGGGGCTTTTTTTGCGGGCTTGCCGCCGCCTTTGGCGATTTTCGCGTCGATCAGCGCGACCGCTTCGTCGAGCGTCACCGCATCCTTATCCGCGCTCTTGGGCAGGGTCGCGTGCGTCTTGCCGTCGCTGACATAGGGGCCAAAGCGCCCGTCGAGCAGCTTGATCGTCACACCGCTCTGTGGATGCGCACCCAATTCCTTGCCCGTTGCGCGCGCCGGGCGGCCACCGCGTGCGCTGCCTTCGGCTATCCGCGTCACCGCCGCGTTCATCCCGATGTCGAGCACATCG
>JBEBJX010000156.1:0-2665 GCA_040079655.1 Sphingopyxis sp. | reverse complement strand
CAACTCCCGCACATCACACAGCCTGCCCATCACCGCTGCGGCTGCGGCCATGGCGGGGGAGACGAGGTGGGTGCGGCTGCCCGGCCCCTGCCGCCCGACGAAGTTACGGTTGCTGGTCGATGCACAGCGCTCGCCCGCTGGCACCTTGTCGGGGTTCATGCCAAGGCAGGCCGAACAGCCCGGCTCGCGCCACTCAAATCCGGCATTGATGAAGATGCGGTCGAGCCCCTCGGCCTCGGCCTCGCGCTTGACCAGCCCCGACCCCGGCACGACGATCGCCCATTTGACGCCCGCCGCTTTGTGCCGCCCGCGCAGCACCGCCGCTGCGGCGCGCAGATCCTCGATCCGGCTGTTGGTGCAACTGCCGATAAAGATATTCTCGACCGCGATGGCGGTCATCGCCGTGCCGGGGGTCAGCCCCATATAGTCGAGCGATTTCTGTGCCGCCGCCTGCTTTGCGGGGTCGGCAAAGCTCATCGGGTCGGGGACGGCGCCCGTTATAGCCACGACGTCTTCGGGCGATGTTCCCCAGGTCACGCATGGCGCAATGTTGGCGGCATCGATGGCGATACTGGCATCGAAGCGAGCGCCCGCATCGGTGGGGAGCGTGCGCCAATGCGCCACCGCCGCATCCCACGCCGCGCCCTTGGGGGCCATCGGGCGGCCCGCAAGATAGGCGAAGGTCGTGTCATCGGGGGCGATCAGGCCGGCGCGTGCCCCCGCCTCTATCGCCATGTTGCTGATCGTCAGCCGCCCCTCGATGCTCATCGCGTCGATGGTGGACCCGCGAAACTCGATAACATGGCCGGTGCCGCCCGCCGTTCCAAGCAGGCCGATAATGTGCAGGATCACATCCTTTGGTGTGACACCCACTGGCAACACGCCATCGACACGGACTTCCATGGTTTTGGATGGGCCGAGCCACAGCGTCTGGGTCGCCAGTACATGTTCGACCTCGCTGGTGCCGATGCCGAACGCCAGGGCACCGAGTGCACCGTGCGCGGCGGTGTGGCTGTCGCCGCACACCAGTGTGGTGCCGGGCAGCGTAAACCCTTGTTCGGGGCCGATGACGTGGACGATCCCCTGCCGTGCATCTGTCGCGCCAATATAGGGCACGCCGAATGCTGCGACATTGGCCTCTAGCGCGGCAAGCTGGCCCGCGCTTTCGGGGTCGGCGATGGGAAGCCGCGCCCCCGATGCGTCCACCCGTGCGGTGGTCGGCAAATTATGGTCGGGGACGGCCAGGGTCAGGTCAGGGCGGCGCACAGCGCGGCCGCTGGCACGCAGACCGGCAAAGGCTTGCGGGCTGGTCACTTCATGGACCAGATGGCGGTCGATGAAGATCAGGCAGGTGCCCCCAGGGTCATCGGCATCGCGCCGTGCAACGACGTGCGCGTCCCATATTTTCTCATAGAGGGTGCGCGGTGCCACAGTCATCCCCTGCGCCTAAGCGCGTCTCGCGCGCCAATCAAGCCGTTCGCCAATTACCCTGTGCGATAATCGGCAATAACCGCGCCGCACGCTGCCAGTTCGGCCTCATGCCCCGCCTCGCGCCAGCTTTCGGATAGCGCCTCGGCCTCCCATAGCTGCATGGCAGGGTGGCTGAGCATATGGTCGACCCACGCCTGACCAACACCGACATCGAGGCCATAGGTGCGGACGCGAAACGCCACCGGGGCAAAAAAGGCGTCAACGGCACTGAATGCTTCGCCCGCCAGATAGGGGCCGCTAAATCGGGTCAGCCCCTCCTCGAAAATCTCTTTGATGCGCGCAATGTCGGCCAACAGCGCGCTCGACATCTCCCTTGGCCGCACCCGCACACCAAGGTTGAATGTGCAATCATTGCGTAGCGCTGCAAAGCCGCTATGCATCTCTGCGGCTGCGCATTGCGCCCAGGCGCGGGCATCAGGGTCGCTGGGCCAGACGCCTTCGTGCCTGTCCGCCAGATAGAGCGCGATGCCCATCGAGTCCCAAATGGTGCGGTCGCCATCAATGAGGCAGGGCACGGTCCCCGCAGGCGAAAAGGCGCGGAACGCAGCGTAATTATGCGTCGCGGCGAAAGGTTCCAGCCTGTCCTCAAAAGCTATGCCGAGTGCCTTCATCAATATCCACGGCCGCAAGGACCAGCTTGAGTAATTCCGGTTTGCGGTGATGAGGGTGTAGGTCATAACGAATATCGCGCGGTTGTTTTTGCCGCGACCTCATCCGCGCTGACACCCGGCGCAAGCTCGGTCAGCTTGAACAACGACGCATGGTTGGGCCGCGCAAAAACGGCCAGATCGGTAATCACCATATCGACCACATTTTTTCCGGTGAGGGGAAGCGTGCAGGCAGGGATGAACTTGGGGCTGCCGTCTTTGGCGCAATGTTCCATCACCACAATGATTTTCTTGACCCCCGCGACCAGATCCATCGCGCCGCCCATGCCCTTGATCATCTTGCCCGGCACCATCCAGTTGGCGATGTCGCCATTCTCGGCCACCTCCATTGCACCCAGCACAGTGAGGTCGATATGCCCGCCGCGGATCATCGCAAAACTGGCCGCGCTGTCGAAATAGGCGGTTTGTGGCAGTTCGCTGATCGTCTGCTTGCCCGCGTTGATGAGGTCGGCGTCCTCCTCTCCCGCATAGGGAAATGGCCCGATGCCGAGCATGCCGTTTTCGGA
>JBEBJX010000155.1:0-2759 GCA_040079655.1 Sphingopyxis sp. | reverse complement strand
CCAGCTGCCCCAGGCCCCGCGCTGGACCGCCAACTGGACCGCTGGTTACGAAGTGCCGTTCAGCGGCGGCGCGCTCTATGCCTTCACCGACTGGACCTATCGTTCAAAAATCAACTTTTTCTTGTATGAATCGGTTGAGTTTAACGACGACAGCCTGATCGAAGGCGGCCTGCGCGTCGGCTATCGCACCGACCGTTATGACATTGCGGCGTTCGTGCGCAACATCACCAACGATCTATCGGCGGTGGGCGGTATCGACTTCAACAACTTGACCGGGTTCGTCAACGACCCACGCACCTGGGGTGTTGAGGCCTCGTTCAAATTCTGATCTGAATTGCAATAATCTGGCAAGGGCGGTGCAGCAATGCGCCGCCCTTTTGCTATGCACTATACCCTAAGTTACCGGCCCCACCCGCTCATCGGGCTCAAGCACGATCATCGGCCGTTCGAGCCCGCTCGCCCAACGGAAAAAGCGCGGCACGGGCGCATGCTCCTGCGCCCAATTCCAATAGGCGCGGTATTCTGGGTCGGCGAGCAGGTGGCGCTCCTCGGTCTTGGCGCGCCAATAGTAAATGCCGCTGATCGCAGAGAGCAACATGGTGTTGCGCAGCGCGGTTATCCAGCTTTCGTCCCATGGCAGGATAGCCAGGCTGGACAGCCACCAAAAGGCATTCTTGGCAACATAGGCCGGGTGGCGCGTGTATTTATAGGGGCCGTGGGTGATGATGCCGCGATGCGTCAGGTTGGAAAAACGCAATCCGAACGCCACTGTCGCCCAGGCGTAAACGGCCGTCAGCACAATCAGCATCGCCGCCCACAGCCACCAAACGGGCAGGGCCACACCGAAAGCGTCGAACCACCAATTCCATTGCCGCCCATCCTGTTCGTAAAACAGCGGCCCACCCGGGTTCATCAGCGCGAACGGCGGATAGCAGGCGAGCGCCGCGACCCAGCCCATGCCATAGGGGTTGGCGGTGCGTATATGCGCATCGAGCGGGCGCATGGTCAGCACATAGCCGACGGTCGCAAAATGGACGTCGATAAGGTAGAAAAGCCCGATGCCGAATGCGGCGAACTCCACGGGGTTATTCTGGACGATGCCCCAATCCCAATCGACCAGGCGATGAAAATTGTCCGGAACGATCGAGATCATAAAGGCGGTGAAGAACCCCTTGACCACCCAGGCGCGCCAATGTTTCCATATCATCGCGGGGTCAGAATCCTCGCCGCCCAGTAGCCAGCGCCCAAAATGCCACGCGCCATCGCGCGGCGCGACCAGGTGCCTGTCGAGCCACAGGACATAGGGCACCGACAGCAACACCATCGGCACCAGCGCATAGCCCAGCACCTGCATCGAGAAGGCGTATTGGCCGGACCAATAATAGCGCAGGATAGAATAAGCGAAGGCGATGGCCGCCCAGGTCGCCCACAGGCCGGTGAGTTTGGTGGGGGTGATATCGTGGACCTCGGCCCATGGGCGGCGCAGTGACCAATCGATCCCCGTGGTCGGGTTGCGGTGAACTTTATCAATGAACAATGACCACAGCACCATGCATAGTCCGGTGCAAACCACGCTGGCGAGCGCGCTTCGTTCATTGTCCCAGCCAAGTTGCCGAGAGAGCATGAACCAGCCGAACAGGCCGACAAGCCCGGCAACGCCAACCCCGCTCGACACAGCGGAGCGCGGGCGCGTGGAGGAAACAACGGCGCTTTCCATCATGCTATCATCGGTGGCGGGCATGGGTTTATCGGTCATACCCGCCGCCATAGCAGCAAATCGTCAATGCCGCGTTAACCATAATGTTTGTGGCCTAAACGCTGGTGAGTGGCCACACTGCCGTCCACCAGCGCTGTTCATATGATAAAAGGTCCGTGCATCAATCCGCTTTGGGGTCAGGGCCATATTGGTTCGAACCCTTGGTTCCTCAAATTGAGTTCAATGATTCACAAAAGGGGGAAATTATTCTTTAGGAATCGGCACTCCGGAAACTCCGGTGACAATGGCGCAAATGTGCATGACTGTTGGAACCAATGGTATCAAGCTCAATCCAGGCACGATATCAAAAATTGCTGCTATGACTGGGAAAGTTACAATCCAAACCTTTCCAACCAAGCTGCCTCGAATCCAAGCGAGGAGGCCTAGAACGCCCAAACATAGCAAATGGACAAGCAACAATAAGTTAAAACCATTACCCCCGCCGGCCGCAGAATCGGCCGCAGCTAAGGTCGCATTTGCGACAAGTGAATTAGACCCAAGATAGGGTAAGATATATGTTGGTAGCATGAATAAAATATATAACCCCACGTACGACGGGCCAGCACCAAGTATTCTCCTTAAATTATCCATAACATCCTCCCTCAAAAGGGCGATCCTCCATCGCCCTAACCCATGCTGCACCCAAATGGCCGACGAAGCAACTCCCTCCATTTTGGCGAGACGCGCTATTTTGTCCGCGATTCGCGCCACATCGCTCGGAATTTGCGTAAAAAAAGCACCTCGTCGCAGCCCTGCTTCGACTCGTCACGAGTCCCGCATGGACGATTCGACTCTTGCCCCACGGATGCTAGAGCGAGCTATTAGAGAATAAACGGGGTCGCTCCACGTGTCATTGTCACAACGCTGGACAGGGCTTTCCCACATGGGAAAAGCGGTGTTCCGGGATCATGAGATTTTTATCCGCACCGGCGGCGAAGTCCGCTTTCTGCGCGTGAGCGCGGTGTTACAGCGCCGTGTTGCGGCATTGGTGCTGATCGCGCTC
>JBEBJX010000154.1:0-2768 GCA_040079655.1 Sphingopyxis sp. | reverse complement strand
GGGAGGGGTTGGGGTCACTCGCCCTGCTCACCGCGCTCGACGCCGCCGAACCCACAGCAGCCGCAGCGGTGACAGAGGAGCGCTTCGCCGACGCCATGGCGGCGCTCGCCTCACTTCGCGCCCCGATCGATGCGTTCTTTGATGGGGTGATGGTCAACGATCCCGACCCCGCCATCCGCGCCTTTCGCCTGGGGCTGCTTGCCCGCTTCCGCGATGCGTGCCACGCCGTCGCTGACTTCTCGAAGATCGAGGGATGACCGCGACCCAGTTTATCCACCTGTTCGGCGGCAACGCCACCACCGCCGAGCGAGCCAAGGAACTGCTCGGTGGCAAGGGCGCAAACCTCGCCGAAATGGCACGCATCGGCCTGCCGGTTCCGCCGGGATTCACGCTAACGACTAAAGTGTGCACGGCTTTTTATGCGAATGGCCGCGAATATCCCGCGACCCTCGCCGCCGAGGTGCAAAGCGGCCTTGCGCATATCGAGCGCGTGACCGGCCGCGCGTTCGGCGACCCCGCAAATCCGCTGCTGGTGTCGGTCCGTTCGGGCGCGCGCGCCTCGATGCCCGGGATGATGGACACCGTGCTCAACCTCGGCCTGAATGATGCGACGGTGGCGGGACTGGCCGCCGCGTCTGGCGATGCGCGGTTCGCATGGGACAGCTATCGCCGCTTCATCCAGATGTATGGCGATGTCGTGCTCGGCCTCGACCATCATCTGTTCGAAGAGGCGCTGGAGGTCGCCAAAGAAGACCTTGGCTATTATCGCGATACCGAGATGTTGGCCGATGACTGGATGGCGCTGGTCGCCTCCTATAAAGCGATTGTTGAGGGCGAGCGTGGCGCGCCATTTCCGCAGGATGTCCACGAACAGCTGTGGGGTGCGATTGGCGCAGTGTTCGACAGTTGGGAGAGCGAGCGAGCGCGCGTCTATCGCCGCCTTAACGGCATCCCCTCGGCATGGGGAACGGCGGTGAATGTGCAGGCGATGGTGTTTGGCAATATGGGCGAGGCATCGGCGACTGGTGTGGCATTCACCCGCAACCCCGCGACGGGGACGCGCGCCTATTATGGCGAATGGCTGGTCAATGCGCAGGGCGAGGATGTGGTGGCCGGCATCCGCACCCCGCAATATCTGACCCGCGCGGCGCGCGAAGAGGCGAACGCCAAACCGCTCAGCATGGAGGAAGCGATGCCCATCGCCTATGCCGCGCTGGCGGCGGTGTTTGACACGCTCGAGCGGCATTATCGCGATATGCAGGACATCGAGTTCACGGTCGAGCGCGGCACGCTATGGATGCTGCAAACGCGCAGCGGCAAACGCACCGCCAAGGCGGCGCTCAAAATTGCGGTGGATATGGTGGCTGAGGGGCTGATTTCGCAGCATGAAGCGGTGCTGCGCATTGAGCCAATGGCGCTCGACCAATTGCTCCACCCGACATTAGACCCCAAAGCCCCGCGCGATGTTGTGACCAAGGGGCTGCCTGCATCGCCGGGCGCGGCCAGCGGTATCATCGTCTTTGACGCCGATACGGCCGAACGGCGCACGGCTGAGGGGGTCATATTGGTGCGCACCGAAACATCGCCAGAGGATATCCACGGCATGCACGCAGCGCGCGGTATTGTGACGGCGCGCGGCGGCATGACCAGCCACGCTGCGGTGGTGGCGCGCGGCATGGGGCGGCCATGCGTGTCAGGCGCGGGGAACATCAGCATCGACATGGTGGCGCGGGTGATGCGCGTTGATGGGCGAGAGTTTCACGAAGGCGATACAATCACCATCGACGGCACATTGGGAGAGGTGATGGCAGGCATTGTCCCGACCATTGAGCCGGAACTAGTCGGCGACTTTGGTACGCTGATGGAATGGGCAGACGGGGCACGGCGGATGCACGTCCGAGCCAATGCCGAAACGCCCGAGGATTGCCGCGTCGCGCGCAGCTTTGGCGCCGAAGGGATCGGCCTGTGCCGCACCGAGCATATGTTTTTCGACGCCGGGCGGATTACGGCGGTGCGCCAGATGATTTTGGCTGTTGATGAGGCCGGGCGCAAGGCCGCGCTCGACAAGCTGCTCCCCGAGCAGCGCAGCGACTTTGCCGAAATTTTCCGCATCATGGCGGGTCTGCCGGTCACCATCCGCCTGCTTGATCCGCCGCTGCACGAATTTTTGCCGCATAGCGAAGATGAGTTTGCCGATGTCGCCGCTGTAGCGGGCGTTTCGGTTGATGTGCTCCGCCGCCGGGCCAGCGAATTGCACGAATATAACCCGATGCTGGGGCATCGCGGGGTGCGGCTGGGCATCACCTATCCTGAAATCTATGCTTGCCAATCGCGCGCAATATTCGAGGCGGCGTGTGATGTCGCAGGCGAGCTTGAGGGGAGGGGCGGCGCGGCCCCCATCCCCGAAGTGATGATCCCACTGGTCGCCACGCGCGCCGAGCTGGAGGCGATGAAGAGCGTGGTCGATGATGCGGCGCGCACGGTATTCGCCGAACAAGGACGCAGCGTCGATTATCTGGTCGGCACGATGATCGAACTGCCGCGCGCCGCCTTGATGGCCGGGGACATTGCCGAGACGGCCGCGTTTTTAAGCTTTGGCACCAACGACCTGACCCAGACCACGATCGGTATCAGCCGCGATGACGCCGCGCGCTTCCTTGGTGCTTATGTGGAAAAAGGCATCTTTGCCGCCGACCCGTTCGTCACCCTCGATGTCGAGGGGGTCGGACAGCTGATCGCTATGGCGGCGGAGCGGGGGCGGGCGGCGC
>JBEBJX010000153.1:0-2772 GCA_040079655.1 Sphingopyxis sp. | reverse complement strand
CTATCTGGTGATGGACCCGGCGCGGCTTGGCCCGGTGATCCACGAGGCATTTTACATCGCCACCCATGGCCGCCCTGGCCCGGTGGTGATCGACATCCCCAAGGATGTGCAGGTCGCAACCGCAGAATATACGATCCCCGAACAGATAGAGCATCGCAGCTATCGCCCGCAGATTGAACCAGAAGCGTCGGCGATTGCCCAGGCTGTAGCGATGATAGCGGCGGCGCGGCAGCCAGTCTTCTACACCGGCGGCGGCATCATCAATGCCGGACCGGCGGCGAGCGAAGCCTTGCGCGAGCTGGTGACGCTCACTGGCGCCCCCGTCACATCAACGCTGATGGGGCTGGGCGCCTTTCCCGCCAGCGACGACAAATGGCTCGGCATGCTGGGGATGCACGGCACCTATGAGGCCAATTTTGCGATGAACCGTGCCGACCTGATCATCGCGGTTGGCGCGCGCTTTGACGATCGCGTGACCGGACGGCTCGACGCCTTTGCCCCCGACGCCAAAAAAATCCACATCGACATTGATCGCGGCTCTATCAACAAAATCGTGCCGATCGACCTCGCTATCGTCGCCGATGCGCATCTGGCGCTCACCGCGCTGGTGGCGGAGTGGCAGGCGCGCGGACACAAGCGCCGCGACCTTGGCGAATGGTGGCGCAGGATCGACGGTTGGCGCGCCGCACGCTGTCTCGATTTCCCTGAAAGCACCGCAAGCGACGCCGAAATCATGCCGCAGCGCGCGGTCAGGGCGCTTTATGATGCGACGCGCGGGCGCGACCCGATCATCACCACCGAAGTTGGCCAGCACCAGATGTGGGCCGCACAGCATTTCGGCTTTGATGCCCCCAACCGCTGGCTGACCAGCGGTGGGCTGGGCACGATGGGCTATGGCTTTCCCGCCGCCATTGGCGCGCAAATCGCCAACCCAGACGCACTGGTCATCTGTATTGCGGGCGAGGCCAGCGTCCAGATGAACATCCAGGAAATGGCGACCGCAACCCAACATCGCCTGCCGGTCAAACTGTTCATCATGAATAATGAATATATGGGGATGGTCCGCCAATGGCAGGAACTGACCTATGAAAGCCGCTATTCGAACAGCTATTCCGACAGCCTGCCCGATTTCGTCAAGCTGGGCGAGGCCTATGGCTGGACCGGAATGCGCGTTGACAAGCTGGGCGAATTGGAGGGCGCGGTTGCGCGGATGATCGCAACCCCCGGCCCGGTGATCGTCGATTGCCGCGTCGCCAAGCTCGCCAATTGTTTCCCGATGATCCCGTCGGGCGCGGCGCATACCGAAATGCTGCTACAACCCGCCGACGTGACGGGGACGATGGACGATGAAGCAAAGGCGCTGGTATGATGGTAGGCAAACTTGACCCCCAACCGCTTGCGGGAGGGGCAGCGAGACTTGCGAACTTGTTTGCTAGTCGCAGCGGGGTGGGTGTCGCTGGATCGCCTGCTAGCCTGCGGCTCGTACCCACCCCTCAATCCCCTCCCGCCTGCGGGAGGGGAAGGAACAGCCCATGAAAATCAAAGCTCAAGCTGGCGAACGCCACGTCCTCGCGGTCACCGTCGATAATGAGGCAGGGATCCTCGCCAAAATCACCGGGCTGTTTTCGGCGCGCGGCTATAATATCGAGAGCCTGACGGTGGCCGACATCAGCGCCGATCATGCGCTGTCGCGGATCACCATCGTCACCTCTGGCCCGCCCGCCGTGATCGACCAGATTATCGCCCAGCTTGATCGGCTGGTGCCCGTGCACAGCGTCACCGACCTGACCGATGCGGGCGCGCATGTTGAACGCGAGCTGGCGCTGGTCAAGGTTGCCGGCACCGGCGAAAAACGCATCGAGGCGCTGCGCCTCGCCGATGTATTCCGCGCCAAGGTGGTCGACACCACGCTGTCGAGCTTCGTCTTTGAAATCACCGGCACCAGCGACAAGGTCGATAGCTTTGTTACGCTGATGCGCGAATGCGGCCTCGTTGAGGTTGGCCGCACCGGCGTCGTCGCCATCGCGCGCGGGGCGGATGGGGGATGAAAATTATCATTTATCAATTGTCACCCTGAACTCGTTTCAGGGTCCATGGGATGAAGCCGCACCATTGCGCCATGGATGCTGAAACGAGTTCAGGATGACGAAAGACCAAAAGGACGAAAGACAGACCATGCAAGTTTACTATGACAAGGACAGCGACCAGGCGCTCATCAAGGGCAAAAAGGTCGCGATCATCGGCTATGGCAGCCAGGGCCATGCCCATGCGCAAAACCTGCGCGACAGCGGCGTCGCCGAGGTGGCGATTGCGCTGCGCCCCGGCTCAGCCACGGCGACCAAGGCCGAAGCAGCGGGCTTCACCGTGCTGTCGAACAAGACAGCGGCGGAGTGGGCCGACGTCGTGATGATCCTCGCTCCTGATGAGCATCAGGCGCGGATTTATGCCGAGGACATTGGCCCAAACATGCGGCCGGGCAGCGCGCTGGCTTTTGCCCACGGCCTCAACGTCCATTTCGGGCTGATCGAGCCGCGCACCGACATCGACGTGTTCATGGTCGCACCCAAGGGGCCGGGCCACACGGTGCGCAGCGAATATCAACGCGGCGGCGGCGTCCCGTGCCTGATCGCGGTCGCACAAGAAGCATCGGGCAACGCATCGGGCGGCAACGGTTATGCCAAATCGCTCGCGCTATCCTATGCGTCGGCGGTGGGCGGCGGGCGTGCGGGCATCATTGAAACCAATTTCCGCGAGGAATGCGAAACCGACCTG
>JBEBJX010000152.1:0-2774 GCA_040079655.1 Sphingopyxis sp. | reverse complement strand
GGCCGCGCGATCAGCCGCCAGCTCGGTCGGGCGACAGATAGCGGGCCGCGCGGGGGCCAGCCTGGTTCGCGGGATATTGGGCAGCCTGTTTGGCGGGCGATAATGTAGACCGCTCCACCTTACGGCGGGCGGTAGGTCACGGCGGCAGTCATGTCGGCCGCTCCGCCTTGCGGTGGGCGGTAAGGCCTCAGCCTTTTTGGGAGAAAAATGATGCGTGAACTAACGCTGCGGTCCGTTATATTGGGCGGACTGATCACCTTGCTGTTCACGGCGGCCAATGTTTATCTGGGGCTCAAAATCGGGCTGACCTTTGCGACATCCATCCCCGCTGCGGTCATATCAATGGCGATATTACGCATGCTGTCCGGCGGAACCATCCTCGAAAACAACATCGTCCAGACAATCGCATCGGCGGCGGGGACATTGTCGGCGATCATCTTTGTTTTGCCCGCGCTGGTGATGATCGGCTGGTGGACCAGCTTTCCCTATTGGCTGAGCGTCGCCACCATCGCTCTGGGTGGCCTGCTTGGCGTCATGTATTCGGTGCCGCTTCGCCGCGCCCTGGTTGCGGGGTCGGACCTGCCCTATCCCGAGGGAGTGGCTGCGGCCGAGGTGCTCAAAGTCGGCGATGCCAGCGCGGCCGGGGCCGAAGAGAATAAGCGCGGCCTTGCCACCATTGCGCTCGGCTCGATTGCCTCGGCGGGTTTTGCACTATTGGCTCAGACCAAATTGATCGCGGCCGAAGTCGCGACATTTTTTCGCTTTGGCGCGGGCGCGACCACGGTGTCGGCCAGCCTCTCGTTGGCGTTGATCGGCGTTGGCCATTTGGTCGGGATGTCGGTCGGCTTTGCGATGCTGGTGGGCCTTGCTCTTTCCTATTTTGGTCTGTTGCCAATGCTGACCGCCGATGGCCTCGCTACGGCGGGCGACCTTGGCGATTTTGTTGGCACAGTGTTTCGCGAGAAAGTGCGCTTTGTCGGCGCAGGGACGATTGGTGTGGCCGCTATCTGGACCTTGCTCAAAATCATCGGACCGATATTGAGCGGTATCGCTTCAGCGCTGGCTGCGGCAAAGGCGCGCGGGGCTGGCGGGATGGAAAGCCTGCCGCTTGGCGAGCGCGACCTGCCCATCGGCATCGTGTTCGGGACCATCATCGGCTCGCTGGTCCCCATTGCCGCCCTGCTGTGGTGGTTCGCGCTCGACGGTCCAATTGCCGCGATGCCGATCGCAACCATCCTCATTACACTGGGCTACATCCTGATCGCAGGCATCGTGATTGCGGCGGTGTGCGGCTATATGGCGGGGCTGATCGGCGCCTCAAACAGCCCGATATCGGGCGTCGGCATATTGGCCGTGCTCGGCATATCGCTCATCCTTGCTGCTCTCTATGGCCGGACCAGCGACACCGCCGCCACACAGGCGTTGATAGCCTATGCATTATTTGTCACCGCCATCGTCTTTGGCATAGCGACCATTTCGAACGACAATCTTCAAGACCTCAAAACCGGGCAATTGGTCGGCGCGACCCCGTGGAAACAACAGGTCGCGTTGATTATCGGCGTGGCTTTTGGTGCGCTGGTCATCCCGCCTGTGCTCGATTTGCTGAACGATGCATTTGGTTTTGCCGGAGCGCCAGGCGCGGGGCCCAATGCGCTCGCCGCCCCGCAAGCCGCGCTCATCGGCGCCTTGGCCCAGGGGGTGCTGGGTGATAATCTCGACTGGAGCTTGATCGGATGGGGCGCGGGCATTGGCGCGATCGTGGTCATCGTTGATGAATTACTGGCGCGAACGACGAATAAGCGCCTGCCGCCGCTCGCGGTAGGCATGGGGATTTACCTGCCGATGGCATTGACGCTGCTCATCCCATTGGGCGCGATCATCGGCCATTGGTATGAAAAGCAGGCCGATCAGGCACGCGACCCCGAATTTTTCAAACGGATGGGTGTATTATTGGCGACAGGTTTGATCGTTGGGGAAAGCCTATTTGGCGTCGCCTTTGCGGGCATTGTTGCCGCCAGCGGCAGCGACACTCCGCTCGCGCTCATCAGCGAAAATGCCTGGGCAGGCACCATCGGTGTGGCGCTGTTTGCCGCCGTTATCGCCGCGCTCTATTGGCGAACGCGCTCATCAGCGACGACGTAATACCTCCCCATGCTCACCCGCGCCCGCGATAGGCGGCGACGCCTTGGTCGGGTAGCCACAGCCCCTCGGGCGGCGAACTTGATTGCCAGAATATATCGATCGGCATGCCGCCGCGCGGATACCAATAGCCGCCGATGCGCAGCCAATGGGGCCGCATTTCGTCGAACAATCGCCGCCCGATACCCACAGTGCAATCCTCGTGAAACGCGGCGTGATTTCGGAAACTACCAAGAAACAGCTTCAGCGATTTTGATTCGACGATGCTCGCGGCGGGGGCATAATCAATGACCAGATGGGCAAAATCGGGCTGGCCCGTGACGGGGCAAAGCGACGTAAACTCTGGCGCGGCAAAACGCACCAGATACAGCTCATTAGCCCTTGGATTCGCAACATAATCCAGCATCGCGACATCTGGGCTTGCGGGCAATTCGCTATGCTGGCCGAGGAAGCGCGGTGATTTAGGGTTGACCATTGCGCTGCTTTAGCCACAGGCGGTGCGCCTGTCACTCGTGGATTAGTAACAAGTGAATATCAGGAACGAAAAATAGACGTGCGCAGAAACATTCCCTCCTTCAACGCGATGCGGCTGATAGCGGCATATAGTGCGGCGCTGCTGGTGGCATATCCCGCCA
>JBEBJX010000151.1:0-2802 GCA_040079655.1 Sphingopyxis sp. | reverse complement strand
GCTCTGGTCCGCGCACGACACGCTCATCGAGATTGCCGGGCTGTGCGTGTAATGCGGGCCGCCATTCAGCGCCTGAAACCGCTGTCCATTGAGCGTGAACGCGACCATCATCGCGGTTCCGGCGGGGAAGGGCATCCCCTCGCCATAACGCGCCACAGTGTCGATCGCGCTGTCGGGGAACAGCGATGTGTAGAGCTTTGCCGCGTCCTCGGCCTCGCCATTGAACCACAGGCAGGGGGTGATCTTTCCGCTCATTTCCGCGCTCCCACCAGCGCAAACGCCGCGCCTTGCGGGTCCATCGCATTCATGGCGAAATCGCCGCCGGGTATTTCCATCGGCTCCTGCAGCAGTTTGCCGCCATTTGCGGCGATCGCCGCGACCGCGACATCGATGTCGGCGACGCGGAAATAATAGGTCCATGCTGCGGGCATCGACGGCATTTTGGGCATGATCGCCCCGATCATCCCCGGCCCGTGGCAAAGGAACTGATATTTGCCCATGGCTCCCATGTCCATCTCGCCTTCCTGCCGCCAGCCGAACTGCTTGGTATAGAAGGCAACCGCCGCCGCTGCGTCGGTGGTGGACAGCTCGTTCCACGCGCAGTGCCCGACCTTGGGCTCATTCGCGGCAAAGCTGTAGCTGGTCTCGTCGCTCGCGCCGCGCATCACATAAAAGGGCACGCCTTGGCCGTCGGTGACCATCGCCATCCGGCCAACATGGCCTAGGTCGAATGCGGGCATCTGCACCGTGCCGCCTGCTGCGACGATACTCGCCACCGATGCGTCAACATCATCGACCGCGATATAGCCGAGCCATGTGGGGCGCGCCCCGCCCGCCGCCATGTCGGGGGTGATCGTCATATAACCGCCGACCCCGTCCTTGGTGTCGCTGCCATCACCGGCAAAGAAAAAACGGTAATCGATGCCCGGCGCGCCCGCGCTCTTGCTGGTCCAGCCGATCACTTTGCCGTAAAAATCGCCTGCCGCATCGGCATCCGCCGTCAACAGTTCATACCAGATGAAATCGCCATGTGCATTTGCCATTGTCTTATCCTTTCATATCGAGAAGTGGGGTGAATCCGCCAAATATCATGCGCTTGCCGTCCAGTATATCACCAAAGTCAAAGTCCTTGAACCGCGGGTCAGCCATCGCGGCGGCATTGCCAGTGTCGCGCGTTGCTTTGTCGGGCCACTCCATCCAGCCGAATATAATCGACTCGTCTTCGCTAGCATCAACCGCGCGGTAGAAATCGGTCTGCTTGCCATGCGGCACATCATCGCCCCAATATTCCACCACCCGAAGCGCGCCATGCTCAATGAAGATTGGTGATGAAAACGCCTCCATCGCCTTATACTCTTCGCGCTTGTCTGTACGCACCGGAATTATATATCCATCAATATAGGTCATTGTCTTTCTCCTTTTATTGAGCCGCCGCCATCGCGCCTGCGTCCATCCATGTCGCGCCCCAGACATGGCCGTCGGGGTCGGTGAAGTCGCGCCCGTACATCATGCCCTCGTCTTCTATCGGATTGATGTCTGGGGTGCCGCCGTGCGCCGCCGCCGCCGCATTGGCCGCGTCCACCGCGGCGCGGCCATCCATCGACAGCATCAGCCCAACCTCGCTGTGGCCGGGCGGGCAGATCGGGCGGCTGGTGCGGGTTTTCCACGCTTCATGGGTGAGCAGGATGAGGTTGATCGCCTCGCTCCATACCATGAAGGCGGACGTCTCTCCGCTGAACATCGCGTTGTTGGTGAAACCCAGCGCCTCATAAAAGGCCATTGACTTTTTGAGGTTGGTCACCGGCAGGGCAATGGCAATCGTAGCGGTCATTGCTTTTCTCCTTCTGATTTCTTTTTGCCTTTGAGCAGCGCGACAATCGCCATCGCGTGGCCGTGGCCCAGATCGAAATCCGCCTTGAGCCAGGCGACAATCGCCCCCGCCTTGATGCCGGGGTTGAGGCCGTCGGGGCCAGCAAAACCCTTCTCGGCAGCCATTGCCTTAAAGTCACTCGGACTTTTGCCCGTTTTGGACTGAATATTGTTGAGATAGGCTTGAAATGACATCATGCGGCTCCTTGGGGCTGGTCCGTCCAGAACAGATTTTCGAGGTGCGCGCGCATCGCGGCGTTTTGCGCGGTGACGGTTTCGGGATCTGCCTCAGCATCAGCATCACGGCCGAACAACAGCGTGAAGTAGCGCCGCAGGTGGACGAGGCTCTCGACAGCAAAGCCTGCGTCATCCTTCGCCTTGGCAATGACAAACGCGCCTTGCAATACGCACTGGATATGCATCGCCAGGCTGTGCGCGGTCACACCATCCGGCGCGTCGATGCTGGCGAGCGCGAGCGTCAGATCAGCCTCTAGGCTAGCGGCATTGCCCGCGATACTGGCATAGCATGCATCGCGGATAGCGGGGTGCGAGGCGAATATTTCCTGCGCCATCGTTCCCGCCAGACAGGTGAATTGCGCGGTTGTTCCGCCGATCAGCCAGGCGCGAAAATCGAGATAGGAGATCACGCGCTCAAACGGGTCGGCGTGGTCGTGATAGGGCGCGCCCTCAAAAATCCGCGCGGTGGTGGCCGACCAATGGTTCGCCGCCGCGACACCCAGCGCCTCCTTCGTGGCAAAATGATGAAAGAACGCACCCTTTGTCACCCCCGCCGCCGCGCACAGTTCATCAACGGATGTGGCGCCATAACCCTGTTCGCGGATGATCCGCATCGCCGCATCGAGCAGCTTGGTTCGCGCCGAGGGTGCCAGCGCTGGGCCTGCCCGCGCCGAAACTGCCCGCAAGCGCGCATCC
>JBEBJX010000150.1:0-2805 GCA_040079655.1 Sphingopyxis sp. | reverse complement strand
ATATTGGCTTGACGCGGATTACCGTGACTTTGGTATTAATTGTCAATTTATCATGAAAAATCAAATAATTAGTATATTGACTTACGTTGTGCCAATTTGCGAATCGCGGGAAATGCAGGGTTTTTTATTTGCGCATGAAAAAGGCCGCTTGGCGGCATATGCACCAGCGACCTTTTCGTCTATGATGATAGCGGCGGTCACTCGCCCTATCGGGTCAACCCAGCGCGGCAACCGCCTTGGTCAGGCGCGAATATTTGCGCGATGCGGTGTTTTTAGCGAACACGCCCTTGGCAACGCCGCGCGCCAATTCGGGCTGCATCACAACCATGGCAGCCGTTGCGGCGTCTTTGTCACCAGCGACCAGCGCCGATTCGACCTTTTTAATCATGGTGCGGATCCGCGCGACGCGGTTACCGTTGACAATGGTGCGGCGTTCGTTGCGACGGATGCGCTTACGGGCCTGGGGCGTATTGGCCATGAAATCCTCAACTTAATAGGGTGGTGAACTCAACGAAAAGGCCAGAATCACTGCTCTGGCCCGCTTCAAGTGGGTGGCGCATAGCGAGGGTAAAGCCAAAGGTCAACGAAAACAGCGCGGCGCACCCTTCACTTTTGGCATGATGCGCAAAAAAATGTTGAGCGCCCGCCCTGCACAATGCGCGCTATCGGCCTCGCGCACGCCCCGCACTCTGCCCCCTCTCGCCCATAAACGCGCCAGGCGTGGCTGAAATAGCCGAGCCCGCCATCGGGGTGGACGAAATCCTTGAGCGACGACCCGCCCGCCGCAATCGCCGCGATCAGCACGGACTTGATCGCATCGACGAGCCGCCGCAAAGCAGCGCGCGGCACATCGCGGCCCGCGCGGGCTGGCGCTATCCCGGCGATGAACAGCGCCTCACACACATAGATATTGCCAAGGCCGGCGACGATGCGCTGGTCGAGCAAGAGCTGTTTGATCGGCGCGGCGCGGCCCGCCAGTGCGGCGGCGAGGCAGGCGGCATCAAACGCATCGGACAGCGGTTCGGGGCCAAGCGCTTTGAACGGCGCAAAGCTGTGTTCAGGGTCGCCCGCGACAAGGTCGACCGACCCAAATCGGCGCGGATCGTTGAGCGCCAACCAGCGCCCCGCCCCGGTCAGCAGGCGCAAATGATCGTGCTTCTCATGCCTCTCGGCGTCGATCCGCCATCGCCCCGACATGCCAAGGTGAAAGATCATCACATCATCGCGGTCGGTCGCTATCAGCCCATATTTGGCGCGGCGCGACAGCGCCGTCACCCGCGCGCCCACCATCCGCTGCACTAAATCTTCGGGAAATGGCCGCCGCAAATCTGGCCGCATCATCACCAGCTGCTCAATACGCTCGCCCAGCAACACAGGCACAAGCCCGCGAACGGTCGTTTCAACTTCGGGGAGTTCGGGCATGGGTGCAGCGCTAGCGGGCGGTCAACGCCTGCAACTCAACCCGCAACTGATGCAACTCAATCAGTAAGCCGATCTCCTGTGCTCGCTGGTAGCTGGGGTTAAGCGCGAGCGCGCGGTGGATCAACTGCTCCGCGTGCACATAGTCCTCCGCGACACCGCGTCCCTCGATATAAACGACGGCAAGGTTGGTGCAGGCCACAACCTCGCCGCCATCACAGGCGTGGTCGTAAAGTGACACAGCACGCGCATGGTCCTGCGCGACACCGCGTCCATCTTCATATTGCCCGCCGAGCGCGGTGCAGGCCATCGCATTTCCGCCATCGCAGGCGCGGTTGAGATAGGTTGCAGCGCGTGCATAGTCCTGTGTAACACCGCTCCCTTCGCGAAGCAGCATGCCGAGTTTAAAGCAACCATCCGCATCTCCGCCATCGCAGGCTCGGGTGAACAGTGCCGCCGCGCGGGTAAAGTCCTGTGCGACGCCATGCCCTCTACTATAGTTCATAGCCAAATTGTAGCAGGCTACCGGCTCCCCCTCATCACAGGCGCGGGTATACAGCGCTGCCGCCGTGGCATAGTCGCCGCGCTGATAGGCTTGAAAGCCGCGCACGGTGAGTTGTTCAGCCGTTTCGCTCGCATCCTGCGCGCTTGCGGGTGCCGCCACGCCAAGCACCAGCATCGCAGCGAACAAGGCCGCCTTTATCATGCGCATAGGCTCTCTCCCCCAACCGAAGTTTTCATCATCAAACTGCTAGCGGAGCGGGGCGCGCTTGGCTAGAGGGAGGTGCATGACCGATACCGTCTCCTTTGGCTATGAACAGGTTAGCCCCGAAGAAAAAACCCGCCGTGTTGGCGGTGTTTTCTCGAATGTCGCGCGCAAATATGACGTGATGAACGACGCCATGTCTGGCGGCATGCACCGATTGTGGAAGGACCGTTTTGTCCGCCGCCTCAAACCGCGGGGCGGCGAGCATATCCTCGACATGGCGGGCGGGACCGGCGACATCGCCTTTCGCATCGCCAAAATGGGCGCGAGCGTGACGGTGGCGGACATCAACGCCGACATGCTGGCTGTGGGCCGGGAACGCGCCGAAAAGCGCGGGATTGCGGGGCTTAGCTGGTCAGAGCAAAACGCCGAGACGCTGAGCTTTGATGATGCGGCATTCGACGGTTACACCATCGCCTTTGGCATCCGCAATGTCACCCGTATTGACCAGGCGCTGGCCGAGGCGCACCGCGTGCTGAAGGCAGGCGGGCGGTTTTTCTGCCTCGAATTCTCGACGGTCGAATGGCCGGGCCTCAAAGGGGTCTATGACGCCTATTCGCATCATCTGGTGCCGCGGCTGGGGCGCGCGATAGCGGGCGACGCCGAGAGCTATCGTTATC
>JBEBJX010000149.1:0-2825 GCA_040079655.1 Sphingopyxis sp. | reverse complement strand
CATCCTTGATGCCGAACGGCTCAAACGCAGCCGCCAGACCGGCCTCATCGGCTTTGTTCGCCGCCTGACCACGCCCGAGGGGTGAAAGTAAGAGCGAACTGGGGCGCTTGTTCCATGCGGCGACCTCTCAAATCCGCCGTCGCTCCAGCGTTTCCGTCGTGGTTCGATTCTCTCGCACACCATCCGGTCCGGTGATTTCTAGATTGGTCACCGTCGTGCGCCGCGAGATATGCCCAGCCGTGTCCACCGCGAATGTTACCCTGATTGTGCCCGTCACATTATCGTCCTTGTGCGCGCGCAGTGCAGCGTCCAGTGTCAGTTCACGCCCCGTGACTTCGGCGGCCACTATGTCGGATTCTGCGCGCGCGCGGCGCACCGCATCAGGGTCAACGACTAGGTCAACTGTGTAGGTTGCACCATCGGTGCCGCTACGCTGCCGTGTCATTGGCATCGGTGCCAGCGCGAACGGAAGCCCGTACATCGAACCGCTGTCTATATTGGGAGGCCCCATGTTGAACATCTCAATCATTGGCATCACCGACTGCGGGTCGCAATCAATACTAAACACGTTCCATGTGAAAATGTGCCGCCCGCAGTGAGCGCGCGTGAAACCTGCGCGTTCAAGCCAAGCATCGACACGCCCCGCCAATTCATCGGCGTTGAGCAATTGCAGCGCGCCATTCGATGGTCGCAGCACCCGCGCCGGCAATTGCCAATTTCCACCGCGCCCCTCCACTGTGATGGAGCGCGGAACGTCATATTCCAGTTCGACCCCAGCATCGGTCACCGCGACTACACGCTCGACGATAGTATCCTGATCGTGAGAGTTACCCGACGACTCGTCGCTTGTACGATAAACGGACTCGCTCAGCCTGCTGATTTCGAAAGTGTCGCCTACTAGAGGCGGCGGCGTAGTGTTAGCTCGCGCAGCAGCCATGGGCAGCAGCAGAGCGGCGACAAGAGCCAATAGCCGTATCATCATATTCCATCCCATCACGCGAAGTCATAGGCGCGGCAGATTGGATTGTGAACACATTCGATCAGCGCGCGACTGGCCTACCCCGCGCTAACCACCAACTTCCCTAACTCCGCCGCCATTGCGCTGCGCAGTGGCTTGGCCTCGCCATCGGTACGGCACACGACCACGCTGTCACAGGTGGCGATGCACGCCCCGTTCTGGAACATCGCCTGGATGATCGTCCAGCTTGAGGTGCCGACGCGGCCAACCCCCGACGTGATCGTCACCGGATCGGGAAAATTGCCCTCGGCCAGATAATTAATCTCGACCACCGCGACCATCGTGCGCTCATCGGCGGGGCGCTCGGCCCACGGGCGGATGCGGCGGTTAAGCAGCACCCGCGCGCTTTCGAACAAAGCAGCAAAGGCGACATTGTTGAGGTGGCCGTTGACGTCCATATCCTGAAAGCGGGTCTGAAAATCGTCGCTGACGGGGTAGGGCGCGGGCGATAGTCGCCAGGGGTCGGGGCGCGCCATTACTGAGCGCCGCGCCATGCGGCTACGACCCGCGTCAACGCGGGGCCATGCGAATAGCCCCGTCGAGCCGCACATCCTCGCCATTGAAATAGCCATTTTCGATCATCGCCAATGCCAGATGCGCATATTCGGCCGGCTGCCCCAGCCGTTTGGGAAAGGGCACCGATGCGCCCAGCGCATCGCGGACATTTTGCGGCGCGCCCGCAAGCAGCGGCGTATCGAATATCCCGGGCAAGATGGTGTTGATGCGGATACCCTCGGATGAGAGGTCGCGCGCGATGGGGAGGGTCATGCCAATCACCCCGGCCTTCGACGCGGCATAGGCGGCCTGGCCGATCTGCCCGTCCTCGCCCGCCACGCTGGCGGTGTTGACGATAGCGCCACGATCACCGCCCTCCAGCGCTTCGAGGGTCAGCATCCCCGCCACCGATTTGGCGATACAGCGGAATGTGCCGATGAGGTTGATCTGGATGATCCAGTTGAACGCATCCAATGGGAAATGGCGGATGCTGCCATCTTCCTTCGAGCGGCTGGCGGTCTTGATCGCATTGCCGGTGCCCGCGCAGTTGACGAGGACGCGTTCCTGCCCATGCGCAGCGCGCGCCTTGGCAAATCCCGCGTCAACGCTGGCGTCGTCGGTGACGTTGACCTCGCAAAACACCCCGCCAATCTCATTGGCAATGGCCAGGCCTTTTTCCTCCTGCAGGTCGAAGATCGCGACCCTGACACCCTTGGCGGCCAATGCGCGCGCGGTGGCTGCGCCCAGCCCCGATGCGCCGCCAGTAACCACTGCCGAGATGGTTGAATCGAGTTTCATGAGATTTATCCCTCCTTACAATCGTTCGACAATCGTGACATTGGCGATACCGCCGCCCTCGCACATGGTTTGCAGGCCATAACGCCCGCCCTTGGCCTTGAGCACATTCAGCAGCGTCGCCATCAGCTTGGTTCCCGATGCACCGAGCGGATGACCGAGCGCAATCGCCCCGCCATGAACATTAAGCCGTGCCGGGTCGGCCCCAACATGTTTGGCCCAGGCCAGCGGCACCGGCGCAAACGCCTCGTTCACCTCATAATAATCGATGTCGCTGATCCGCATCCCTGCGCGCTGCAAGGCCCGGTCCGTCGCAAACAACGGTTCTTCGAGCATGATGATGGGGTCGCCCGCCGTGACGGTGACATTGTGGATCCGTGCGATGGGGGTCAGGCCATGCGCTTTCAGCGCGGCTTCGGAGACGATCAGCACCGCCGATGCGCCGTCGCAAATCTGGCTGGCATTGGCGGCGGTGATGCTGCCCCCCTCCTGCAACAGCTTGACCGAGGCGATGCCC
>JBEBJX010000148.1:0-2893 GCA_040079655.1 Sphingopyxis sp. | reverse complement strand
GCGATGGACGGCATGCTGGATTATGGGCTGGGCGATAATGCGGCGATGATCCGCGAGGCGGCGCGGCGATTCGCGGCCGAACAGATCGCGCCGTTAAGCCAACGTATTGACGCCGAGGGCTGGTTCCCGCGCGACGAGCTGTGGCCCGCAATGGGTGCGCTCGGCCTGCACGGCATCACCGTGGACGAAGCCGATGGCGGACTGGGCCTCGGCTATCTGGAGCATGTCGTCGCGGTTGAGGAAGTGAGCCGCGCCTCCGCCTCGATCGGCCTCAGCTATGGCGCGCATTCGAACCTGTGCGTCAACCAGATCCGCCGTTGGGGCAATGCGGAGCAAAAGGCACGCTATCTCCCCAAGCTGATCTCGGGCGAGCATGTCGGGTCGCTAGCGATGTCAGAGGCCGGGGCGGGCAGCGATGTTGTCTCGATGAAGCTCAAGGCCGAGGCGGTGGCGGGCGGCTTTCGCCTGAATGGCACCAAGTTTTGGATCACCAATGCGCAATATGCCGACACGCTGGTTGTCTATGCCAAGACGGGCGAGGGCAAGGGCGGCATTACCGCCTTTCTGATCGAAAAAGACGACGCAGGTTTTTCGATTGGCCAAAAGATCGACAAGATGGGAATGCGGGGCAGCCCCACCGCCGAGCTGGTGTTTCAGGATTGCTTCGTGCCGGAAGAGCGCGTAATAGGCCCGCTCCACGGCGGGGTCTCTGTGCTGATGTCGGGCCTCGATTATGAGCGGGTGGTGCTGAGCGGTATCCAGCTCGGCATCATGCAGGCGTGCCTCGATGTTGTGTTGCCCTATTTGCGCGACCGAAAACAGTTCGGCAAACCCATCGGTTCGTTCCAATTGATGCAGGGCAAAATCGCCGACATGGTCGTCGCGCTCAACTCGGCGCGGGCCTATGTCTATGCGGTGGCAAAGGCGTGCGACGCGGGCCAGACAACGCGGCACGACGCGGCGGGTGCGATCCTGCTCGCGAGCGAAAACGCGGTCCGCGTGGCGGGCGAGGCGATCCAGGCGCTCGGCGGCGCGGGCTATACCACCGACTGGCCGGTCGAGCGATACTGGCGCGACGCTAAACTGCTGGATATTGGTGCCGGGACAAACGAGATACGGCGGATGTTAATCGGCCGGGAAGTGATTGGGGCATGAGCGTTCGCGGCCTCGTCCACCATATCGACCTGACGGTTACGGATCTTGACCGCTCGCGCGCGTTCTACGATGTGATCCTGGGGTTCCTCGGTTATCGCCGGGTTGCCGATCACCCTCGCGGCAGCGATTGGGACTTGCGGGGCAATGGCCTGTTCCATTCGCTCGGGATCCAGCTTGCGAAGGGCGATGGCGCGGCGCGTCAGCACGATCGCTATGCTCCCGGCCTACACCACCTCGCTTGGACGGCGGCAGACCACGCCGATGTCGATGCACTGCACGCATTGCTGATCGATACGGGCGCCGAGGTGCTTGATCCGCCTGCCGCCTATCCGCGCTACGGCCCGGACTATTACGCGGTGTTCTTCGCCGATCCCGATGGGCTGAAGCTGGAGTTCGTCGCTGGAAAGACTGGACCTGCCACATGAGCGCACCAACCCTTTCCACCACACTCAATCCCGACAGCCCCGAGGCCCAAGCCCGCGCGGCGCATAACCGCGCGCTCGCCGAAGAGCTGCGCGCCCGCGTCGCCGAGGCGGCGCTGGGCGGGAACGCAAAGTCGCGCGAGCGGCATGCTTCGCGCGGCAAGCTGCTCCCCCGAGAACGCGTCGAACGCCTGCTCGATCCCGGCTCGCCGCTGCTCGAGATTGGGCAGCTTGCGGCGTGCGATATGTATGACGGTGAAGTCCCCGGGGCCGGGATCATCACCGGCATTGGCCGCGTGTCGGGCCGCCAGTGCATGATCGTCTGCAACGACGCGACGGTCAAGGGCGGCACTTATTACCCGATGACCGTCAAAAAGCACCTCCGCGCGCAGGAGATTGCCGAGGCCAACCGACTGCCGTGCATCTATCTGGTCGATAGCGGGGGCGCGAACCTGCCGCATCAGGATGAAGTCTTTCCCGACCGCGACCATTTCGGGCGGATTTTCTTCAATCAGGCGAATATGAGCGCCAAGGGCATCCCGCAAATCGCCTGCGTGATGGGCTCTTGCACCGCTGGCGGGGCCTATGTCCCCGCGATGAGCGACGAGAGCGTGATCGTGCGCGAACAGGGCACGATCTTCCTCGCCGGACCGCCCTTGGTGAAAGCCGCGACCGGCGAGGAAATCAGCGCCGAGGAATTGGGCGGCGGCGCGCTCCACGCGCACCGCTCCGGCGTGGTCGATCATCTGGCGGAAAATGACGAGCATGCACTGACCATTGTGCGCGATATTGTTTCGCATCTCGGATTAAATAGGGACAGTCCCTATTTAAATGCGAAGGAATCGCGCCCCCCCAAATATGACGCCGAAGAACTCTACGGCGTCATCCCCGACGACGTGCGCGCGCCCTATGACGTGCATGAGGTGATCGCGCGGCTGGTCGATGCATCCGAGTTTCACGAGTTCAAGGCGCTCTATGGCTCAACGCTCGTGTGCGGCTTTGCGCATATCTGGGGGATGCCGGTCGCGATCCTCGCGAACAACGGCGTGCTGTTCAGCGAAAGCGCACTCAAAGGCGCGCATTTCATCCAGCTCGCGCAGCAACGCGGCATACCCCTGCTGTTCCTCCAGAATATCTCGGGCTTCATGGTCGGCGGCAAATATGAGGCGGAGGGCATCGCCAAGCATGGCGCAAAACTCGTCACCGCCGTCGCCACCGCGCAAGTGCCCAAAATCACTGTGCTGATCGGCGGCAGCTTTGGCGCGGGCAATTACGGCATGTGCGGGCGGGCCTATAGCCCACGCTTCCTGTTCACC
>JBEBJX010000147.1:0-2894 GCA_040079655.1 Sphingopyxis sp. | reverse complement strand
GGGCGTGGGCGCCGATGCGGTGCGTTGCGGCGCGGGCGGGGTGCGCACGGCCGGGCGCTCTGCTTGTGGTGGCGGCGTGCGGCGCGGCGGCGCTTGCGGTGCTGGGCGCGGTGCTGGGCGCGGCTCGCGTGACGCCTCACGCACCACTGGCTTGGGCGGTTTGGGTGGCTCGACCACGGCACGCGGCGGTGGCGGGGTTTCGGCCTCGTCGCTGTCAGGCTCGCCGAGCCTCGCTGCCGGCGGGGCCTGGCTGATGACCGGCGCGGTCGCCTGTGGCGCTGCCTCTGCGATAATCTCGACCGCCATCGGCGGATTGTCGAAATGGGCAGGTGTGCGGTCAGCCCATTGGAACGACAGAAAAGCAAACAGCAGGATATGCGCGGCAATCGCCACGCTCAACCCTGTTATCTCTGTCCGATCCAATGTCATCACCTCTCTCTTACCGTGATTTCCGAGCCGTTCGATGTCCCATCTCCCTCGAAATCACTCCTCACCCTATTGCGGCGTAGATGAACCCGTTGTGACCATCGATACGTGCGTAAGCCCCGCCCGGTTTAGCTCGCCCATCACCCGCATCACCTTGCCGTAATCAAGCGCGCGGTCGGCGCGCAGCATGATCGTTCGCTCATCGCTCCCCTGCTCTGCGGCCAATGCGTTTAACCGGGCGGGAAGCGCCGTCATCGGCACCGCGCGATCATCGATGAACAGGTCGCCCTCACGATCAAGGCTGATCTGCACTGGCGGTTGTTCGGGCTGGTCGAGCGGGCGGGCGTTGGTTTCGGGCAGGTCAACCGGAACCCCGCTGGTCAAAAGCGGCGCGGTGACCATGAAGATGATCAGCAGCACCAGCATGACATCGACCAGCGGCGTGACGTTGATCTCGGCCATCGGCGCGGCGCGGCTGCGCCCGCGTGACCCGCGCCCGCCGCCTTTATGGATACCCATCGCCATCTCACACGTCCTTTTCAAGTTCGCGGCTGAGCATCGCGTGGAAGCCATCACCAAAGCGTAGCAGCCGCGCCTCTATCCGCCCCAGCGCGTGGGTAAAGCGGTTATAGGCGATGACGGCGGGGATCGCCGCGAACAGGCCGATAGCGGTGGCGAACAGCGCCTCGGCAATCCCCGGTGCGACCACCGCCAGGCTGCTGTTGCCCGCGGTTGCAATCGCCGAAAAGCTACGCATAATCCCCCACACCGTGCCAAACAGGCCGACGAACGGCGCAACCGAGCCAACGGTGGCGAGGATGTTGAGCCTGTCGCCCAGCCGGTCCATCTCCATGCCGATGGCGCTGTCGAGCGCGGCGGACAAACGCTCGCGCACCCCCTGTCTGTCCACCACGTTGCGCGCGGTCGAGCGTCGCCATTCGCCAAGCCCGGCGGCAAGGATGCGGCCGCTGGGGCTGTCGCCGCGCTGCGCATCGGTGCTGAAGCGGTCAATATCGCCCGCGCGCCAAAAATCGCGCTCAAACGCTTCGGCATCGCGCCGGGTTTTGCCAAGGCGTCGGCCATGTCCGATGATGATTGCCCATGTCCATATTGATGCGAGCATCAGCCCGATCATGACAATTTTGACAACAATATCAGCCTCTAAAAACAAGGCTATTGGCGATAGGGTGGCGGGTTCAATCGCGAGCATAGTGGGCATTCAACAACCTTTGTCTGGGGTGATATTGGGTGTAGTCTCAAAAAACTGGCTATGCATGATGGCGCGAAATCTGGCAATCCAATCGGCGGGCTGTCGGCGGGCACGCCCCCCTGGCGAGACAAAGGCCGCAGTCACACTGCCTTGCGTCAGAACCACATCGCCGCGAGCGATCGTTTGGGATATGTCGACGCTGGCACCGCGCACCGCCTCGACCACGCTTGTCACCAGCAATTCGTCGTCGAGCTTGGCGGGGGCGTGATAGCGGATGCGCAAATCCGTCACCACCCACGCGCCCTCGCCCGCCTCAAACGCGGCGCGGCTGTCGATCCCCGCCAGCCGCAGCATGTCAGATCGTGCCCGCTCCATATAGCGCAGATAATTGGCGTGATAGACGACGCCGCTGAGATCAGTGTCCTCAAAATAAATGCGCAGGGCAAACAGGTGGCGCGAGCGTCCGTCGATATTGGCGAACATGCCTATGTGGGCAGAAGGGATGATGCTGTTCACGGGTGACGCATAGACGAGCAACCCACGCCGCGCAAAGCGCCTATTCAAACGAAGGGATGAAACGAGTCGGGCCGGCGACAAGCCGAGTCGCAAAATCGCTTTCCACACCGTTTGGGGTTGAGCCGTTACGGCGTTACGGCGTCACAACCGCAAACCCGGGCGTCGGCGGGGCGTGGCTGGAGAGCCATGCCTGTAACGCCGCAACATCGCCCGAAAAGGCCAGCTGCCCTGCGGCCATGAGCGCCGGAGCCTGTGCCCGCCCCAGCAGCAACGCGGCAAAGGCGCTACGCGTCGTGCGCACCTCAGCAGTCGGGGGGGCAGCCCTCGCGTCGTCGACCGGTGATGCTTCGCTCGGCTCCAATCTTGGTATCTCGATCATCCCGCGCCGCTCGACCGTCACCACCTCGTTCGTATCGGTGAAGATAAAGCTGAAAAATTGCGGTTGTGCCACCGCTTCGCTCGCCGCCAGCCGCGTTGCCAGCGCATTGAACAGGTCGAGCGTCGGGATGGCATCGACATAATCCGCCGATTGTTGCCGCGTGATCGTGTTGGCCGGCGCATCCCCGCGCAGGTTGGCCACCGCGCTCAGATAATAGTTCCGCCACGCCCCCGATTCGGCTTGAAAACCCAATTGTTCATAGGCATCGGCCAGCGCCAGCTTCGCCTCGCTGTTGTTGCCATCGGCGAACACCAGATGGTTGAGCAGTTCCGCCGCCCAGCGGTAGTTCCCCGCCGCATGTGC
>JBEBJX010000146.1:0-2960 GCA_040079655.1 Sphingopyxis sp. | reverse complement strand
CCCCCTCCCCTAAAGGGGCCGGGGCTTTATGACCCGCCCGATCACCCATATCTGGCGACTATTGTCGTGGGGCCGCACCCTAGCACGGCACGGCGCGCTGCGCGGGATAGAGCGATCGCCGACGACCCCTGCCGCCGTGCGACGCCTCGCACGCATAGCCCGATTTGGCGCATCTCAACCCGCCACCCCCGATTATGCCAGCGCCTTTCGTGCCATCGGCCCCGCCGCAATCAAACTCGGACAAACGCTGGCGACCCGCCCCGATCTGGTCGGCGAAGAAGCGGCGCATAACCTGTTGATGCTGCAAGATGCGCTTCCCCCCGCCCCCTTTGCCGAGGTGAGGCCACTGATCGAGGCGGGACTGGGCCGCACGATCGGCGAGTCTTATGCGAGCTTTGACGAAGACCCAATTGGTTCCGCCTCTGTTGCGTTAGTCTATCGCGCCACCACCACCGAGGGTTCCGATGTTGCGGTCAAAGTGCTGCGCCCAGGGGTGCGAGAGAAGTTTGCGCGCGACATAGACACCTATGAATGGGCGGCGGCGCATCTGGAGGCAGTGGGCGGGCCGGAAATCACGCGATTGTGCCCGCGCCTGGTCATCGCCAATTTCAAACGCTGGACGATGCGCGAGCTCGATTTGCGGCGCGAAGCGGCCTCGGCCTCCGAACTCGCTGATGCGGCAAAAGGGCTAGAGGGTTACCGCGTCCCCGCCATCGATTGGGATCGCACGTCGGGCACGCTCATGACGCTGGAGTGGATCGACGGCATCAAAATATCCGACCGCGCGGCGCTACTCGCCGCTGGGCATGACACCAAATTGCTTGCCGAACGTTTGGTCAATGCCTTCCTTCGCCAAGCCATATCGGATGGCCATTTCCACGCCGACATGCATCAGGGCAATTTGATCGTCGAGCCGAACGGCACCATTGCCGCCATTGATTTTGGTATCATGGGCCGCATCAATCGCAAGGCGCGCAGCTGGCTCGCCGAGATTCTCTATGGCCTCATCACCGGCAATTATGCTCGCGTGGCGGAGATTCATTTCGAGGCACAATATGTGCCCGCGCATCATAATCAGGATGATTTTGCGACCGCCCTTCGTGCGGTGGGTGAGCCGATGCGCGGCCGCCCGGTCAAGGAATTGTCGGTTGGGCAAATGCTCGACGGGCTATTCAGCATCACCCGCGATTTCGACATGCAGACCCAGCCGCACCTGTTGCTGCTCCAAAAAACGATGGTGATGGTCGAAGGGGTGGCGACCGCGCTCGACCCAGACCTCAACATGTGGGACACCAGCGGCCCGTTCGTGAAGACGTGGATTCGCGAGGAATTGGGCCCAGAGGCACAGCTCGCCGACCGTCTGATCGATGCGAGCCGCACGCTTCGCCGCCTGCCCGATTTGCTGCGCCGGATAGAGGACGCCTTCCCCGATAAAGGCGCAGCGCCGCCGCCGCCGCCATTGCCCGATGTGCCGTTGATGTGGGAAAAGCGCGCGGGAGCAGGCGGCAAGGGCTGGTGGGGCTATGCTCTCACCACGACGCTCGGCGCGCTCGCTGGCGCTACGGCTGTTATGGTGATGGGGTGGGGGTGATGCGCGCCGGCCCTGTCGACATAGCAACGTTTTCATTTTTTACATCGATCATGGCTGGTTTGGTAATGGGCTTGTCGGCGGCAGCCGTTCCATTATTTACCAGCAGCATTCAAACTGGTTTTTATGAGTTTGGTGAGGGTGTCTTTTTTGGATCGTTCATTGGTGCTATAATCGGCTTAGTTGTTATCTGGCCTGTCAACCTGATAGCCATGGCATTGGGTATCATACTTGCCAGAATACATCACATTTTTGCTTTGCGAGCGGCATGGCTAATAAGCGGTGCGGTGATTGGCGGTGCCTTGATTGTTATAATGCTGGATTTGAGTTTGTCCTTGATACCCTTCCCGATGGTTGCTGCCCTTGGTGCAGTACTCGGTGCGATTACGGGCTATATCAACCATGTTCTACTATCTGCATCGACTACTCGCTCAGAATGAGTTGACCGCTTGCTACACACAAATATTGTGCATACATATTGCGGATAGGGAGTGCGCGATGAACCGACCCACAAACCTCTCCGGCCAAAAGCGCGCGACCGATGTTCCGCTGAACGCTGAGCTAGTCGAACTGGCCAAGCAGCTTGGCGTCAACCTGTCGCAGGCTTGCGAACGCAGCCCCAACGAACAGGTTGCCGCGTTGTGCGCCGAAAACTGGAAAAACGAAAACAAGCAAGCAATTGAATCCTATAACGCCTGGATCGCTGCCCACGGCATGCCCTATGACGAATATCGGCAATATTGATGGCGCGATTCGACATGCTGTTTAGCGGATTTTGACATGACCACCCCTCGCATCCTGCTCATCATCGGCGGCGGCATTGCCGCCTATAAAGCTTGCGAGCTGGTGCGCCTGCTCAAAAAACAGGGCATGGCCGTCACCTGTGTGCTCACGGCTGGCGGGGCAGAGTTCGTCACGCCATTGAGCCTCGCCGCGCTGAGCGAGAATAAAGTTTACAGCGCACTGTTCGACCTCAAGGACGAGGTTGAAATGGGCCATATTGCACTGTCGCGGCAGGCCGATTTGGTGGTGGTGTGCCCCGCAACCGCCGATTTGCTGGCGCGGATGGCGGCGGGCATGGCCAATGACCTGGCGACCACGCTGCTGCTCGCCACCGACAAGCCTGTGTTGGCGGTGCCGGCCATGAATGTGCGGATGTGGCACCATGCCGCAACGCGGCGCAATGTTGCGCAATTGCGCGCTGACGGCGTGACGGTGATGGAGCCGGATGAGGGCGAAATGGCCTGCGGCGAATTTGGGCCGGGGCGCCTGCCCGAGCCGGAAGCGATATGTGCACATATTGGCGACATGCTAGATTTCCCCTCCCGCTTGCGGGAGGGGTTAGGGGTGGGCGTTCCATCCGCTACAGCTT
>JBEBJX010000145.1:0-2964 GCA_040079655.1 Sphingopyxis sp. | reverse complement strand
GCGTGGCCGATCCAAGGGCTTATCCGGCATTTCCGGCCCGAACTGGAACGGCGGATCAATGAGCGCACGGGTAGCGCAATGCAGGAGGCGGCGGAATGATGACGTCGAGCAAGAACCTCTATCGCAGATACACCAGCCTTCCTGTGTTGATCGATATGCTGGTTAGCAAGCGAATTACAATAGTCGGCTATGACTCTTGGGCGGATGCTAACGACCGCTATTCAATGGATTCGTATAAATCCCTCAACCCAAAAGTGACATTTTTGGGCGCCTATTGCGTTGCTAAATCGACAAACCAAACATATCATCAATGGAAGGTTTTTGCCGATGGACAGAGTGGAGTTTGCATAGTTTTTGATGCGAGCAAGTTTGAAAACTTCTGCGCATCATTGGATAGTACGCGCTACATCTGTCGTGACGTTAAATACATTCCCTACATGAGCTCAAAAAACGAGCAGGATAAGAAACTCCATGAGGCTTTTGTTGATGTAGATAGATGCAATTTACCGTTTGCGAAACGCTCTGGTTTTTCCGCAGAAAAAGAGTTTCGTATTCTTTATTCGTCCACTGATAGAGATGAAAAAATCCACCATATTGATTTTGATACATCCATGATAGCCGCAGTTATACTAAGCCCATCGTTGCCAGATGGACTATTGAGTAGTGTAAAATCGACACTCAAAAGCATCGACGGTTGCCCCAAAAGCGTAACTAAAGCTAGGCTGCTCGACAGCAGAGCTTGGCAACAATCGTTGGACCGATACGCAGCAAAAACACTGGGGTCTGCGTAATGCCTAAACTGACCGTAGATGGCATCGAGGTTGAGGTTCCCGCCGGGGCCACCGTGCTCCAGGCGTGCGAGCTTGCGGGCAAGGAAATCCCGCGCTTTTGCTATCACGAACGCCTGTCGATCGCGGGCAATTGCCGCATGTGCCTGGTCGAGGTTGCTCCCGGCCCGCCCAAGCCGCAGGCGTCGTGCGCGCTGCCCGCCGCCGACGGCCAAGTCATCCGCACCGACAGCGCGATGGTCAAAAAAGCGCGCGAAGGGGTGATGGAGTTCCTCCTCATCAACCATCCGCTCGATTGCCCGATCTGCGATCAGGGCGGCGAGTGTGATTTGCAGGATCAGAGCATTGCCTATGGCAAGGGGCACAGCCGTTACGACGAAAATAAGCGCGCGGTCACCGAAAAATATATGGGCCCGATCATCAAGACGATGATGACGCGGTGCATCCATTGCACCCGCTGTGTGCGGTTCGCGGAGGAAGTGGCGGGCGTTGAGGAGATCGGCGCGCTGGGCCGCGGCGAGACTATGCAGATCAGCTCCTATATGGAGCGCGCGGTCACATCTGAGCTTTCGGGCAATGTGGTTGACCTGTGCCCGGTTGGCGCGTTGACCGCCAAGCCCTATGCGTTTGAGGCGCGGCCGTGGGAGCTGACCAAGACCCACGCCATCGACGTGATGGACGCTGTTGGCACCAACATCCGCGTCGATGCGCGCGGGCGCGCGGTGTTGCGCGTGCTGCCGCGCGTCAATGATGACGTCAACGAGGAATGGGCACATAATAAGACTCGGCATCATATTGACGGGCTGCTGGTGCGCAGGCTCGATAGGCCATGGGTGCGGCAGGGCGGCAAGCTGGTGCCCGCGACCTGGGCCGAGGCGTTCGCGGCTATCGCTGCGGTCAATGCAGGGGCGAGCGTGGCGGCGATTGCCGGCGATCTGGTCGATTGCGAGACGATGTTCGCCGCGCGCGCGCTGGTCAATGCGCTTGGCTCGACCCTGCTCGAAGGGCGGCAAACGGGCCTAAACTATGATTGCTCCAGCCTGTCCGCCGTCAATTTTAACACGCGGATAGCGCGGGCGGAGGAGGCCGATTGCATACTGATGATCGGCACCAATCTGCGCCTTGAGGCTCCGCTCATCAACACGCGTATCCGCAAGGCGGTGTGGAAACGCGGGGCCAAAGCCTTTGCCATCGGGCCGGAGGTTGACCTGACATATCGCACGGAATGGCTGGGCGATGACGCCGCGCTGATCGGCAAATTGCCCAAGGCGGTGGTCGATGCGTTCAAAGCTGCGGAGCGGCCGATGGTGATCGTCGGCGGCGGTGCTTTGGCGGTACCTGGTGCACAAGGCGCGGCGCAGGCGCTGGTCAAGGCGCTGGGGTTGGTCAAAGACGATTGGAACGGTTTCAACGTCGTCCATATGGCGGCGGCGCGGATGGGGGGGCTGATGCTGGGCTATGCGCAAAGCGGCGGCATCGCCGACATTGCGGCGGCCAAGCCCAAGCTCGCCCTCTTTCTGGGCGCGGACGAGGTGGATTTCAGCCAATTCGCCAAAAGCCTCAAAGTCTATGTTGGCCACCACGGCGATAAGGGCGCGCACACCGCCGACATCATCCTTCCGTCAGCTGCGTGGAGCGAAAAGCCCGGCACCTATGTCAACACCGAGGGCCGCGTGCAGCGGAGCGAACGTGCCGTGTTCCCGCCAGGCGACGCGCGTGAGGACTGGAGCATATTCCGCGCGCTCGCCGATGTGCTGGGGGTTTCGCTTGGCTTTGACTCATTCGACGCGTGCCGCGCCGCGATGATCGCCGCCGTACCCGCGCTGGGGGCAGAGGGGGTTGCGGACTATGGCTGGGCCGTGCCCAAGATCGACGCCAAGGCGGCGAAAGCGGCGTCTGGCCCGATCCCGTCGCCGATCAAGGATTTTTACCTGACCAACGCGATTGCGCGGGCGAGCGAAACGATGCAGCGCTGTTCGGCTGAACTGGTGCATGGCGAAACATTTGCGGAGGCTGCGGAATGAGCGGAAATATCCCAGAATGGGTGCAACGCAGCCCGCGTATATTCTATGCAGCTGCTGTTCTGATGTTTTTCGCCTACTTCGCGTTGGGGGCTTATGAAATCCATCATTTCGAAATGCCATATGGCGAAGAGGGGCCAAAGCGTATCGCCATA
>JBEBJX010000144.1:0-2967 GCA_040079655.1 Sphingopyxis sp. | reverse complement strand
TCATAATTGCCATAGGTTGCTTCGAAATTGGCCCCAAAATCAAATTCGGGTTTTTTGGAGATGACCGAAATCATCCCCGCCGATGCGTTGCGCCCGCCCAGCGTGCCCTGCGGCCCGCGCAGCACCTCTACCCGCTCAATTTCGCCCAGTTCGTTCAATCCGATGCCCGAGCGCGAGCGATAGACGCCGTCGATGAACACGGCGACGCTGCTTTCAAGGCCGGGGTTATCGCCGACTGTGCCGATGCCGCGAATACGCGCGGAACCATTGGCTTCGGATCCGGTTGAGGAGACGAGCAGCGATGGCGCAACCTGATTGAGCTGGCGGATGTCGTTGGCACCGCTATTTTGCAACGTTTCGGCGGTAACGGCGGAGACGGCGACCGGAACGTCGGACAATAATTGTGACCGACCCTGCGCCACGACGACAATCTCGCCATCCTCTTCCTCTGCAGTGGTGTCGCTCGCGGCATCCTGTGCCAATGCGGGTGCGCTCAATGCCAATGCACTGGCGGAAATCAACATGGCGCCAAATATCGTTCGGCTATTGGACGTGCGCATCGCTCTCTCCTTGGTGTGAAGTCATCGCGGTCGAAACTATCGACGCCGCCTGCTTCGGTTCACAGCAGTAGAGTGACGATTATTTCCTTGGTTGCCAAGGAGTTTGGCATTCGAATGCCAATTTTTCGCTTTGTGAGATAAGATTGCAACAGCCGCCCTGAAATGCGTTCAAGATCAACTTCGTCCCAAAATTGAATGATCCGCAGCATAGCGGCTTGGCCGGTCCAGCTGCGCGCCATCGCGCATGTCAAAAGTCACCCGGCGGTTAGTGAAATCAACCGCCACACGGTCAAATAAGCGCAGCATATCCATCCCCAGAAACAGCGCCGGCCGCTGTTCCAATTCCAATGCTGCAAAGGCGGGCGAATCAGCGTAGGATACAGGCAGGTTTGTAAAATCGAGGCCATTCAGCGTGATCCGCTCAATAATTCCGAGGTCGACGCTGAGCACCGCGCCAGTAACGCTGCGCAATTCGCCGCGTGTCAACCCGCCGCGCCCCTGGCGTTGTTGCCGCAGCACCAGCCGCCGCAAAGCCAGGTTGCCGACAGAAGATTGTGCGCCGGTGTCGATGATGACGTCGATGCGCTGGCCGCCAATTGTGGCGTTGGACAATATCATTCGCCCCGCGCGCCGCCGGGCAATGACGACTATGGCGTCGCGATCAAAATCTGTTTCGCGTACCCGCCCGCGCGCGCGTTCCGACGCGCGGATATCCATACGCCCTGCAACAAAATCGATGATGACCTTGTGATTTTCCAGGCTGTTGATGCCGATCAGACCGGGCCCGCCAATGTCGTATTGGTCGAATGTCGGTACCGACCCTGGTTCCAGGTTGATGTCGCGCACCGCCATGCTGTCGATGCGATAGAGGTCGGCTATCACGCTCTCCGCGAGGCCAATAACGCGCGCCTGACCGGTGATTTGCAGCCCCAGTTGCGCCGCGAGCTCGCTTGAAACCACAGTGCGTTCCGCCCCGGTGTCAACGATGAACGGAAACGGGCCCTGGCCAGCTATGGTGACAGGCAAGGTCATGCGGTCGCTGCGATCGAGCGTTATGGGGGCGCCCAATGGCGGCACAACCGCGGCCGCGACGGTGCTATTATGTGGCGGCGCATCCTGCGGCGAAGTTTCCTGTGCCAGGGCTGGTGCGGCGAACAGCGCAAGGATTGCTGCCAATAGCTTGGTATTTCGCATGTTTTCTCTCCAAACCGCGATGCTACGCTTGCTTCGCTGTTCCGGCAAGTCAGTTGCGCTGACGCGCGGCCTCTGCTGCGCGCAGCAGCCGCAGCACGTTGCCGCCCCAGATTTTGGCGATGTCGCCCTCATTATAACCTGCACGGGCTAGTGAGGCAGTGATTTGCGGCAGCGCGGTAACATCCTCAAACCCGCGAAGGCCCCCGCCGCCATCCCAATCGGCGCCGATCCCGCAATGATCGGCACCCGCCACCTCAAGGCAATGGAGCAATGCGCGCATGAACAGCGCGAAATCGCCCTCATTGACGCGCTCGGTGCGGTCGAGCGTGGCCCACTGCGCGGCTAGTGTGGCGACCTCGGCGGCTGACAATTCACCGATACGGTCGAACTGGTCATACAGCGGGCTGCGCGCCGCGCTATTGTTGAACCGCGACAGGAATACGCTGTTGATCTGGAGCACCCCTCCTTTGGCCGCTAGCGCGCGCAACTGATCGTCGCTGATATTACGCGGATGGTCGAATATCCTATCGAGGCCGGAGTGCGACAAGACAATCGGCGCGGTCGATAGCTCGAGCATCTGCGCCAGTGCCGCGTCGCTCGAATGGCTGGCGTCGATAATCATGCCAAGCCGGTTCATCTCCGCGACCCATTGTCGGCCCAATGGCGAGAGCCCGCCCCATCTTGCCGTGCCCCCGCTGGCGCTATCGCCAAACTGGTTGCCGCCATTATGCACCGGCCCGGCCATCAACACCCCGCGCCGTCGATAATCGGCGAGCGCGGCGACGCTTTCCCCCAGCGGATAGCTATTTTCGATGCTGATGAATCCTGCGTGTCGCCCGCTACGCACTGCCGCTTCGGCCTGTGCTGCGCTGGTGACGAGGGTGATCGCGCGCGCGTTGGCGGCGAAGGTGCGCTCAATCGCCACCAGCCTGCGCTGCGCATGAGTGGCGGCGGCGGTGTAGCCTTCCGTGGTCAGCGGCCCCTGGCCGGTATAGACGACGAAGAACCCGCCATCCAGCCCACCATCGTGCATCCGCGGCAAATCAACATGGCTGAGGTCGTTGGCAAAGCTGTGGGCTTCGGCAAAGCGCCATCCCGCGCGCTCAAAATGCAGCGGCGTGTCGATATGGGTGTCGAGTGTGAGCAGACGTTCGTGCAGCGTGGCGGAATCGCTGGCTGCCGTGGTGGCCTCTGGTGCCGATGCGGGCACGCA
>JBEBJX010000143.1:0-3188 GCA_040079655.1 Sphingopyxis sp. | reverse complement strand
GCGTTTTTACGATCATTTGAACGATATGCTGGTGGCAGGCGCGAAAGCTGCGCTGAAGGCGGCTGGGCATGAGTTTGAGGTTGTGACCGTCCCCGGCGCGCTTGAGATTCCCGGCACCATCGCGTTGGCCTCGGAAAGCGATCTGTATGACGGCTATGTCGCGATCGGCGTGGTCATTCGCGGCGAAACCTATCATTTCGAAATCGTCGCGGGCGAGAGCGCGCGCGGGATTATGGCGCTGACCATGGATGGCATGGCGATTGGCAATGGCATATTGACGGTGGAGAATGAAGAGCAAGCGCTGGTCCGCGCTGATCCTGCGCAAAAGGACAAGGGCGGCGAGGCGGCGAAGGCGGCCATCGCGATGCTCGACCTGCGCACAAAATTCGCTGGATAACCGTCGCGGCGATGTTGCGGGCAGCGTAATAAAGTTGCGTATTCCCATAGGCTGTTGGGACGTTATAGATGACGTATGACCGCACCCGTTTTGCCGACCGCCGCTGATCGCGAAAGCGAACAATTCCGCCTGAACTTTGCGCACAATGTCGCGTTGAAAGATGAATTGTGGGCAAAGGTTGCCGAAGCGGCCTTGGGCGGCAACGAAAAGTCGCGCGAGCGGCACACGTCGCGGGGCAAGCTGTTACCGAGGGAGCGGGTTGAGCGGTTGCTTGATCCCGGCTCGCCATTTTTGGAAATCGGCCAGCTCGCGGCATGCGACCTGTATGACGGCGAAATCCCCGGCGCGGGGATCATCACCGGCATTGGCCGTGTTTCGGGCCGCCAATGCATGATCGTTTGCAACGACGCGACAGTGAAGGGCGGCACCTATTACCCGATGACCGTCAAAAAGCATCTGCGCGCACAGGAGATTGCCGAGGCCAACCGCCTGCCGTGCATCTATCTGGTCGACAGCGGGGGCGCGAACCTGCCGCACCAGGACGAGGTTTTCCCCGACCGCGACCATTTTGGCCGCATTTTCTTCAATCAAGCTAACATGAGCGCCAAGGGCATCCCGCAAATCGCCTGCGTCATGGGCAGCTGCACCGCAGGCGGCGCTTATGTCCCCGCGATGTCCGACGAGAGCGTTATCGTACGCAACCAAGGCACGATTTTCCTCGCTGGCCCGCCGCTGGTGAAGGCCGCGACCGGCGAGGAAATCAGCGCCGAGGATCTGGGCGGCGGCGATTTGCATGGGCGCAAATCGGGCGTGGTCGACCATGTTGCCGAGAATGACGAACATGCGCTGACCATCGTCCGCGATATCATCAGCCACCTCGGCCCGATCCACAAACCCGACATCGACCTCAAAGAGCCGCGCCCACCCAAATTCGACGCGGAAGAACTCTACGGCGTCATCCCCGACGACGTCCGCGCGCCTTATGACGTCCACGAAGTTATTGCGCGCATCGTTGACGGCAGCGAGTTTCATGAGTTCAAGGCGCTCTATGGCAGCACGCTCGTTTGCGGCTTCGCGCATATCTGGGGCATGCCGGTCGCGATCCTCGCCAACAACGGCGTGTTGTTTAGCGAAAGCGCAGTCAAAGGCGCGCATTTCATCGAGCTCGCCTGCCAGCGGCGGATACCCTTGCTGTTTCTTCAAAACATCAGCGGCTTCATGGTCGGCGGCAAATATGAGGCGGAGGGCATCGCCAAGCACGGCGCGAAACTCGTCACCGCCGTCGCCACCGCGAGCGTGCCCAAGATCACCTTGCTGATCGGCGGCAGCTTTGGCGCGGGCAATTACGGCATGTGCGGGCGGGCCTATAGCCCACGTTTCCTGTTCACCTGGCCCAATGCGCGGATTTCGGTGATGGGCGGCGAGCAGGCGGCGAGCGTGCTGGCCACCGTCCACCGCGACGCCGACAAATGGACGCCGGAAGAGGCCGAAGCCTTCAAGGCCCCGATCCGCCAGAAATACGAAGACGAAGGCAACCCCTATCACGCGACCGCGCGGCTGTGGGACGACGGGATCATCGACCCGGCGCAGACAAGGGATGTGCTGGGGCTGGCGCTGGGGGCGGCGCTGAACGCGCCGGTTGAGGAGGCGCCCCGGTTCGGGGTGTTCCGGATGTGAGTAAGATAAAACCACGGATTTTTGGCCTCAGTATTTGGCTTGCCATCGCTGCAGTCGTCGGCGGGGCTGGGTGGTATTTTTTCGACGTAAATTTTTGGATAGGCGCTGGAATAGCCTTGCTCAGCTTGATCGTGAATGGCTTGATAATTGAGTGGGAAGATAATCAGCCAGGTGGATGGAATAATCCATGACTGGGCTGATATTGCCTAGCAGCCTCTTCGTCAGTGCGTCGCACGGCCATCTCCCCCAGCCAGCTGTGGGACGAATTTGGCTTTGACTTGCTTCTTGCTTAAATTCCTCCCCGAGCTTGTCTCGGGGAGGGGGACCGTCCGCCGGAGCGCAGCGAAGGTGGATGGTGGAGGGGCTGTTTGTGTTTAAAGACCACGCACCAAAGCCAGCTTCCGGATCAGTCTCCCGCGCGCGCCAGCTTCGCAAAAAAATGTCGTTGCCCGAAATTCTACTGTGGAATTTGCTTCGAGGCCAGCCGCAAGGCGTAAAGTTCCGCCGCCAACATCCAAGCAGCAGACTTGGCATGGACTTTTACTGCTCCGACGCACGGTTGGTGATTGAGGTTGATGGCATTGCGCATGACATGGGCGACAATCCGGGACGCGATGTGCGGCGCGATGCTTGGTTGCTTTCCAAGGACATCGACACCGTCCGCATTCCCGCCGCAGACATACTAAAAGACGCCACCGCAGTTGCCGACGGCATCCTCGCACTGGCGCTTTCGCGCCTGCCCCTCCACCACCCTGCTAAAGCAGGGCGGTCCCCCTCCCCGAGACAAGCTCGGGGAGGAATTTAGGAAGAATTATGATCCAATCCCTCCTCATCGCCAATCGCGGCGAGATCGCCTGCCGCATCATACGCACCGCGCGCGCGATGGGCATTCGCACTGTTGCGGTCTATTCCGACGCCGATGCCAAGGCGCTGCATGTGCGCCAAGCCGATGAGGCGGTGCATATCGGGGCGTCTCCGGCGCGGGAGAGCTATCTGGTGGGCGAGAAGATTATCGCCGCCGCGCTCGCCACCAAAGCGGAGGCGATCCATCCGGGCTATGGTTTCCTGTCCGAAAATGCCGAGTTCGCGCAGGCGGTGATCGACGCTGGCCTGA
>JBEBJX010000142.1:0-3194 GCA_040079655.1 Sphingopyxis sp. | reverse complement strand
GCTCTGGTCCGCGCACGACACGCTCATCGAGATTGCCGGGCTGTGCGTGTAATGCGGGCCGCCATTCAGCGCCTGAAACCGCTGTCCATTGAGCGTGAAGGCGGCCATCATCGCGGTGCCGGCGGGGAAGGGCATGCCATCGCCATAGCGTGACACTGTGTCGATACGGCTGTCGGGGAACAGCGAGACATAGAGCTTCGCCGCATCTTCGGCTTCGCCATTGAACCACAGGCAGGGGGTGATTTTTCCGCTCATTTGCGCGGCCCCATGATCGCGAACGCCGCGCCTTGCGGGTCACGCGCGTTCAGCGCAAAAATGCCGCCGGGGATTTCCATCGGCTCCATCAACAGGCTGCCGCCATTCGCCGTGATCGCCGCGACCGCGACGTCGATATCGGCGACGCGGAAATAATAGGTCCAACCTGGCATCGGCATCGACGGCATTTTGGGCATGATAGCGCCGATCATTGGCTCACCGTGATAGAGGAACTGATATTTACCCATCGGTCCCATGTCCATCTCGCCGTCCTGTCGCCAGCCGAATTGTTTGGTGTAAAAAGCGACCGCCGCCGTGGGGTCGGTGGTTGATAGCTCGTTCCACGCGCAATGCCCGACCTTGGGTTCGGTTGCGGCAAAGGCGTGGCTGGCCTCATCGCTCGCGCCGCGCATGACATAGAATGGCACGCCCTGACCATCGGCGACCATCGCCATTCGCCCAACATTCGGCAGATCCATCGCGGGCATCATCACCGCGCCGCCTGCTGCGACGATACTCGCCACCGATGCGTCAACATCATCAACCGCGATATAGCCGAGCCATGTCGGCCGCGCCCCGCCTGCCGCCATCTCGGGCGTGATCGCCATATAACCGCCGACGCCGTCCTTGGTGTCGCTGCCATCACCGGCATAGAAAAAGCGGTAGTCCATGCCGGGTTGGCCCGCGCCTTTGCTGGTCCAGCCGACCACTTTGCCGTAAAAATCGCCCGCCGCATCGGCATCGGTCGTCAACAGTTCATACCAGATGAAATCGCCATGTGCATTTGCCATTGTCTTATCCCTTCATATCAAGAAGCGGCATAAATCCGCCGAAGATCATACGCTTGCCATCCAATATATCGCCAAAGTCGAAATCCTTGAACCGTGGGTCGGCCATCGCGGCGGCATTGCCGGTGTCGCGCGTTGCTTTGTCGGGCCACTCCATCCAGCCGAATATAATCGACTCGCCTTCCCTGGCATCGACCGCGCGGTAAAAATCGGTCTGCTTGCCATGCGGCACATCATCCCCCCAATATTCCACCACCCGAAGCGCGCCATGCTCAATGAAGATTGGTGATGAAAACGCCTCCATCGCCTTATACTCTTCGCGCTTGTCTGTGCGCACCGGAATTATATATCCATCAATATAGGTCATTGTCTTTCTCCTCTCATTTCAGCCGTTCAAGCAGGCCCTTGCGTTTGACGATATTCTGATAATCCCACTGGATGTCGCGCGCTTTCCCAAGCCATCGGCGCAAATTTTCGATGTTGATCTCCGCTGCATCGGAATAGCGCACCGCGGCGTCCTTGAACTTGCTTTTTCCCTTCAACCCCTCTTCGCCAAAACTTTGGCCGCTCCAGAACATCAGGCGCATCCCAGCTTTCAACCGAGAATAGCCGACAATCGGGTTACCATCGAGGAACCAGACCGGATGAGCGTGCCAGATCTTGCTTGTCGCATCGGGCAATGCGGTGTCGATTTCGCTGCGAAGTATGGCGCAGATCGCCTGATCCGCAACCGACTGCTGCCGATGATACTCATCGATTTGGTCAGCCGCTTTCATCCAGCCGCCGCCATCGCGCCTGCGTCCATCCATGTCGCGCCCCAGACATGGCCGTCGGGGTCGGTAAAATCGCGGCCGTACATCACGCCCTCATCCTCTATCGGGTTGATGTCTGGCGTGCCGCCGTGCGCCGCTGCCGCCGCGTTTGCCGCGTCGACCGCGGCGCGGCCATCCATCGACAGCATCAGCCCAACCTCGCTGTGGCCGGGCGGGCAGATCGGGCGGCTGGTGCGGGTTTTCCATGCGTCATGGCTGAGCAGGATGAGGTTTATCGCCTCGCTCCATACCATGAAGGCGGACGTCTCTCCGCTGAACATCGCGTTGTGGGTGAAGCCCAGCGCCTCGTAGAAAGCGATTGATTTTTTCAGGTTGGTCACCGGCAGGGCGATGGAAATTGTCGCGGTCATGCGTTTTCTCCTTCCTAGTTCTTTTTGCCTTTGAGCAGCGCGACAATCGCCATCGCGTGGCCGTGGCCCAGATCGAAATCCGCCTTGAGCCAGGCGACAATCGCCCCCGCCTTGATGCCGGGGTTGAGGCCGTCGGGGCCAGCAAAACCCTTCTCGGCAGCCATTGCCTTAAAGTCACTCGGACTTTTGCCCGTTTTGGACTGAATATTGTTGAGATAGGCTTGAAATGACATCATGCGATTCCTTGGGATTGGTCGGTCCAGAACAGGCGTTCGAGGTGCGCGCGCATTGCGGCGTTTTGGATTGCGGTGGCTTCGGGGTCCGCCTCACGCGCTTCGCGGCCGAACAACAGCGTGAAATAGCGTCGCAGGTGGACGAGGCTCTCGACAGCAAAGCCTGCGTCATCCTTGGCCTTAGCGATAACGAACGCGCCCTGGAGCACGCACTGGATATGCATCGCCAGGCTGTGCGCGGTGACGCCTTCGGGCGCACTATAGGCCGCAATCGCCGCCGCCAAGTCAGCCTCCAGCGTCGCGGCATTGCCCGCAATGCTGGTGTAACACGCATTGCGGATCGCGGGGTGCGAGGCGAACACCTCCTGCGCCATCGTTCCCGCCAGACAGGTGAATTGCGCGGTTGTTCCGCCGATCAGCCAGGCGCGAAAATCGAGATAGCCGAGCACGCGATCGAGCGGGTCGGCGTGGTCGTGATAGGGCGCGCCCTCAAAAATCCTCACGGTGGTGAGCGACCAATGGTCCGCCGCCGCGACGCCCAGCGCCTCTTTCGATGCAAAGTGGTGGAAAAACGCGCCTTTGGTGACGCCCGCCGCCGCGCACAGTTCATCGACGGATGTGGCGCCATAACCCTGCTCGCGGATGATCCGCATCGCCGCATCGAGCAGCTTGGTTCGCGCCGAGGGTGCCAGCGCTGGGCCTGCCCGCGCCGAAACTGCCCGCAAGCGCGCATCC
>JBEBJX010000141.1:0-3200 GCA_040079655.1 Sphingopyxis sp. | reverse complement strand
CGCCCGCCAAACAGGCTGCCCAATATCCCGCGAACCAGGCTGGCCCCCGCGCGGCCCGCTATCTGTCGCCCGACCGAGCTGGCGGCTGATCGCGCGGCCGATTGCATCATCTTTTCGGCCATGCTGGGCTTGGCGGCTTCGCGTGCGGCGACGCGGGCGGCGCGCTCTTCCTCGCGCGCGGCGACACTCTGCACGCGCAATCTCTCGCGTTCTTCGGCGGCGCGCAGCTTGGCTTCATCCTTGGCTGCTGTGGCGGCGGCTTTTGCCGCATCATCTGCGGCATCGACCTCGGCAGCCGCAGCCACCGCAGCGTCAACCTTGGCGGCGAGCAGTTCCTCAGCCGATTCGCGGTCGATCGCCGCGTCATATTTTTCGCCGACGATGCTGGTCGAGCGGATGATAGCGCGCTCGCGAGCATCCAGCGGCCCAACGCGCGACGCGGGGGCTTTGATCAACGTGCGCTCGACAATGCTCGGCGCGCCATCGGCCATCAGCGTCGAGACCAGCGCCTCGCCGACTTTAAGTTCGGTGATGACGGTTTCGACGTCGAGCGCCGGGTTCTGGCGGAAGGTTTCGGACGCCGCCTTGATCGCCTTTTGCTCGCGCGGGGTAAAGGCGCGCAGCGCGTGTTGCACCCGGTTGCCAAGCTGCCCGGCGACGCTGTCGGGGATGTCGATCGGGTTTTGCGTGACGAAATAGACGCCAACCCCCTTGGAGCGGATCAGGCGCACCACTTGTTCGACCTTGTCGAGCAAGGCGGGCGGCGCCTCGTCAAACAGCAGATGGGCTTCATCGAAAAAGAACACCAGCTTGGGCTTGTCGGGGTCGCCCACTTCGGGCAGTGTCTCGAACAATTCAGCCATCAACCACAACAGGAAAGTCGCGTAAAGCTTGGGGCTTTGCATCAATTTATCGGCGGCAAGGATGTTGATGACCCCGCGGCCCACATCGTCGCATTGGATCATGTCCATGATGTCGAGCGCGGGTTCGCCAAAAAACTTGTCGCCGCCCTGGTCCTCAAGCGTCAATAATTGGCGCTGGATCGTGCCAACGCTGGCTTTGGAGACATTGCCATAGCGCGTCGCCAGATCGGCGGCATTTTCGGCGCACCAGGCCAGCATCGCCTGGAGATCGCCGAGGTCGAGCAACAACATATGTTGCTCATCGGCCATGCGAAACGCGATCGACAACACGCCTTCCTGCGTTTCGTTAAGGCCGAGCAGGCGCGCAATCAGCAGCGGCCCCATTTCGGAAACGGTGGTGCGCACCGGATGACCCTGTTCGCCGAACAAGTCCCAGAATGTGACCGGATTATCTTTATAGGCCCAATCGCTCTGGCCGATTTCGGCAGCGCGCGCGGCAAAAATCTCGTGTAGCTTGCCGTTCGCAACGCCCGCGAGCGCCATGCCCGACAGGTCGCCCTTAACATCGGAGACGAACACCGGAACCCCGGCGGCGGAAAAGCTTTCGGCCATTCCCTGTAGCGTCACGGTTTTGCCGGTGCCGGTCGCCCCCGCGATGAGGCCGTGGCGATTAGCACGCCGCAGGTTGATAACTTGGCGCGTGTCGCCCGCTTTGCCGATGAAAATCTCTGCGTTCTCGTTCACTACCGTTCTTCCTGCTCCGTTCGTCCTGAGGTGCCATGGCGTCCCTGCGCTTTGTCGAAGGGCAAAATGGCGTATCGAAAGACCGCCCTTCGATACGCTGTCTCAGCCATGCGGCGTCGACAGCACTCAGGGCGAACGGTTACAGGTCGATCACTTGTTATCAAGCCTTAATTCTCGAATACCAGTGGAATATATTGCGGGCGGACACCGCGCCGCAGCACCTGGACCAAAATCGCAGTGCGCCCCTGGCGCTTGGCCTCGGCAATCGCGGCAGCCAGATCGTCATTATTGGTAATCGCGCGGCCATGGGCATTCAAGATGATATCGCCGCGCCGCAACTGTTTGGCGGCGGCATCGGACGATGGGGATATGGCACCAATAACCACGCCGCGGGTCGTTGTGTCGACACCAATCTGGCGTGCGATTTCTTCGGTCAAAGCCTGTGTGACCATTCCCAATTGCCCACGGATGGTGGTATCGGCGCCGGGTTTTGGTGCTTCTTGTGCGCCGAAATCCTGCTGCTCTTCGGGGTTAAACTCTGGCGCAGCCGCCAGTTCCTCGGCGCTGGGCCGGGTGGCGACCGTCGCATTAACCGTCATTCGCCGACCGTCACGGATCAGCTCTATCGGCACGCGGGTGCCGGGGCGAATATTGGCGACGATGAAGGACAGGTTGCTGTCTGGTGTGACATCAAGGTTGTTGATCCGCAAGACGACATCGCCTGCGCGGATACCGGCACGGTCCGCTGCGCCTTCGGGCACAACGCGCTGGACAAATTCGCCCTGGCTGCGCTCGATCCCCAGCGAGCTGGCCAGGTCCTCGGTCAAGGGTGCGCGTTCGATGCCCAGATAGCCGCGCGCAATCGTCTGCCCCGAAATCAGCTGGCGGACGATCGGCTCGGCAACCTCGGACGGTATGGCAAAGCCAAGCCCGATGCTGCCGCCATTGGGCGAGATGATCGCCGAATTGATGCCGATGACGCGGCCCGACATGTCGAACATCGGCCCGCCCGAATTACCTTGGTTGATCGCGGCGTCAGTCTGGATATAGCGGTCGAACGCGCCGCCGGTGCCCACACCTGCCGGGCCGACATTGCGATAGAGCGCCGAGACGATGCCCGATGTCACGGTGCCGCCAAAGCCGAGCGGGTTGCCAATGGCGATGACCCAATCGCCAACGCGGGCATGCGTTGAATCACCAAAGGCAACGTGCGGCAGGTCGCGCGCCTCGATTTTGAGCACGGCGAGGTCCGAATCGGGATCGCGGCCAACCAGCCTTGCGACATATTCGGTGCGATCGGGCATGGTGACGGTGATTTGCGTGACCACCGCATTGGGCGCGCCGGGCGACACCACATGATTGTTGGTGACGATATAGCCATCAGCAGAGATGATAAAGCCCGAGCCGAGCGATTGCCCGCGCCGCGTTTGTGGCTGGCCACCGCCGCCGCCGCCCCGTTGCCCGAACAGCCCCTCAAGCGGGGTTCCGGAAAATGGGTTAGCCTGCGGCGATACCTGGACGCGCTGGCTGGTCGAAATATTGACGACGGCAGGTTGGAGCTGGGCCGTCAGGTCGGCAAAGCTGGTGGGCGCC
>JBEBJX010000140.1:0-3253 GCA_040079655.1 Sphingopyxis sp. | reverse complement strand
GCTCGTGCCAGACGGCTGATTGCGGAGTGCGTTCGCGCCATGCGGCATGGATCGCGGTCTCGAGAGACTGGAGCGCGCTCATGCCATCTGCTCCAGGCGCGAAAGCGGCGCATCAAAGCGGGCAATGGCATCGGCCAACCGCCCGCTCAGGCGCGCGGTCTGTGCCGGGTCAGCCGCGAATACGCCCTGGATTGCCAATCCTTCGGCTAGCCCGACCATAGTCTCGGAAAGCGCTGAGGGATCTTGCAATGCAAAATGCCCCTCGGCCTGGAGTTCCTCAATCACATCGCCCACTTCACGCCGCCACCAATCATAGTAACTGGCGAGTTCACCAGCGAGTTTGGGATCGTTCATCCCTTCGGCGGCGAAGTGATAGAAGATGCGGCATGAGGCGGCACGTTCCGGGTCAAGCGGCATTCCGGCCTCGAGCATGGCGATCAGCCGTGCCATCCCGCGTTGCTCAGCGGCGACATCGGCCATGCCGCGCGCGACGTGGTTCATCGCCTCTCGCAGCGCACCGAGTAGCAGCGCCTGCTTGTCGCCAACATAATGCGCGATCACCCCGGTTGAACAGCTCGCCTCTCTGGCGACCGAGCGCAGATCCGCGCCCTTCACGCCGTCGCGCGCGATGACACGCAGCACGGCAGCAGCAATATGTGCGCGGCGTTCGTCATGATCGACAATCTTTGGCATGATCAGGCTTCCCCATATTGGCCATTGGCGGCCATGCCGGTCAGATCAGACAGCGGCGGCTCCAACACCTTGTGGACGATATTGTCCGCCGATCCCCAGAAGACCGATTTGGCGTGACTGTAATTGAGGAAGCCCTGCTTGGCCGAATGGCACCCTTGGCCGGAGTTTCCCAACCCGCCGAACGGGAGGGCGACATGCCCGCCCTGGAGCCCGAAATTGTTCACAGCCGCACCGCCGCTGCGGACCTCGCGGACAAAGCGCGTGGCGAGCGCCGTGTTATGCGTGGCGATATAGGCCCCGAGCGGCGTTTCCCCGGCGTTGATCCGCGCAAAGGCGCTGTCCACATCATCATAGGGTACAACCGGGATGACTGGCCCGAACACTTCATCAGTCATGCACCCAAGATCGGCAGGTGGATCGACGATCAGCGTCAGCGGGAAATGCCGCAATCCGGGATCGGACACATCGCTGTTCAGCCCCTCAACGCGGACACCGCGAGCGCGGGCTTCCTCGACATAGCCTGACAGCCGATCGAAATGCGCAGCGTTGATGATGCCTATGCATTGGTCACTACCGACGTAGGCCGGATAGGCCTGCTGCCAGACAGCTTGGGCCAGCCTGATCCAGTCTTCCATCTGCCTGCGCGGCACCAGCACATGATCGGGCGCAGTGCAAACCTGCCCTGATTTGAGCGTACGGAAAGACAGGAAAAGCCGCACCAATTCTTCGGTCACGCCATCAGGCGCGAACAGCGCCGGGTTCTTGCCGCCCAGTTCCAGCGTGACCGGCACCATGTTGCGCGCGGCCGCCTGCGCCACCAGCCGCCCGATGCGCGGGCTGCCAGTAAAGGTCAGATGATCCCAGGGCATCGCGGCGAACTCCTGCGCCAGTTCCGGCCCGCCTTGCACAACGGTGAGAAGTTCCGGCTCGAAATACGCGGCAACGGCCTCAGCTACCGCTTGCGCCGTGGCCGGTGCCAGTTCGGACGGTTTGATGATCACGCGGTTGCCTGCCGCAAGCATGTCCACGCACATCACCAGCGCGGATTCGATGGCGAAATTCCACGGCGCGATATTGCCCATCACGCCTTTGGGCAGCAGCAGTACTTCGCCGTGCGAGGATCCATGCTCTGGCCCCAGATCAATCCGCTCTTCCGCCAGCCAGTCCGGCAGATGCTGAAGAAAATAGTTGCACCGCCCCAGGACCGGACCGGTTTCCATCAGATCGGTCAACCAGGGATGGTGCGATCCGAAATCCTCAGCCAGAGCGCTGCGAAACGCTTCGCGGCTGTCAATCACCATCCGGCGCAGGCGAGCAACACGCTCCAACCGCGCAGAAACCTTAGGACATGGATCGTCCTTAAAGGCAGCGACCTGTCGACTGAACGCCAAACTCAGCTGTTTGTTTGCCACTACCATCAGCTCCTTTATATATCATACGTCTGGTATAAAAAGGATCCGGAGTCAAACTCGCATCAGTTATGCCAATGAGCCGCACCAGCTTTGCTTGAAGAAATGTCTGCTAGGATCTGGATAAGCGAACGACCGGTTTCGCCATGCTCGCTAAGGCGCCTACCGACTCATTTCGTGCCAGTCAGGCATGGGGAATCTCCGAATTGCTGCTGCCGCTTGGCTTCGAAGTAAGTCTGACTGCAGTACGGAAAGTTTCGTGATAGCCATTTCGGTGATTACCCGGTGATTGCTGGAGCAATTTCAGGTTCGGCGAAACAGCCAAAAAATGAAGCGGAGTCAGATAGATGGTTGAAAACCGACACAAAATCTGGTATTTTCGTTATCGGCGGTTATGATCGTTGGCATGATACGCGCCCTCACCGCAGCTTTGCTGCTCGCCCTCCTCCCCGCCACACCCGCGCACGCCGAACGGCCGATCGCACAATTCGCCGCCGCGCCGTTGATTGCCGATCCGGTAATGTCGCCGTCGGGCGCGAAAATGGCGATGATCCTCAACGTTGATGGCACGCAAATGCTTGGGGTTCGCAACATAGTGGGCGCAGCGGCCGCGCCGGTGTTGATCAACACCAACGGCAACGAAGTGCATTGGGTCATGTGGGTCAACGAGGATTGGCTGGTTGTCGGGGTTGGGCACAAAGAAACCGTCGGGGGCGATGAGCGCTATTATACCTCCACATTAGCGATCAGCGCCGATGGTCGCCGCAACAGAGTGTTGGAATCTAGTTCGAACGTCATTTGGGTTGCCCGCGACGGCAGCGCGCGCATCCTGCTGTCCTTTGCGGGTGTCCGTAGCGGCAATGTCGTTTACGGCGGCACCGTAGCCGCAGAAGCGGACGAGATTGATCTGGAAAGCGGGCACCGCCGTGTCATCGCCCGCCCGGTGCGCGGGGTGTGGAATTGGTATGCCGATGCGCAGGGCAATGTCCGCGCCGGGGTGGGCATTCGCAATGACCACCACATCCTTGTCTATCGCGCCAGTAATGGTGATATGTTCCGCGAGGTGGAGCGCACCAATGCGCGCGAACGTGAATATGTGCTGGTTCCGTTGTTCTTTTCAGCCGATGGCACCAACGCGACTGTCATCGCCG
>JBEBJX010000139.1:0-3311 GCA_040079655.1 Sphingopyxis sp. | reverse complement strand
CGAGCAAGCTCGCGCGGCGTTAATATCTGGCCTTTCCCACGAGCAAGCTCGCGCGGCGTTAATATCTGGCCTTTCCCACGAGCAAGCTCGCGCGGCGTTAATATCTGGCCTTTCCCACGAGCAAGCTCGCGCGGCGTTGAAACAAACCCCGCAATATGCCCTTGCCCGCACGCGCCCACAGGCGTAACTTCAGCCAATGGCACAGGCAAAACACGCCCATCATCACGGGCACCATAACGGGCACCATCAAAAAGGGTCGGCACTGACCGACGCAGCGCGCGGCGCTTTGGAGGCGGCAGGCGAGCAATGGACCGCCATGCGCGCCGACATATTCGCCGCCATTGCCGCGCACGACAAACCAGCATCCGCCTATGACATTGCCGACGAAGTGACGCGCAAGCGCGGCAAGCGCGTCGCCCCGAATAGCGTCTATCGCATCCTCGACCTGTTCGTCGCCAGCAACCTCGTCAGCCGCGTCGAAAGCGCCAACGCCTTTGTCGCCAACAGCCACCCGGGATGCGTCCACGACTGTATTTTCCTGATATGCGACACATGCGGGCAGATGACGCATATCGACGACGACACCATCGCCAACACCGTTCGCGCCGCTGCTAACGCCACCGGCTTTGCGGCGTCGCGCCCGGTCATCGAAGTACGCGGGACATGCCAGGATTGTGACTGAGGCCCGCCCTCATGTTGCGACGAAGCGCCCTTTTTCATCGGTAAGCTGAGGTTCATATTGAGCGGTTACAAAGCAAAAAACGGGACGCGCGATAGCATCACCATGACTTGCCAGGGGAGGCAGATATGACGAAATTTCCATTAAAAAGCTGCGTTTTTGGCGCGATGGCGCTTGGCATGGCGGCCCTGCCCGGCGCGACATATGCGCAAAAACCCGGGGGTGACAGCACCACCTATCAGCCGGTATCGAGCTACCGCGTAGAGGCGCATAGCGAATTTTGGGTCAACCTCAACCTGTGTGCCAACCCGGTGGTGGTTGATATTCGCGGTGATGGCGACACCGACATCGATTTCACCATTTATGATGATCGCGGCAATCAGGTGTTTCAAGACCTCGATCTTGATGACATCGCCTCGGCGACGCTCAACCCCGATGTGCGCGGCGACCAGTGCCGCATCTATCGGCTCAAGCTCAACAATATTGGCAATGTGTGGAACCAGGTGCGGGTCAGCGTCGGCAATAATTATACCAACGGCGATGCGCCGAGCGTCGCGAGTTACCGGGTTGAAGCCAACGCAGACTATTGGGTTGACCTCAACCTGTGCCGCCGATCTGCGCGGATTGTCGCCGATGGCGATGGCGACACCGACGTCGATTTCACGATTTACGACCGCAATAACAATGTCGTAGTTCAGGATCTGGCGCTCAACGACAATGCCGATTTCAGCATCACAGTCAACGCGTCGGCCAATAATTGTCGCCAATATCGGCTGAAGATGCACAACCTCGGCAATGTGTGGAACCAGACCAGCGTGACGATCTGGGAATATTGGTGAGGGTGACACACCTTATTGATCGGAACCTGTCACCGTTCGCGCTGAGTGTTGGCAAATCCGCAGGCAGAGGCGGCATATCGAAGGGTGCTCCCGCCATTCATGCTGCGATACACGGCTTTCACCCGCACTCAGCACGAACGGGCGGCGCGCTCCGTGCAGGAACTGGGTTGGACAGCATCGCCTGTAGCTTGTAAACGCCCATCAATGACTGACGCCCCCGTAACTCCGCTGCTCGACACACCTTTGCTCGACACACCTTTGCTCGACACTGTCGCCCTGCCCGCTGATCTGCGCAAGCTGGCGCCCGATCAGTTGCGTCAACTCGCCGATGAGCTGCGCGCCGAGACGATTGCGGCGGTTGGCACCACCGGCGGGCATTTGGGCAGCGGGCTTGGCGTGGTCGAGCTGACCACCGCGATCCATTATGTGTTCAACACCCCCGACGATAAATTGGTGTGGGACGTTGGCCACCAATGTTACCCGCACAAGATATTGACCGGACGGCGCGACCGCATCCGCACATTGCGCCAGGGCGGCGGACTCAGCGGCTTTACCAAGCGGTCCGAGAGCGAATATGACCCGTTCGGCGCGGCGCACAGCTCGACCAGCATCAGCGCCGCATTGGGCTTTGCAGTCGCCAACCAGCTGGCGAACAAGCCGGGCAAGGGGATTGCGGTGATAGGCGACGGGTCGATGTCCGCCGGCATGGCCTATGAGGCGATGAACAATGCGACCCAGGCTGGCAACCGCCTCGTCGTCATCCTCAACGATAATGACATGTCAATCGCGCCGCCGGTGGGTGGGCTCAGCGCTTATCTTGCGCGGCTGGTATCGTCGCGCCCGTTCCTGTCGCTGCGCGATATTGCCCGGCGTATCTCGCGCAAGCTGCCCGAACCGCTGCACATCGCAGCGCGCAAAGCCGACGAGTTTACCCGCGGCATGGCGATGGGCGGGACATTGTTCGAGGAGCTTGGCTTCTATTACGTTGGGCCGATCGACGGGCATAATCTCGACCATCTGATCCCGGTGCTCGAAAATGTTCGCGACGCCGCCGAGGGGCCGTGCCTGATCCACGTCGTCACGCAAAAGGGCAAGGGCTATGCCCCCGCAGAGGCCAGCGCCGACAAATATCATGGGGTGCAAAGGTTCGATGTGATTACCGGCGAGCAGGTCAAATCACCCGCCGCCGCGCCATCATACCAAAATGTGTTTGGCGATGCTCTTAGCCGTCTGGCGATGAGCGACGAGCGGATCTGCGCGATCACCGCCGCCATGCCGAGCGGCACCGGGGTTGACCGCTTTGCCGCGCGCCACCCGACGCGCAGCTTCGACGTTGGCATTGCCGAACAACATGCGGTGACCTTTGCCGCGGGGTTGGCGGCACAGGGGATGCGGCCGTTCTGCGCGATCTATTCGACATTCCTCCAGCGCGCCTATGACCAGGTGGTCCACGATGTCGCGATCCAGAACCTGCCCGTCCGTTTCGCCATCGATCGCGCCGGCCTGGTCGGGGCGGACGGCGCGACCCACGCCGGATCGTTCGATCTCACCTATTTGTGCACATTGCCCAACTTTGTGGTGATGGCCCCGGCGGATGAGGCCGAGCTGGTCCATATGACATACACCGCGAGCCTGCACGACAGTGGGCCGATTGCGCTGCGTTACCCGCGCGGGAACGGCACCGGCGTGGCGTTGCCAGCGGTGCCGCAAGCATTGGCAATCGGCAAGGGGCGGATGATCCGCGAGGGCAAGAGCGTCGCTATCCTCAGCCTCGGCACGCGGCTGGCCGATGC
>JBEBJX010000138.1:0-3454 GCA_040079655.1 Sphingopyxis sp. | reverse complement strand
CAGCCAAATCGCGCTTCAAACCGTTTCAACATCGGCTGGGTCAGCGCGATTTCGGGCAAGAGTATTAGGGCCTGCCTCCCTTGCGCCAGTGCCTCAGCCACCGCTTCAAAATAGACCTCGGTCTTGCCAGATCCAGTCACACCATCGAGTAAATAGGGTTGAAACCCCGCGCCCAGCGCATTGCTCAATTGTTTGGCGGCTTCGTCTTGTTCCAACGACAATGTGGGCTTGGCGTGGTTTGGATCGGGCAGCGGGCATGGCGATCCGATCAGCGTTTGGGGCGATATTGCCGCCGCTTCTAGCGCGCCCGCCTTGATAAGCCCGCGGATGACCGCGACGGATACCGTGCCTATTTTGGCAAGATCGGCAACGCTGCCCTGGGCCGCCCCAATCGCGATCATCGCGGCGCTGCGTTGCGATGTCATCCGTTCTGGAACGGCACCACTGCTGCGATATTCAGCGACAGGCCGTCCGCTCTCGCGCAGCGCCACCGAAGGCACCGCCATTCGCAATATTGCACCCGGTGCCGCCATATAATATTCGGCGGTCCATTCAATCAAGCGGCGTAGATCATCGGGCAGCGGCGGCGCATCATAGCGTCGCAAAATGGCTCGCAGACGATTGTCACCGACGCTTTGAACCGCACCTTCGCTCGGGTCATCCCACACACATCCCAGCATTTGGCGCGGACCCAAGGGCACCTCAACCAGCGTGCCGGGCGGTGTATCCACCCCATCGGGCAGTTTGTAATCAAGCAGGCCGAGTGCCTTGGTGGGTGCGCTGCTAGCGAGGAGGACGCGGATGCGAGGCATGGTTTCATGCAATAGGCGGTTTGAAGGGGCATTGCGAGATATCTTCCATAATGGATCACCCCCTTTGCCAATAGCTGCGCAGGCCGCTACCCTATCACCATGCGGGAAAAAGAACTGCGCCTTGCTTTGGTTTGTTACGGCGGCATCAGCCTCGCCGTCTATATGCATGGCGTCACCAAGGAGATTTGGCACCTGGCCCGCGCCAGCCGCGCCGAGCTGGATGGCGAACCGCCCAGCGACGGTGTCGTTGGTGCCTATCGCGCATGTTTGGCGCATATGGCGAGCGGGACGAGCGGCGTAAAATTGCGGGTTTTGGCTGATATTATCGCCGGTGCCAGTGCTGGCGGTATCAACGGCATTTTCCTTGCGCGTGCTCTGGCGACGGGTGAATCGCTTGAACCACTGACCGATTTGTGGCTGACTAAGGCTGATGTGACGGTGCTGCTCGATCCTGATGCGCGGCCATGGTCACGGTTCAGCAAATTTTGGGCGGTGCCGATTGCCTGGTTGGCATCACGCACGCCAAAAAATGCCATCAGCACAACCGTTGAGCGCAGCGCGCGCGCCGAAGTGCGCTCTAAATTGTCACAATTTGTTCGCGCCCGTTGGTTTGCGCCGCCATTTGGAGGCGAGGTGTTCTCCGGCCTGTTGCTCGATGCCTTTGCGGCGATGGCCAGCGGGCCCAAGGGGCCAGCGCTGATCCCCGCAGATCAGCCAATCGACCTGATGGTTACCGTCACAGATTATAGCGGGCATGAGCAGGTTATGCGGCTCAATAGCCCGGCAGAGGTCGAGGAAACGGAGCATCGCCTGATATTTTCTTTCCGCCGCGCACCGGGCCATGCTGATGGCCTGGCCGATGCCATTGGTCTGGCCTTTGCCGCGCGCGCGACCGCCAGTTTTCCTGGCGCTTTCCCGCCATTCACGGTGCGAGAGCTGGATAGCACATTAAACCATCGCGGCGAAACCTGGCCGACACGTAATGCATTTTTAGCGGCGCAACTGTGCACGCGAACCTATTGTGCGACCGAAGACCGGATATTGGTCGACGGCAGCGTGCTCGCCAATGCGCCGTTTAAGCCAGCCATTGCCGCCCTCAAACAGCGCCCGGCGCGGCGCGAGGTGGACCGCCGCTTTGTCTATATCGACCCCAAACCCGGCATACGCTCTATCTCGCTCACGAGCAAAAAAGGCGGTGATCAGCAAGAACTGCCCGGGTTTTTTGGGGTGATCTTCAAAACCATGTCAGACATCCCCCGTTCCCAGCCAATTCGCGACAATGTTGAGGCGCTCGACCATCTCTCAACGCGGATCCGCAGGATGCGTAAGATTTTGGACGCGATGCACGAAGAGGTTGAAGAGCGAATAGAGGCTGCATTAGGCCGCACCTTTTTTCTCGACAAGCCAACGGCAGCGCGGCTGGCAGCGTGGCGCGCAAAGGCGCAAAGTCGCGCGGTGGCAGAGGCTGGCTATAGCTATGCCGCCTATGGCCACCTCAAACTCTCGCTGATTGTCGAGGAGTTGGCGCGTGTGGCGGGGGGCATGGCGCGTGCGCATGATGAGCGCGAACATGAAGCATGGCGGACGGCAATATGGACGACTGTCCGCGCGCGCGGGTGGGACAATTTGCGCGGCGATGGGCGCAAAGAAAATAAGCAATCTGTCGCCTTTTTTCGTGGCCATGACGTGGGTTATCGCGTCCGCCGATTGCGTTTGCTCGCCAGGCGGCTCGATGATGTGGCGGGGCTGGGCAGCGGTGTTGACCCCGTTGTGGGCGAGGCGATGCGCGATGCGATCTTCAAGGCGATGGGCCATTATCTCGACCGTGAATCTCAGGATTTTTACGACGGCCTGACGATTGACGAAACGGATATTGTTGATGCCGGATCACTGATTGATCGGCTTGGGGTGCACCGCGCGCTCCAGTCTGTCGATGACGCCGCCGATACGCTGATTGCCGATGGCCTGACGCAATTGCCTAAAGATGTGCGGCGTGCCATGGCCTATAGCTATCTCGGCTTTCCCTTTTACGATGCGGCGACGCTGCCGCTGTTACAGGGCGAAGGGGACGGCGAATTTGACCCGGTAAAGATCGACCGCATCTCGCCCGATGATGCGACCGCGATCCGCAAGGGCGGCGCAGCAGCGACGCTCAAGGGCATTCAATTCAACAGCTTTGGCGCATTCTTTAGCCGCTCATTTCGCGAGAATGATTATCTATGGGGGCGCCTCAACGCCGCCGAGCGATTGCTCTCGATCGTCGCCAGCGCGCATGCCGGGCAGGAGGTGGCGCCAGCTGTGATGGCCCAGCTCCGCCACCAGGCCTTCACCGCGATTTTGAGCGAAGAGGCCGGGCGCTTGACGCATGTTCACGACCTCATCGCCGAAATCCGCCGCGAGATCGCCTAATCCGTCAAATCGTCCCACATGTTGCGGATTTTGCCGAAAAAGCCCTGTGATCGGGGGCATTCCTCGCCGGTTTCGGTCTCGCGGAACGCCTCGAGCAATTCACGCTGCTTTGCGCTAAGTTTGGTCGGGGTTTCGACCTCGATTTCGACCACCATGTCGCCCGCGCCGCGCCCATTGAGCACTGGCATACCCGCGCCGCGCATCCTGAGTTGTTTGCCCGACTGGATGCCGGC
>JBEBJX010000137.1:0-3510 GCA_040079655.1 Sphingopyxis sp. | reverse complement strand
CCCAATTCCTTGCCCGTTGCGCGCGCCGGGCGGCCACCGCGTGCGCTGCCTTCGGCTATCCGCGTCACCGCCGCGTTCATCCCGATGTCGAGCACATCGGCGGTCGAGGCGAGCTTGGTATATTTACCATCATGTAGCAGATATGGGCCGTAACGCCCTAATCCTGCTAAGATTTCTTTTTGCGTTTCAGGGTGCGCGCCAACGCTGCGCGGCAGGCTGAGCAATCGCAGCGCCAGTGCCAGATCAAGCTCGCCCGCAACATCGGCGGGGATAGAGCTACGCTTGGCCTCCTTGCCATCGCCCAATTGCACATAGGGACCGAAGCGGCCATTTTTGCGCGCAATGTCCATGCCGCTGTCGGGGTCCTGGCCCAGCACTGCATCCTCGCCGCCCTCGCCGCCGCTGTCTCCGTTGCCAAATTGGCGGGTGAACTTGCATTCGGGATAGTTGGAGCAAGCGACAAAGCTGCCAAAGCGGCCACCGCGCAGCGCCAGCCGTCCGCCTTCGCATTTCGGGCAGGCGCGCGGGTCGGTGCCATCGCCCTTATCAGGAAACAGCCACGGCCCCAGGAATGCATCAAGCTCCGCCGTGACGTCAGACGGCTTCTGTTCCATCACTTGCGCTGTGCGTGGCTTGAAATCGCTCCAAAAGGCGCTCAGCACCGCCTGCCACTGCGCGCGGCCGCCCGACACATCGTCAAGCTCTTCTTCCAGGCCGGCAGTATAATCATAATTGACATAACGCTCAAAGAACCGCTCAAGGAATGCGGTCAGCAACCGCCCATTTTCCTGTGGGAACAGGCGATTTTTCTCGATGGTCACATAGCCGCGGTCTTTCAGCACCTGGAGGATCGACGCATAGGTTGACGGGCGCCCTATGCCCAGCTCCTCCATCCGCTTGATGATGCTCGCCTCGGAAAAGCGCGGTGGAGCCTGGGTAAAATGCTGCTCGGCATCAACGCCCTGCATGGCGGGCACATCGCCGCGCGCCATCGCGGGCAGGATGCGCGCATCATCATCTAAACTGTCGTCGCGCCCTTCCTCATACAGCGCGAGGAAACCGGGGAAGCGAACCACTTGCCCCGTGGCACGAAGCATGATTTGCCCGCTGCCATCGACCAGGTCAACGCTGGTTCGCTCCAATTGCGCCGACGCCATCTGGCTGGCCATCGCGCGCTTGTATATCAGCTCATACAGCCGCGCATGGTCGCCCGAACCCGCGCGGTCGCGGCCAAAATCGGTGGGGCGAATCGCCTCATGCGCTTCCTGCGCATTTTTGGCCTTGGACGTGTAGTGGCGCGGTTTATCAGGTAGATAACCACCGTCATAGCGCGCGGCGATGGCGGCACGCGCGGCGGAAATCGCGCTGCCATCCATCTGCACCCCGTCGGTCCGCATATAGGTGATGAGGCCATCCTCATACAGGCCCTGCGCCACGCGCATCGTGTGGCTGGCGGAAAAGCCGAGCTTGCGCGCCGCCTCTTGTTGCAGCGAACTGGTGGTAAACGGCGGATAGGGGTTGCGCGTTTGCGGCTTAACCTCGACCTCTGCCACCGTGAAGCGTGCGGCGGCGACAGCATCCTTGGCACGCATAGCCGTGCCCTGCTCACCAATGCTGAGGCGCTCGATCTTTGCCCCCTCAAACCTGGTCAGTCGCGCGGTGAACGGTGTGCCACCATGTTCCATCCTGGCCACGACAGACCAATATTCCTGCGGTTTGAACGCCTCGATCTCGCGCTCGCGGTCGACCACCAGCTTGAGCGTTACCGATTGGACGCGCCCCGCCGATTTTGCACCGGGGAGCTTGCGCCACAGCACGGGAGACAGCGTGAAACCAACCAGATAATCGAGCGCCCGGCGCGCGCGGTAGGCATCAATCAAATCTTCGTCCAGGCTACGCGGGTGGGCCATCGCCTCCTGCACCGCCACCTTGGTAATGGCGTTAAAGGTGACGCGGTCCACTTTCGCGGGGAGCGCTTTTTTCGCGCGCAACACCTCCAGCACATGCCAGCTGATCGCCTCGCCCTCGCGGTCGGGGTCAGTGGCCAGGATCAGCCGCGTCGCCCCCTTTGCCGCATCGGCAATCTCCTTGATCCGCTTGGCTTTGTCGGGATACCCCTCCCACAGCATCGCGAAACCATCATCAGGGTTTACCGACCCGTCTTTGGGCGGCAGATCACGGATGTGGCCATAGGAGGCGAGGACGCGAAAATCGCTGCCCAAATATCCTTCAATCGTTTTTGCTTTGGCAGGCGATTCGACGATGACTAACTGCATGGTATTGCTGCATTCCCTGATGGCTTCTTACGCACGCGCGAGGGTGGAGCGTGAAACACCCCTTCGTCAAGGGGGGTATCACCCTTCTTTTTCGCCACCAAACTCGCTCGGCAAAACACATCGACCGCCATCATATTGGCCAACGCTGCGGATGACCTCGCCATCATTCGGCTCGATCCGCCGACCAGAGAGCTGGCTGTCGATCACGCGGCGCAGCAGCGCGTCGAGCCGCGTCACCAGATAGCAATCGATGGCAGGTGCAGCGTGCGCATTGCCGACCCCGCTGTCGTCGGTCAGGAAGGTGTATCGAGACTGGGTGAGCGCGGCCATGGCGCGCATCGCATATTCCGCCGTGTCCGCCACGCCAGAGGCCGCTACGGGGACGATGTGGATGCGCCGCGCGCGCGCCGCCTCGGCCGCCGCCCAGGCGCGGCCCATCCGCTCATCGTGCGGCGGCGCATCGGCGACCAACAGCATCGTCTTGACCGCATCGGGGCGCCATGGCTGGCCCACGGCACGGATCAGCGCCTGGTCCATCGCTTCGGGATAATCGCCGCCGCCGCCCGCCGATTGCCGTCCAATCGCCGCCGCCGCCCGATTGACGCTGGTGTCGAACGCAATAGTGCGCGTGACGTAGGCGTCGCCTTCGTCGCGGTAGAAAACAAAGCCGACGCGCAGGTCCAACCCCTGATGCCGTTGGCGCAGCGAGGAGACAATCGATTGCAGCTCGGTTTGCAAATAGCTGATCTCATCACCCATCGACCCTGTGGTATCGACCACCAGCATCAGGTCGAGTTTGGTCGCGCGCGTGGCCATGCCGCCCACCGTCACCGCGACTTGTTGCCCGCCCGCATCCTGACCGATGGCAACGGGGCGCGCCGCGCCCTGCCATGCCCCATGATAACGGACCCGCACGCTTGCGCGTGGGCTGATGCGGTCGATGGCTGGGAAAAACACGGCACGGCCATCGGCCTGGGTGGCGAGGGTGATGCTGTTGCCGTCGCTGCACGTCAGTACAACTTCGGCGAAGGGAACGCTGCGGCCATTGCCGTCGCGCACCTCGACGGTCAGCAGCCGCGACGTATCGACGCGGGGCAGACCCTGGATGCGTTGCGCCAGGTCAGTCGCGCCAACATAGCGCGCGTAAAGTTCGGGGTTGAGCAGATCATCATGCTCACCCGCGGTCAACAATCCGGCGTGAGGAGTGGGATATGGGCGGGGGTCAGGATAGGGC
>JBEBJX010000136.1:0-3558 GCA_040079655.1 Sphingopyxis sp. | reverse complement strand
CGCGCGCGATCGATGCGGATCAGCCGACCAGGGTAGCTGCGCGACCCTTCGCTCGGCACGATGCCGATGACAACATTGTCTGGATATTCGGCAACATCGTCGACATGTGTTGACGGGGCTGGCGCAGCGACTGGGGCAGCCGTGGGGGCGCCGCGCGGTGGCACAGCGGGTTTCGCTATGACGAGCGAAGAGGCACCGAAAAGCGCGGTGTAGAGAAAGGCAGCGCGGAGCAGGTGTTTCAGCATTTCGGTCATGGCTCTACCGTCGCATTACCTGCCTATCAATTGCAAGTTTGAATATGCAAGTTTGAAAGCAAGCTTCGGGACGCATGGCATCGCCGCTTTGGCTATATTCGCCCCATATTCAACAGCCATAGCCAGCAGGAGAAGCCTATCATGACTTATAGAATCAGCGGACTCTCATCAAAACCCTTTGCGCATCTGTTTGGCGCATCAGACGAGGCATTAGCGGCGAGCGGGGCGATCCGGGTCATGGCTATGGCAGATAAGGGATGGCCGTGCCGGATCAGCCTTCAAGACGCCCGCCAAGGAGAAAGCCTGATCCTTGTCAACCACACCAGCCATGATGTGGCGACACCCTATCGGTCGGCTTACGCTATCTATGTGCGTGAAAACGCTGTCACCGCAGCGGAATATGTCGATGAAGCGCCGCCAGTGTTTGAAGGTCGCCCAATCGCGCTGCGGGCATTCGATGCGGGTGGGATGTTGCGTAATGCGGCGCTCGCGCTGCCGGGGCAGGTCGATGCCAAAATCCGCGACCTGTTCGACAGCGATGAGATCGCCTATATCCATGCCCATAACGCGGCACATGGTTGTTTTTCCGCGAGGATAGAACGCGCATGACGCTGGAGATGAAAGTGGACAGGCAAAACGCTGTCAATAGCGACTGGGCATTTGACGCGTTTGACAGGCGCGACCGTTCGCTTGACGGCCAGTTCGTTGGCGCGGTCAAGACGACCGGCATCTATTGCAAGCCAAGCTGTCCGGCACGTCGTCCATTGCGCCAAAATGTCGAATTTTTTTGGGAAGGCGAACAGGCGCGGGCGGCAGGCTATCGTGCCTGTATGCGTTGCAAACCCGATGAGGTCAGCCGCGACCGCGCGGCTGTAGCGGCGGCGCTCAGGCTGATTGAAGAGAGCGACGACAGGCTTTCGCTTGAGGAATTGGCATACGCCGTTGGTTACGCCCCACATCATTTTCACCGCCTTTTCAAACGCGACACCGGCGTGACGCCCGCAGGCTACGCTCGGTCAAAGCGCGCCAAAAGAGCTGCGGACGCGCTTGATGGCAAGGGTAGCATCACCGACGCTATTTACGAGGCGGGCTATTCCGGTCCCAGTCGATTTTACGCCGATACGGCTTCGCGATTGGGGATGACGCCATCTGCGTGGAAAAATGGTGGCGCTGGAGTGAAAATTCGCTGGGCCGTTGCGTCAACGTCGCTCGGCGCCATGTTGGTCGCGGCAACAGACAAGGGGATTTGCCGACTGTCGTTTGATGAGGGAGCAGAAGCCCTCACCCAACGCTTTCCCAATGCTGTGATTGCGCCAGGCGATGAGGCGATGCATGCGCTGGTCGATGGCGCTATTGCGGCGGTTGAAAACCCCCGCGCTATGCCCGCCTTGCCGCTCGATGTGGCGGGCACGGCGTTTCAGCAAGCGGTGTGGCAGGAACTACAGCGTATTCCGCCAGGTGAAACCCGCAGCTATGCTGAGGTCGCGGCTGCGGTTGGCAAACCAAAAGCGTCGCGCGCGGCAGGCAGCGCCAACGGGGCCAATAATGTTGCCGTGCTCATCCCCTGTCACCGCGTCGTGCGCAGCGACGGCAGCCTGGGCGGCTATGCCTATGGCGTGGAGCGTAAGGCCAAGCTTTTGGCGCGCGAGGGGGCAGGGGGTTGAGAGGGGGAGCTCAATCGCCCTCCACCTCTGGCATTGGCAAAGGCGGGATATAGCGGGGCGGTTCACCCTCCGCGCCATCGTCTATCCACTTGACGAGCAACAGCGCCTGTTGCTGAAGCGGGGACTGGTGCGGCGCATAAGCGACGGGCAGTAATGTCCGCCGAGCCAGAGGCAAGACATGACGCCCGATCAGTAACGTCGCGGCCGTCATCCGGAGACCATCCTCTTGCGGCACCAATGCGACAGCACGAAGCAGCCCCTGAATAGCGATATCGGGAGTTGGCTGACCCGCGAGCGGAAAACTATAAAAATAGGCGATCAAAGGCAGGGGGTCATTGGGACTGGCGCGGTTGGCACGCACAATAGGGGCGCGCAATCGACTTGCGTCCGCTGGTGATAGGTCGGTCCCTGTAGCTTCGGCGGCGCTCAGGTCGGCCCAACCCTTATAGGCGAGTGCGCGGACATTGGCGGGGTCAATCGCCAAGACCCTGTCCGCTGCTGCGCTGGCTGCCGCCCAATCTTCAAGCTCGAATAGTATCCGTGTGTGCAACAGGCCGACCGCGGGATCATCGGGATGTTGCGTTACACTCTGTCCGATACGCGCCGCCAGCGCACGCCGCTCTTCATCGTCCAGATGCCGGTTGGCTTGCAGTTCGAGCAGCATAGCGGCCGCTTCGCCCGGGCGCACAACCCGCACCGTTGGCATGGTTTGAACCCCTTCGGGAAGCGGGACAGGGACATAGGTATATGAGCTGCGCCGCAAATAGCTGCGCAACTCGCGGTCGAGCGCCTCCAAACCGCCTGGGAACATGGCATAGGCATCGGCGATAGGCACACCACGGTTCAACGCATTGATGAACTGGTTCAACTGATTGCGGCGGGTTGGCTCAAAAATCAGATAATGGGTGGTCAGCCAATATTGGCCGTAACTGGCGACCCCAGCCTTGTCATCGTCAGCAGATAGCGGTGCAAACATCCTTGGCACGGGCACCCATGGCACACCACCGTCCAGTTCATAGGCACGGTGATTAGCAGGCTTGCCAAAGGTGATATGGCCCTCGCGCTCGAACGACGCGGTTGAGAGCACTTCGGCAAACCCTTCATTGACCCATAGTGGAAACGCCTGTTCCATATATTGGCGCATGAAATGATGCGTATATTCATGGAACAATATGGTCGTTGAAAACTCTCCCTCGCTGCGCGGGACAACCGCATAAGCACCATTGATGTTGCTGTTATAAAATCCTGCCACTTCGCTATTATTATTGGCACCTATCGCGCGGTGTACCTGGCCAATATTGGCCACAAGATATATTTTTACGCGCTGAACGTCGCCGGTTGGGGAAACTCCGGTCGCAGCTGTCATCAGCCAGTGGACCGCTTCCAGTTGCCGGCTCATGCGGACCAGCTCTCGTTCGCTTCCTTCTGAAACAACAACAAAATGCTCGGATGTTGCCTCGCGCCATTCGGCGTGCGCAGCGGTGAACGGCAACAGGGCAAACGCAACAACAGCAATCAACCAAGTGCGCAAACCCATAGCGACCCCCCCCATTAGTCAGTGCCAATGAAGCGCGAGGTTAGCCGACTTTTCTCTAAAATAAAGGTGAAATATTTCCAATTATTGCACTCTCGTTGCTTGG
>JBEBJX010000135.1:0-3628 GCA_040079655.1 Sphingopyxis sp. | reverse complement strand
CCCCTAACCCCTCCCGCATGCGGGAGGGGGGAAGAGAACAGCCCAGCCATCGGGTGGCGGGCAATGGTGCCGGCAAGCTCGGTGCCTTTGCCGCGCCACTCCTCTACACGCCAGTCAGCGCCTATGCGCGCACTGAATTGTTCCAAAAGCGGCGCTGCAACAAGGACGCGGGCCGGCCCCATATAGTCAGTGCTGAGCACCTTAAACGCAACATACTCAACATCCGGGCCATAAGCGATCGCCTGGTTGACCGGGATGGTCCACGGCGTCGTCGTCCAGATCACCGCATGTGCGCCGACCAGTTCCGCAATCGGCGACTCCACAATCTCGAACGCCACATCGACCTGGGTTGAGACAATATCCTCATATTCGATCTCGGCCTCAGCCAAGGCGGTTTTTTCTACCGGCGACCACATCACCGGCTTGGCCCCGCGATAGAGCTGGCCGCTCTCTGCGAACTTCAGCAGTTCCGATACAATGGTCGCCTCAGCATCCGGGTCCATGGTGAGGTAAGGCTTGTCCCAATGGCCCAGCACGCCCAGCCGCTTTACCTGTTCGCGCTGCACATTGACCCAATGCTGGGCATAGGCGCGGCATTCCGCGCGGAACTCGCGCACCGGCACCTCGTCCTTGTTGCGCTTTTTCTTGCGATATTGCTCCTCGACCTTCCATTCGATCGGCAGGCCGTGGCAATCCCAGCCGGGGACATAGGGGGCGTCTTTGCCCAACAGCGACTGCGTGCGGCACACCATGTCCTTGAGGATATGGTTGAGCGCATGGCCGATGTGCATGTCACCATTGGCATAGGGCGGGCCATCGTGGAGGATGAATTTTTCGCGGCCCGCGCGCGCGGCGCGCAGCTTGTGATACAGGTCGTCGGCCTCCCACTGCGCCAATATCCCCGGCTCCTTGGCGGGCAGGCCAGCCTTCATCGGGAAATCGGTTTTGGGCAGAAAGACACTGTCTTTATAGTCTTGCTTTTCGGTCATGGCAGGCCGCTTAGAGTTTCGCGGGCCAAGGCGCAATCCCGCGCGATTTGTTCGCGCAGCGCATCGATACTATCGAACCGCGCTTCGCCGCGCAAATAGGCGTGGAGCGCGACCTCGATCACCTGGCCATAAAGGTCGCCCGAAAAATCAAAAAAATAGGGCTCGAGCCATTCGCGCGGCGGCAAAAATTGCGGGCGGATGCCAAGGTTCGCCGCGCCGCCCAGCACGCGGCCATCGGCCAGGCGCCCGGTCACCGCATAAACGCCATAGGCGGGGCGAAGATAGCTGCCCATGTCGATATTGGCGGTGGGAAAGCCAAGCTTGCGGCCGTCCTTGGCCCCATGCTCGACCACCCCGGCGATTGCAAATGGGCGGGTCAGCAGGCGGGTGGCCGTAGCGCAGTCGCCCGCGCGCAAGGCATCGCGGATGCGGCTTGATGAGACGGGCACGCCGCCATCCTCAATGGGCGCGACCTGTTCATAGGTAAAGCCATGGTCAAGCGCCGCAGCGCGGAGCGTATCGCCATTGCCGCTGCGCCCGGCCCCGAACACAAAATCTGTGCCAGTCACCACGGCGCGCGCGCCAAATTGCGCCATCAGCATATCGGCGATGAAAGCATCGGCGTGGAGCGAGGCCAGCTCCGCGCCAAAATCGAGCACCAGCATCGCGTCCGCGCCCGCATCGCCAAACAGCCGCTGGCGTTGATCGAGTGTAGTCAGGCGAAACGGCGGCGCGTCTGGCCGGAAATGGCGCACCGGATGCGGGTCGAACGTCGCAACAATGGCGGGCACGCCCATCGATTTTGCCATCGCCACCGCGCGGGCAACAACCGCCTGATGCCCCAGATGAAAACCATCGAAATTGCCAAGCGCAATCACAGCGCCGCGCAAGGCGGGCGGAAAGGGCTGTGACGAAGAGATGCGCTGCATGGCGTCCGGTTCCATTGGACTCATCGTTCGGGCAAGGCCTGCCCCAGAACCCGCAGGGTGTTTCCGCCCATCGCGAGGCGAATTTCAGCCTCGTTGAACCCCTCATCAAACAGCGCCTGGGTGATGAGGCTGAGCCGTGACACATCAAACGCAACCGTGGTTGCGCCGTCATAGTCGCTGCCCAATGCTACGTGGTTGATGCCGACAAGGTCGCGGATATGGCGCATTGCGCGGGCGGTGGCGCGCGGGTCTGTGCTGCACACCGCGCCTTCCCACACCCCGACGCCAATGATGCCGCCAGTGCGGGCGACGCCGCGTATTTCTTCGTCCGAAAGGTTGCGGTTCTCGCGGCAGGTCGCCTGCACCCCGCCGTGGCTGGATACGACCGGGCGCGTGGCCATGGCCAGCACGTTGGCGACGGTAGCGTGGCTGCTATGCGCAATGTCGACAATCATCCCGCGCCGCTCCATCTCGGCCACCACGCGGCGGCCAAGCGGGGTCAGGCCGCCCTTGGCGACCCCGTGCATTGATCCCGCCACGGCATTGTCAAAGAAATGCACCAGCCCCGCCATCCGCACCCCGGCGCGGTAAAGCCGGTCAACATTGGCGAAATTACCCTCAAGATTTTGCAGCCCCTCAACAGAAAATACCACCCCGGTCGTGCGTTCCTGATGCGATCGGGCCAAAATCAACGCTGCCACATCGCCGCGGGTGAGGATCGGCATCAAACGCCCGCCGCTATTCCGCACCGCGCGCCGCAGCTTTTCGCCATGGTAGAGCGTGCGACCAAGCGGCGAGAACCAGGTTGAGGCGGGCTGTTGCTGCGCGATGCTGAGCAGCCACAGATTATCGCTGTCTGTGTTGCGCGCATAATTCTGGCCCCATGGCGTTTGCGACACCGACGAAAACACCTGTAGCGCGACATTGCCCCGTTCCATGCGCGGCAGATCAACATGCCCGCGTGATGAGGCCTTCGTCATATCACGATCCCACAGCAAGGTATCGCTATGCAGGTCGGCGACCAGCATGTCGGCATGAAGGCCGCGCGCGACAACACCGGCTCGGGCGTTGGTTCCGGTCACCCTGTTCATCGCATTGTCGGCGATTTTCGGCGCAAAGAGGAAAAAGGCCGCAGCAAGCAGTGCCGCCACGATGACCGACCATTTGGCGATGCGTTTCATCCTTGCCTCTCCCCCGCTCCAGCTTCTTTACGCCGCAACGTCACGAAATCATAGGCCGGGCGCCCATCTGCGGTCGGGTGGGCTTCGCGCGATATTTCCGCCCATGTGGCAGGGTCAGGTGCGGCAATCACCGTTTCACCATCGGGTGTTACGTGCACAGCGGTCAATTCGATCCGATCAGCCAGAGGCAGCGCCTGTTCCCATATCTCGGCCCCGCCGATCACGTAAACATGCGGCGCATTGGCCAAGCTGAGCGCCTCGTCAAGGCTGGCTGCGCGGGTCGTTCCCTCGGCTTCCCAGGCTGGATTGCGCGTCACCACGATATGGCGCCGGCCGGGCAACAGGCCGGGGAGCGAATCAAATGTTTTGCGGCCCATGACCATCGGGCAGCCGGTTGTGAGCTGTTTGAATCGGCGCAAATCATCGGGCAAATGCCACGGCAGTCGGCCATCTTGCCCGATAACACCATTGTCCGCACGCGCGATAATCAGCACTATTTCAGGGTGATTCATTCGCGCCCAGCCCCATT
>JBEBJX010000134.1:0-3632 GCA_040079655.1 Sphingopyxis sp. | reverse complement strand
CGCCTCGACAATCGCCAGCGGTTGCCCTGCCTCCACCTTGTCGCCTGCTTCAACGTGAACGGCAGTAATCAGCCCGGGCATGGGGCAGATCAGAAAGCGCGATAGATCGGGCGGGATTTTCTCGATCATATGCTGTGCGAGTGGCGCGATATGTGCGGGCAAGCAGCGGACTTTGTGCGTTGCCCCGCGTGTGGTCATGGCAAAACCTGTTGCGGTTTTGGCAACTTTTATCGCCAAGTCGCTGTCGTCTATTTCCGCGACCACCATCCGGTCGCCGGGGGTATATTCAAGGAACAGGTTGATGGACTCGCCATCGACCAAAATCTCGTCGGCGCCGATTTCAACATCATGCGCGACGCCGTCAACAGTGATTTGCCAATCGCCTGGCGGGTCAAGTTCACTGCCCAACTGCCCGTCGACTTGCCGCGCACGGTCGGCATTGGCGCAGGCCATAAAGCCAGCGACAGCTGCAATTTCGCGCAGCAACTCTGCGGATGCAGGCGTGCCATGGAAACCGTCGGGATATTCCTCAGCAATAAATCCGGTGGTCAATTCGCCGGACCGGAAACGCGGATGCTGCATGATGGCGGAGACGAAATCGATATTGTGGCCCAGACCTTCGATTTCGAACTGGTCGAGTGCGGCGATTTGCAAATCTGCGGCTTCGTCACGGGTTTCTCCCCAAGTGATCAGCTTGGCGATCATCGGGTCATAGAACATTGACACCTCGCCGCCGTCCATCACGCCGTCATCCACGCGCACACCGTCAACGCCGCGAATGCCGCCTTCCCAGCCTGTGACGGGCGGGTTGTAGCGTACGAGACGACCGGTGGAGGGTAAGAACCCTCGATAGGGATCTTCGGCATAGACGCGGTTTTCGATGGCCCAACCGTCGATTGTGATATCATCCTGAGTCATCGCCAGCTTCTCGCCAGCGGCAACGCGGATCATTTGTTCGACCAGATCGATGCCGGTGATGCACTCGGTCACAGGATGCTCGACCTGCAGCCGCGTGTTCATTTCGAGGAAGTAGAAACTCTCGCCGCTGGGGTCCGCGCCTGATACGATCAACTCGACCGTGCCTGCCGAATAATAGCCGACCGCGCGCGACAGAGCGACGCATTGTTCCCCCATGGCCTTGCGCATTTTGGGCGTAACGAAGGGCGACGGCGCTTCTTCGACAACCTTTTGATGTCGCCGCTGGATCGAGCATTCGCGTTCGTTGAGATAGAGGATATTGCCATGCTGATCGCCCAAAATCTGGATTTCGATATGGCGCGGGTTCAGGATAAATTTCTCGATAAACACGCGGTCGTCGCCGAACGAATTCAGGCCTTCCCGTTTCGTGGCTTCAAACCCTTCGCGAACGTCCGCCTCATTATAGGCCAGCCGCATCCCTTTACCGCCGCCGCCTGCCGACGCCTTCATCATCACCGGATAGCCGATTTCCGCCGAAATCCGCACCGCATGTTCGGTATCGTCAATCTCGCCGACAAAGCCGGGGACGACATTGACGCCCGCCGCCATTGCCAGTTTCTTGGACTCGATCTTGTCCCCCATCGCGGCAATCGCGTTCACCGGCGGGCCGATAAAGGCGATGCCCTCCGCCGACAGCGCCTCGGCAAAGCTCGTGCGTTCCGACAGGAAACCATAGCCCGGATGCACCGCCTCGGCGCCGGTTTGTTTGCACGCCGCGATGATTTTGTCAGCCAGCAAATAAGACTGCGCGGCAGGCGAAGGCCCGATATGCACTGCCTCATCGGCATCGAGCACAAAGGGCGCGCGCGCATCGGCATCCGAATAGACGGCGACGGTCTTAATGCCCATCCGCCGCGCGGTCTTGATAACACGGCGAGCAATCTCACCACGGTTTGCGATTAGGATTTTTTTGAACATGGCTAGGGTTGGATTCCGATTTTTAGACAGGCTGATTTTAGCTTTTTGATTTGTGTGGACGAACCGCTGAGATACAGATTCACATCGATTTTGGTGCGATTGGTTCTTTGCAAACGGATCAGAAGTCGTTTTGATTTTCCGATTGGGTCCAAGAGCCTACGAGCGTCAAAATTAGGAAAGGCCATTGTTCCCATATACGCCCACTCATTCGATTCCGCTGGGTTGCCATCGAATTTGATTATTCCCGATCGAAACATTGGGCTGCCGTCAAAGTTTTCATCTGCCTTGTTGACAGCAATCCCCCATGGCGTGGACTCTCCCTGATCACAAGCTATCAGAAATGTTGTTGAGCCTTGATGGAGTTTCATAACGACTGAATCCAACTTTGTTTCTGGATCGTGCTTGGATTCCAATGTCCACTTGTTAGCGGCGCTGGTTCCTGCCAGCAGCCATGATCCAGCAAAAATGACGAATAGCTTACGGAACTTCATTTCAATTATTCCCTAACCGGTGGCATATTATGTCCCAGCAGTCGGAGCACATCTGCGGCGCATTCCACCACGTTGCTGCCGGGGCCATAAATCCCCTGCACGCCGGCTTCGCGCAGGAAGTCATAATCCTGCGGGGGGATGACGCCGCCTGTCACTCCGCCGCCTCCAACGCCTTACACGCCCTAAGCGGCTCCTCCGCCTCCATTGGCACCAGCCCCAGTTTTGCCAGCATCGCTGCGTCCTTGTCGTCGCCTGCATTGGCGGCGGTCAGCAGTTTGTCGCCGGTGAAGATGCTGTTCGCGCCTGCCATGAAGCACAGGGCTTGGGTCGCCTCGCTCATACTCTCACGCCCCGCGCTCAGCCGTACCATGCTCATCGGCATGGTGATGCGCGCCACCGCTACCACGCGGACGAATTCGATATCGTCGATCTTCGAAATCTTTGTGGTCGGATGGCCAAGCCCATCCTCCAACGGCGTGCCGGCAAACATATCGCCAATCACGGTGCCCTTCACCGGCACCAGCGCGTTGACCGGAACGCTTTCGGGGTGGGCCGGCAAGGTCGCCAGCGTGTGGATGAAGCCCACTCGGTCTGCGCGCGTCTCGCCCATGCCGACAATCCCGCCGCTACACACATTGATGCCCGCGCGGCGCACTTCGGCCAGCGTATCGAGCCGGTCCTCCATCGTCCGCGTGGTGATGATCTCGTTGTAGCGCTCGGGTGAGGTGTCGATGTTGTGGTTGTAATAATCGAGCCCCGCCTCGGCCAGCATATCGGCTTGGGCGGGCGTCAGCATCCCCAAAGTCATACAGGTTTCCATGCCCATCTGCCGCACACCTTTGACGATTTCGACAATCGCGGGCATGTCGCGGTCCTTGGGGTTGCGCCACGCCGCGCCCATGCAGAAGCGGCGCGAGCCTTGGTCTGCCGCTTGCGCCGCCTTTTGCAACACCGCCTGCACATCCATCAACTTGGTCGCCTCAACGCCGCTGTCGGCCTTCACCGACTGGCTGCAATAACCGCAATCCTCAGGGCAGCCGCCGGTTTTGATGCTCAGCAAAGTGCAAAGCTGGATTTGCCCCACCGCATAATGCGCGCGGTGGACGGTCGCGGCTTGATAGACCAGCTCGTCGAACGGTAAGTCGAACAACGCGGCGATTTCTGGACGGGTCCAGTCGGTACGAACAGTCACTCAAAAACTCCTATAAATTTATTCCGAATGGCCATGCCAGAAACGCTTTGTTG
>JBEBJX010000133.1:0-3695 GCA_040079655.1 Sphingopyxis sp. | reverse complement strand
CCCCACACGAACGCGCCGCCGCTGGCCTGTTCCTCGGCTTCCAATACCCGGTCGAAATCCCCGGCGTGTCGAACGTCCAGTTCCTGCGCGAAGCATTGAATGCGCAGCGCAGACATCGCGGCGAGGCCCCGCTCTCCGCCGCCGATTTCCTCAAACGCGCGCGGGCACAGGCGGATGCGATGGGCATGGACATGGAGATGCTCAAGCGCGCCGTGAATGTCGGCTTTTCGGGCGGCGAGAAGAAGCGCAACGAGATGGTGCAGATGGGCATCCTCGACCCCACGCTCGCGATTCTCGACGAAACCGACAGCGGCGATGGCATCAATCGCATCATGCGGCGGCCCGACAAGGCGGTGCTGCTGATCACGCACTACCAGCGGCTGCTCGACTATGTCCGCCCCGATTTCGTCCATGTCCTCGCCGATGGGCGGATCACCCGCAGCGGCGGGCCCGAGCTGGCGCATGAGCTGGAACGCGAAGGCTATACGGGGGTGGCGGCATGAAGCACGTTCATCTCCTTTGGCATGTCCGCGCCGACGACGAATATAAAGAGGATGCCAAGCTGATTGGTGCCTATTCCTCACCCGAGTCAGCATCTGCGGCTATCGAGCGGCTAAGGGACCAGCCGGGGTTTGCGGACTATGTTGCGGGCTTTGAAATTAACACCTACGAAATAGACAAGGATCATTGGAGCGAAGGCTTTGTTTCCTCGGCAGACCTCCATGATTGAGGCGTTCGCATTTCCCACTCCCGCATTGCCAACCAAGCGCGATGAGGCGTTCCGATATTCGGACATCGAAGCGCTAAGCTCTGTATGGCCGGTGGCGGCATGATGCCTGCACTGCTCCTCCTCCTCGCGCTTTCCGCGCCGAACGACGCGCCGTCGCTCACCGCGCTCAGCGATGGCGTTGCACGCTGTGATCGCGCGGCGACGATGACGGTGTTTCAAGCCGAAGAATCGCGCCGCACGCGCTTTATGACCGACGCTTATATCGAACAGGAAGCGATTGTGCAGGAACGACGCGCGCTCACCACGCGGCGACAATTGTTGCGCACCGCCACGGTGCAAACCGCCGATAGCGAAGCGGCGGTTGCGCTCGCCGCTGCGCTCAATGCCGACCGTCAGGCCGCGCTCGACGATGCCCGCCTGCTCGAACGGTTGCGCCGCGAAACGATCGACCAGATGCGCCGCCAATTCCTGAGCACATGCGGCGATGGCCGCCGCCGCGCTGGCACGCCGCCTGTCAACCCCGCACCCACAGCGGAGAATGCGCCATGATGCTCGCCGCCCTCCCCACCCGCCGCGATGAGGCGTTTCGCTATAGCGACATTGATGCGCTGACTGCCATATGGCCGGTGGCGGCGGAGGCGATCACCATCGCGGCGGACCAGAACTGGTCGCACAGCATCATCAACACTGCGCCCGATGACGATGTGTTCGTGCGCCACCTCGCCATCACATGTGAGCCGGGGTCGCGCGGGCGACTACAGATATTAAACGCCGGTGGGCGGCTGGGACGGATCACCGTCGATGTGACATTGCACCAGCATTGCGATTTTTATCTCGATGCGGTGCAGCTTGGTTCGGGTCATCAGACGGTCGAGCTGGTCACCACCATCACCCATGCCGAGCCGAATGCAATGTCATCGCAAATCGTGCGCTCGGTCTTGGCGGGTAAGGCCACGGGGACCTATCTCGGCAAGGTCGCGGTGGCACGCGGCGCCGATGGCACCGACAGCACACAATCGGTGAAAGCGATGCTGCTTGATCGGACAGCCACAGCCAATGCCAAGCCCGAGCTCGAAATCTATGCCGACGATGTCAAATGCGCGCATGGCGCCACGGTGGGCGAGTTGGATGCTGACGCATTATTCTATCTCGCAGCGCGCGGAATAGCACCACCGGAAGCAAAAAGGCTGCTGCTACAAGCGTTCATCGCCAGCGTTTTTGATGGCGCAGACGGTGAAGACGCGTTGACGGCGGCGGCGCTCCGCAAATTGGGAGAGATGGTGTGAAACGCGCCGACTTCCCCGGCCTCGCCACCCAAGACGGAGGCAATTGGCACTATCTCGATACTGCCGCGACCGCGCAAAAACCGCAAGTCGTGCTCGACGCAATGATGCGCGCGGGCGGATCAAACTACGCCACCGTCCATCGCGGGGTGTACAAACGATCGGCCGATATGACGCTGGCGTATGAGGCGGCGCGGGCGCGGGTGGCGGCGTTCATTGGCGGGCGCGACGATGAGATCATCTTCACCAAAGGCGCGACCGAGGCGATCAACCTTGTCGCCCGCTGTTTTCCGGCGTGCGGCGAAAAACCGCGCCGCGTGCTGCTCAGCCAGTTGGAGCACCACAGCAATATCGTGCCCTGGCAATTGGCGGGGTGGCAGGTTGATGTCTGCCCGTTGACCGCGGATGGCCGCATCGACCTTGATGCCGCCGAAGCGATGCTCACCACCGATTTTGACATGATCGCGCTGGCCCATGTCTCGAACGTGCTGGGCAGCGTGCTCGATGCGCCGCGCGCCGCCGCTCTGGCGCGCAAGGTTGGCGCGTGCCTGCTGCTCGATGGGTGCCAGGCGGTGCCGCGTATGAAGGTCGATGTCGCGGCGCTCGATTGCGATTTCTATGCCTTTTCTGGGCACAAACTCTATGGCCCGACCGGTATTGGCGCACTGTGGAGCAAAAAGGGCCTGTTAAACGCGATGCCGCCCTATCAGGGTGGCGGATCGATGATCGACAGGGTGACGTTCGAGCGAACCACTTACGCCCCCGTTCCGCAGCGGTTTGAGGCGGGAACCCCCGCGATTATCGAGGCGATTGGCCTGCACGCGGCGATTGATTATGTTGATGCGGTCGGGCTGGAGGCGATCCACGCACATGAAAGCGAGCTGGTGCGCCTGACCCGCGAAGCGCTGCGCTCGACCAATGCGATCACATTGTTCGGCCCCGAAGACGCGGCGGGCATTGTCTCGTTCATGGTCGATGGCGTCCATCCCCATGATGTCGCCACCATCCTTGATGAGGCGGGCGTCGCTGTGCGCGCGGGCCATCACTGCGCACAGCCGCTGATGGATTATCTTGGCCTGCCGGCCACGGTGCGCGCCAGTTTTGGACTTTATTCTGATGCCAGCGATGTTGAGGCATTGCAGCGCGGACTGGCACGAGTGCGGAGTATTTTTGGATGAACAAGCATGGCAAAATCGTCGCGGAAGAGGTAGCAAGCGTTCCCGCGCCGCCGCGTGCGCGCGTTAGCGATGTTGAACGCGATCAGGAAACGGCACCGGAAAAGCTGGAGCGCAAGCGCGATTACCTTGCGGGCTTCCTTAGCGAAAAACCCTTGGCTCTCGCCACCAACGCACCGGGTAGCGACCTGCAAACCACTGTCATCGACGCGATCAAAGAGATTTACGACCCCGAGATTCCCGTCAACATCTATGACCTGGGGCTGATTTATGGGGTCGAAGTCGGTGCGGATAATCATGTCGTGGTCAATATGACGCTGACGACGCCGCACTGCCCGGTGGCCGAAAGCATGCCCGGCGAGGTGGAACTGCGCGTCGGGTCGGTGCCGGGCGTTGGCTTGGTCGATGTCAATCTGGTATGGGATCCACCGTGGAGCCCCGCCAATATGACCGACGAAGCGCGGTTAGAGCTGGGGATGTTATAGCTAACTAGCCCCTCCCCTTCAG
>JBEBJX010000132.1:0-4030 GCA_040079655.1 Sphingopyxis sp. | reverse complement strand
CACGAACGGGTTTGGAGGTGATTCGGCACCCATTATCGTGTGACGCGGGTCAGCCCTAAAGCCGCCATGTCGTTGGCGTGCAATGTGCGCACTTGATCAAAGGATGTGCTGTTGGTCAGCGCGTAAAAATTGCGTGCGCCGGCCTCGCTTAGCCCCATTTCACGATAATAGCTTAGATATTCGGCGTGGACAGGGTCATTAGCCGCAAAATCCCGTGCTTCATTCCCATCCTCATCGCGCCAGCTATGGACGCCGAATTCGGCTGACGCGGCGGCGCTGCGTTCGGTGCCGGCGAGAAACAGGTCGACCGCACCAGAGCGCACCGACCCGCCATCGGGCACGCGGGTAGTCAGGCCCGCTTGGCGCACTGCGCGCGCAAGGATATGGTTGGCCGCTTCATCGATCGAGCCTGGACATTCGACCATGACCAAATGCCTGACGGATGGATAGGCGGCCAGCATAGTGGCGAACTGTCGCGGCGTTGCGCTGTCAACGGTTCCGATCATTTCTACGGTATCGGGGCTAACGAGAAAGAATGGCCCATAGCTGGCAATGGGGGTGCGGCTGGGTGCGAAGCTTTCGCTGCCAATTTCCGACAATGTGACTTCGGCCAACCGGCTCGATTTTCCGCTGTCTTCATCGACGCTATCGTCGCCAGACGGGGCTTCGCCATATGTGGTTTCTGTCGTCGTTGAGCTCCACGTTAAGGCCGTATCTTCGGCTGCCATACCATCGGCAGAGAAGGCGATTGGCCCGATGGCCTCCGAAAACACGCTGGTCCCCTCCGCCGCCTGCGCCGCATTGGGTGTCGCGGCAAAGGCCAGGCACATAAGGCCAGCCAAAGCCAGGCGACGGAGAAGGTGAAAATCCTGTTGCACATGAGTGTAATAGGATGGCACCCATTGCCAACTACCCAATGGGTTCGGTGACGGCGCTATTAACTAAGTCGCGGGCAGTATTGCTCGCTTCTGACGCTGGCTGTGTAATAAGATGGGGCGGCTCAATTAACAGGCGCTAATCCGGGTTAATTACGCGGTGCGCGGCGCCGATAGCTCAGCGCCTCGGCGATATGGATTCGCCCGATTGTCTGCGCTCCCCCAAGGTCGGCGATGGTCCGCGCCACCCGCAAGATGCGCGTGTAACCGCGCGCGGACAGGCGCATGGCCTCGGCGGCCTGGGCCAGCAATTTTGCACCGTCGGCATCGGGCGTCGCAACAGTTTCAAGCAACGCGCCGCTTGCTTCGGCATTGGTGCGCGCGGGGTGATCGCGGTATCTGCTCGTCTGGATAGAGCGGGCGGCGGCGACGCGCAGCGATACAGTGGCCGAGTTTTCACACTGCGCGGAGCCAGTGAGATCGGTGGCCAAGACAGGTTCAACATCGATATGCAGGTCGATGCGATCTAGCAGCGGGCCAGACACGCGGCCCTGATAATCGGCAGCACAGCGCGGTGCGCGGCTACAGGCCAAGGCAGCGTCGCCCAGATGGCCGCATTTGCAGGCGTTCATTGCCGCAACCAATTGAAATCGGCTGGGAAAGGTGATATGCGCATTGGCGCGTGCGATGCTGACCACGCCGGCCTCCAGCGGCTGGCGCAAGCTGTCGAGCACGGCGCGCTGAAACTCCGGCAACTCATCGAGGAACAGCACACCCAGATGCGCCAGGCTGATTTCACCCGGGCGCACGCGCAAACCGCCACCCACCAGTGCGGGCATCGAGGCGCTGTGGTGGGGTGAGCGGAACGGGCGCGCCCGCGTCATTCGCCCACCATCCAATTGCCCGGCTATCGAGGCGATCATCGACACTTCCAATGCTTCGGCGGGGGTGAGTTGTGGCAAAATGCCGGGCAAGCACGCGGCGAGCATCGATTTACCCGCACCAGGCGGCCCCACCATCAACAGATTGTGCCCGCCCGCCGCCGCGATTTCGAGCGCGCGTTTGGCCGTCTCCTGCCCTTTGACTTCGCCTAAATCTGGGCCATGTGTCGTTTCGACAATATCACCAGGCTCGGGCGGAAGCAGGTGCCCGCTACGGTTCAAATGGTTGAGCAGTGCTAACAGATCGGGTGCAGCGACGATTTCAATCTCGCTGGCCCATGCCGCCTCTCCACCTTGGGCTGCGGGGCAGATAATCCCCTGCTGTGTTTCGGTGGCATGGAGCGCGGCCAGCAACACTCCAGGCACCGCCGAGATGCGGCCATCAAGGCTAAGCTCACCCAGCGCCAGATAGTGCGATATCGTCTCGGCGTCGCACGCGCCCATCGCGGTGAGCAAAGCCAGCGCGATCGGCAGGTCGTAATGCGACCCTTCTTTGGGCAGGTCGGCGGGCGAGAGGTTGATTGTGATGCGCTTGGGTGGAAGCGAGAGGCCGATGGAGGATAGGGCGGCGCGCACCCGCTCGCGGCTTTCCGCTACCGCTTTGTCAGGCAGGCCGACGATGACAAAGGCGGGCAGCCCCGGTGCGATCTGGCACTGCACCTCAACTGGTTTGGCTTCCAGGCCTAAAAAGGCCACGGTGTTGATGTTGACCGCCATGAAAGCGGCTAAACCGCCTGGGCGCCCGTCAATTCAAGCAAAGGGGGAGTCGGCGTGAGTTTGCCACTTGTCGTGCTGCCCGCACCACTGCGGCGGTGCGTAAAGCGGCCCTCGACCTGGCTGCCCTGTTCTATGGTTAGATTTTCATAAGTCACATCGCCCGTAATCCGCGCGCTGGCGTGGAGCGTCAGGTCGCGGGCGTTGATCGACCCTTCGACTGTGCCCGATAATTTGGCGCTCTCTGCGGTTATCGCGCCCTTGATGACGCTGTCCTGCCCCTGCACCAAGTTGGCGCAGGCCAGATCGCCGTCGATGCGGCCATCAATATGCAAATCTACGCTGGCAGCAACATTACCCGTAACCACGACGTCAGCGCCGAGGATTGAGAAAGTCGCGCCGCGTCCGCTACTCGCCATTCTAGCGGGCGCTGATACGAGAGCCGACGCGTTGGCTGACGTTGGCTTGGACTTCGAGAACATCGGGGTTAGCCTCCAAAAAACGACGTGGGTTAACAGCATTACCATTAACGCGCACTTCAAAATGCAGATGGGTCCCCGTCGATCGCCCGGTCGAGCCCATCAGGCCGATCTGCTGACCCGGTGTAACGGGCTGGCCGACGCGGGCGGTAAAGCCCGCCATGTGCGCATAGCGTGTCATGATGCCGTGTCCATGATCAACTTCGATAGTATTACCATAGCCTGATTGGCGGCCAACAAAGGCAATGCGGCCAGCGGCGGCGGCGCGGATCGGGCTGGCATGCGCGCCCTTGAAATCGAGGCCAGCGTGCATCGCCCCAGCGCCAGTGAACGGGTCGTGACGATAACCAAATCCGCTGGAAAGGTTCATCCCCTCTGCCGGCAGTGAGGAGGGGATCGATAGTATGAGTTGTTCGACCAGCTCCATGCGGGACACCGCCTGTGCCAGGCGTTGGAAAGCGGGATCTCGCGGGGCAGCTATCGCGCGGCGCGATGCCGCGATGAACGGGCCACCCTGATTGGCAGTCGATCCGGCGCGAATGCCCACGGCGCTAAGCGCAGCTTCGGCGCGGCTGCTGCGCGCTTCGATCGCGGTGGTCATGGCGGTGGCAAGGCGGGTTTGACGCGTCCCAATGGCGCGCAATGCGCTGATCCGGTCGGTTGTTGCTGGCGTTGTTGCTGGCTGTGGTGGAACGGGGGCGGGCGGGGGTGAATCATTGCCGAAATCGGCGGCTATCACGCCTTCGAGATAGTCCTGACGTGCGCCGAGCGAGCGGACTTGCGCCGCTATGCGCTCAGCCTCGGTGGCGACACGGGCTTCGGCGCGTTCAACAGCAACCGCGCGCGCCGCAACGTCGCGCTGTTGATAGCTGCTGCTTGCCTGCCAGATGAGCATGCCAATCGTCGCCGCCAGCCACAGGCCGAGCGCGATCAGCACCAATGCCGCAACACGGCGCTGTAACACCGCGCTCACGCGCAGAAAGCGGACTTCGCCGCCGGTGCGGATAAAAATCTCATGATC
>JBEBJX010000131.1:0-4088 GCA_040079655.1 Sphingopyxis sp. | reverse complement strand
TTGGCCGGTCATTGCGCACCGCGCATGGTCCGCTATATCGGCACAAACCACTTGTCCGATTGGGGAAAACCACATGTCCACCACCACCGCCGTTCCGCTGCGCCCTGTTGCCAAATCGGGGGTCGCGATATTGTGGGGCGGCATCATCTTGCTGCTCGCCGGCGCGGTGGCCTGGGCGCTGTATCTGTCAAACAGCCCAAGCATTTCGATGACGACGGTGCGCGCGGGCACGGGGGCTTTCCCGACCAACAGCGAGGTTGCCTTCATCAAATATGAGGGGCGGCTGGCGGCCGATGGCACGGTGTTTGACAGCGGTGATAATACGCCACTGCCCGTGGGCAGCATGATCCCCGGCTTCTCGCAAGGGCTGAAACGGATGCAGGTTGGCGGCAAATATATCCTGCGTATTCCCGCGGTGCTGGCCTATGGCGCGGCAGGGCAGGGGCCGATTCCCGCCAATAGCGACCTTGAGTTCACCGTCGAGCTGCAAGATATCAAGAGCGAGGCCGAGATGCGCGCGCTGATGCAGCAGCAGCAGATGATGCAGCAGATGATGCAGGGTCAGGGCGGCGGCGCTGGCGGTGGTGCGCCTCCGCCACAGCCTTGATGGCAGCTATGGGACTGACAAACACCCGTTCGCCCTGAGTGCGCAAGAACAGTCCTTCGATACGCGACTTCATTACATTCAGCCGCACCTCAGGACGAACGTGGCTGGGGATGGCATCTCGCTCTATCCCTTGCGCTGAACCCTGCGCGCAATCCGCGCGGCGGCGGGTGCCTTCGTCGCATCGGCCTTGGCGTTCGCAGTGCGTGCTGCCCGCTCGGCATTTTTCTCTAGCGCAACCTTGATGGTCGCCATGATCGGATCGGCCAGCGCCAGCCCCAATATGCCGAACAGCGCGCCGAACAACAGCTGTGCGCCAAGCACCAGCGCGGGCGCGAGGTCAACCGTGCGCTTGGCGACCATCGGCACGATGACATAGCCGTCGATGGTCTGGACGATGAAATAGACGGCGATGGCATATAATCCCGCATTGGGCCCCACCGAAAAGCCGACCAGCACCATCAACAGGCCAGAAAAGATCGCGCCGATATTGGGGATGAACACCAATATTCCGGTGATGATGCCCAGCAGCGCGGCCATCGGTATGTCATAAGCGGCGAGCAACAGCCATGTCGCGACACCTTCAACGAGCATGCCCAGCAATCGGCCTGCCATCAATCGGCGCAGCGTCGCGCCTACTTCGGCGCTGACATCATAGAAATGTTCGCGCCCAGCCATCGGCAGCAGCCAGGCGACACCGCGTTCATAAAGCCGCGGTTCCATCGAGAAAAACAGGCCGAGCACGATAATCATGATGATGTTGGTGAGGCCGCCCAAAACGGTGCCCACCGCCGCCGTGACACGGCCCACTGAACCGGCGAGATATTGCAATGCCTGTTCGGGGTCAAAGGCCAGCCCCTCAAAACCATGGCCGCGCCCCCATGCCATCGCACGGTCGATTTGTTGAAACAGCACGCGTTGCAGCTCAGCAATCTGGCCTGCCAGCTGGTTGCCGGCGAAATTGGCGGTCCAGCCAAACAGGCCGATCAACACGAGCAATATAATGGCCAGCCGCCATCCGCGCCCCACAGGTAATATCCGGCCGAGCAGCCGGGTGCCACCATCAAGCATCGTGGCGAAAACAATGCCTGCAACGATCAGCAATATCGGTTGTGCGAGGATCCAAAGCAGGGCGACGCCGACCGCCATGCCAACCCAGATCGCGGCGCGCAAAAGCTCCTGGCGCACAAAGGGGTCGCGCATTTCATTGGGGCCGGGTGTCTCGCTCATTGATCGTAGCTCCTCAACATACCCACCCCGCTGCGTCTAACCGCGCCTCTCGCCGCGGCAAGCCTCGCTCCCCTCCCGCTTGCGGGAGGGGCTAGGGGTGGGCTTAACGACGCGCCACCCGCGATGGCCGCAAACTGGTGCCCGCACGGCCGCCGCGCATCGCGCTGAACCAGCTGATCGGGTTATACCATGTCGCCGTGCCATCGAGGCTGAAGGTGATGAACTCCGCCCGACCGCCGATATTCTCGAGCGGCACCGCACCGCCAACGCCAAGATATGGCTGGCCAGACGGGAAGCGGCTGTCTGAGCTGTTGTCGCGATTATCGCCCATCACGAAAACGCGCCCAGCGGGCACACGGTAGGGCCCAAAATCGTCGGCGCATGGCTCGGACGGAATGCATTGCCGATAGCCCGAATCAATGGTGTCGTAAGTGACGCCGCTGGGCAAGGTTTCGCGCACAATCTGGACCATGCATTGCGCGGTGCCAGAGGCATCATTCACTATGCGGCCACCATCGCATTTATTATTGGCGTCATATGGCAAAGCGCGTTCGGGCATCACCTCGCTCTTGATCGCAGCGCCATTGATGATGAGGCGGCCCGCGCGCACCTGCACCGTGTCACCAGCCAGCGCGACAACGCGTTTGATATAATCTTCGCGCATGCCATTTGGTTCAACGATGACAACGTCGCCGCGTTCCGGATAACGCGACAAAACACGTCCTTCGCTGGGCGGCATCAGGTGAAAACTGACCGATGAAAAAGACCAGCCATAGGGATATTTGCTGACCACCAGCCGATCGCCCTCCAGCAGCCCCGGCATCATTGATGCGGATGGGATGTAAAATGGTTTGGCGACAAAGCTGTGGATGCAAAATACGATCAGCAACAGGATGGCGAAATTGCGAAGCTCGGCCAGCCAACTGCCTTTGTCTTCTATCGTTTCGGCTGCGGGGGCGGCAGCGCTCACGTCTTCACTCACGGCGTCATTCACAGGTTGTTCTCCTTTGGCTCTGCTGTTGGCAGCGCCTCTAATATAACAAACGCTTGTGCCCATGGATGATCATCGGTCAAGGTTAAATGAATATGGACGGCGTGCCCCGCTGGGGTCATCGCCGCCAGACGCGCCGCTGCGCCGCCCGATAGCGCCAGGGTCGGTGCCCCGCTTGGCGCATTGACGACGCCGATATCGCGCATGAACACACCGCGCTTGAACCCGGTGCCGACCGCCTTGGCAAAGGCTTCTTTGGCGGCGAAGCGCTTGGCGAGCGTCCCTGCTTTGGTAAAGGGGCGGCGGTTAGCCTTGGCTTGCTCGGTTTCGGTGAAGACACGCTGCTCGAATCGTGTCCCAAAGCGGTCGAGCGAGGCCTGGATACGCTCGATATTGCACAGGTCAGAGCCAAGCCCGATGATCATGAGGGTGCCAGCAGGCCGTCATTGCGAACGAAGTGAAGCAATCCAGAGGCAGCCATACACCGCTCTGGATTGCCGCGTCGCCTATGGCTCCTCGCAGGTTTCATAAGGGGTCTCGCGCCGCGTCCATCAGGTTACGCATGCGGCGGATGCTTTCCTCAAGCCCGATGAAAATCGCCTCGCCGACCAGATAATGGCCGATATTGAGCTCGGCGAGCTGCGGGATTGCGGCGATGGGGACGACATTGTCGAACGTCAGGCCATGGCCAGCGTGCGGCTCAATACCGTTTTTCGCAGCGAGCGCGGCGGCATCGGCGATGCGCTTCAATTCCGCCTCCACGCCGGCGCGATCACCGTCAAAGGCGAGGTGCGCATAGCGGCCGGTGTGAAATTCGACGATCGGTGCCTTCAGCCGCATCGCTGCCTCAATCTGCCGGGCTTCGGGCTCGATGAACAGGCTGACACGGATGCCAGCATCGGCCAGCCGCGCGACAATCGGCGCAATGCGGTTGTGCAGCCCAGCGGCATCAAGCCCGCCCTCGGTGGTGCGTTCCTCACGGCTTTCGGGAACGATACAGGCGGCGTGCGGGCGGTGGCGCAGCGCAATCTCCATCATTTCCTCGGTCGCTGCCATCTCCAAATTGAGCGGAAGCGCGGTCGCGGCCATGATCCGCGCCAGGTCTTCGTCACGGATATGCCGCCGATCTTCGCGCAGATGCGCGGTGATGCCATCGCCGCCGACCGCCGCGACGATTTCGGCCGCGCGCACCGGGTCGGGATGTGTCCCGCCGCGTGCATTGCGGATGGTTGCGACATGGTCGATGTTGACGCCGAGGCGGAG
>JBEBJX010000130.1:0-4106 GCA_040079655.1 Sphingopyxis sp. | reverse complement strand
GCAGGCTCGGTGCATTTGCTGGAGTGGCCGGAATTGCCCAACCTTGGTCCTTCCCGCCCCTCCCCCAGTCATTCCCGGACAAGCGGGAACCCATCTGGTGACGATACCATGGACCCCCGCTTGCGCGGGGATGACAAGTTGGTGGAGAGGTGGGAGACCATCCGAACCATCCGTAATGGCGTCAACGAAGCCATTGAGCCATTAAGGCGCGATAAGATGATCGGCTCCAGCTTGCAGGCAGAAGTCGATGTTCCAATGCACACTGCCTATTCCGGGCAATATAACGGCATCGACTGGGCTGAAATCTGCATCGCTGCCCGAGTTTCGTTGCTTGAGCCACGTGGTGAGTTCAACGGCCCGGTCTCTATCACCCCCACCACCCATCACAAATGCGGGCGCTGCTGGCGTCACCTCCCCGAAGTGAGCGAGGACGGCGCGCTGTGCGGCCGGTGTGCGGAGGTGGTGAAGACCCCTTCACCCCTTGCGGGAGAAGGATAGGCAGCCTTGATCCGGAACGGCTCTAGGCGAACTTGGATGAGGGGTGATAAGGTTGAGTGTTTATGCAACGTCAAAACCCCTCACCCAGCTTTGACTAGGCGATTGCATCACCAAGTCTTCGCATCCCTCTCCCGCAAGGGGAGAGGGTAAGGTAATCCGGCTTATGGATGCCCAAACAAGTTCAGCATGACAAAATTATTCGCTAAGGACCCCGTATGACACCACTCCCCGCCGCGCCCCTGCACCAAGCGCAATTTGCGCTTCGCCGCCTTGGCCTCATCATCGCCGCAGCCGTGTTCGCGATTGACCAGGGCGTCAAATGGCTGGTCACCGGCCCGCTCGACCTCGAAGCGGTCCGTCAGATCGTCCTGTTGCCCATTTTCAACCTGACCTGGGCGCAAAATTACGGCATTTCGTTCGGGTTGCTGACTGCGCAGAGCGAGACACAGCGCTGGTTCCTGGTCGCGCTGACCGCGCTGGTCGCGGGCGCTGTGGCGCTGTGGCTGTGGCGCGAGCGGGCGCGCGGCGATGTGATCGCGCTCAGCTTGGTGCTGGGCGGGGCGTTGGGCAATATTGTTGATCGGGTCCGCGTTGGCTATGTCGTTGATTTTGCAGACTTGCATTTCGGCGATTTTCGCCCGTTCCTGATTTTTAACGTCGCCGACGCGGCAATTACCATCGGTGTGCTGCTTTTGGTTGCGCGCGCGCTCATGTTGCGCGAAAAGGCGGCCTAAGGGGCATCTGCGCTTTGCGGCGCAACCACGGATTCGGGATAGTGATTTCGAGTAAAATGAAGCATTTTACGGCTCGGAAATCACGGTAAGAGAAAAATCAGCTCTAAAGGAACGAATATATGCGTAAATCTCTCATTTTGGCCCTCACCGCTTCGGCGATGCTGCTGTCGGCCTGTGGCTCGACCAACCTGTTCAACCGCAATCGGCCCGACGAATATGCGGTGACGCGCGCCGCGCCGCTCATCATCCCGCCCGATTTCGCGCTGGCCCCGCCACAACCCGGCGCACCGGCGGCGACCACCGAAACAGCGGCGGAACAGACGCTGCAGGCGCTGTTTGGCGGCCCGGCACCGCGCAGCGCGACCGAGATCAGCATGCTCAACCGTGCTGGCGTTGCCCGGGCCGAAGCGGGCATCCGCTCGGTGGTTGGCGACCCTGGCACCTTCACCGTCAACAAAGGGTCGGTGACGCGCGATATTCTCTCGGCTCCCGCCGGCGCTGGTCAGTTTGCGCAGGCTGTGGCGGGAACCGCAACGGGCGGCTGACGCGCTAGCCCTGGCTAGGGGAAGCGCAAACAAAACGCGCTAGCCTTGGCTAGGGGAAGCGCAAACAAAACGCGCTAGCCTTGGCTAGGGGAAGCGCAAACAAAACGCGCTAACGATACTCTATCCGCACCGCGTCCGCAGCCCGCTTGGCCAGTGCGCGCGCTTCGTCTGTCGTTGCGCCGGTCGCCAGCGCCACCGCCATTCGCCGATAGGGGCGGGTCACGGGCTTGCCAAAGATGCGCACATCGACGCGGCTCGCCTCATCGCCCCCAGAAAGACTCCCTAATGCCAGCGCCTCGGCCAACCCTCGAAACGCAAAATCGCTTGCGTCGCGATCGCTGAGCACCACGGCCGATGCGGCGGCGGGCGCGCTCATGCTGATCGGCGGGATCGGCAGGCCCATGATCGCGCGGGCATGCAGGTCAAACTCGCTCAAATGTTGCGAGATCAGCGTCACCATGCCGGTGTCGTGCGGGCGGGGGGATAGTTCGGAAAATATCACCGCGTCGCCCGCGACAAAAAACTCGACGCCGAACAGGCCATAGCCGCCCAAATTATCGACCACCCGCCGCGCCATATCCTGCGCCGCCGCGATATGCTCTGGCTTCATCGGCGTGGGCTGCCAGCTTTCCTGATAATCGCCGCGTTCCTGGCGGTGGCCGATGGCTGGGCAAAAAGATACGCACGGCGCGCCATCGGCCCCGCGATGCCGCACGGTCAACAGCGTGATTTCATAGTCAAAGGCGATAAATTCTTCGACGATCAGGCGCACCCGATCACCGCGCATCGCGCCAACCGCATAGTCCCACGCGGCGGCCATGTCGGCGGCATCGCGGACCACGCTCTGCCCCTTGCCCGATGACGACATCACCGGTTTGACGACGCACGGATAACCAATGTCGGCTCCCGCCGCTTCGGCCTCGGCCAGGCTCTCGGCATAGGCATAGCGCGATGTCCGCACACCGAGCTCACGCGCGGCCACATCGCGGATGGCATCGCGGTTCATGGTGAGCGCGACTGCGCGGGCCGACGGCACAACGGTAAAGCCCTCGGCCTCGACCTCGACCAGCACCTCGGTGCGGATCGCCTCAATCTCTGGCACGATCAGGTCGGGGCGGTGGCGGAGGATCGCGGCGCGTAAAGCCCCGCCGTCGAGCATCGAAAAAACCTCGCACCCGTCCGCCACCTGCATCGCTGGGGCGCCCGCATAGGCATCGCACGCAATCACCCGCGCGCCCAGCCGCTTGGCCGAAATGGTGAACTCGCGCCCCAACTCGCCCGATCCGAGCAGCAATATGGTGGCGGTGGGGGTCATGGGGTATCCTCAAGGTGCGCGCTCAACCATTGTATGATGCGCTGCTGTGTAAGCGGGATATAGGCCAATTCGTGACCCGCTCCCTGCACAAGCACAAGGTCGGCCGCGGGGTGTGCCCGTTTGAGCCGCTGCGCATGCATTGCAGGAATGAGCGTGTCACCTGTCCCGTGCAGCAACAGGGTCGGCCCGCGTATTTCCGGTAATTTGGTCTCATTTTCGAAACGATCACGGAGTAACAGGCCTATGGGTACGAGCGATATTTTCTCGTTCATGAGCACGGGTAACGACGCGAATGGGGAGATCAGCACCAACGCGGCCGGATCGCTTTCGAGCGCCATTTGCGTGGCGACGCCAGATCCGATGGAATTGCCGACGATCACGAGGTTACGATGCTCAATGCCTTGCTCTCTCAACCAGTCAAGTGCCGCACGCCCATCCCGATACAATCCGTCTTCACTGGGCGCGCCCGGATTGCCAGCGTAACCTCGATACTCAGGCAAGAATATACCGTAGCCATTGGCCGCAAATGCCTCTGTAGCGATGGCCGCACCAAACCAATTGTCACCATTGCCATGAAAGAAGATTATCGTCGGTTTGCCCTGCTCGGCGCGCCTATATGCTGCCTTGAGCGATAGGCCGTCCGATGTGTGCAGTTGCACTTGCGTATAGCCTGTCGGTAGCGGCACGGCTTGCTGTGGGGCGGGAAACAATATTGACCGCTGCGCAAACCAGATTGCGACCAGAAACATCAGATACAGCGCGAGGAGAATCAATGTGACGCGCATAACCAGTTTCCGTTTCGCCACCTACGCCACCCCCGCTTCATCAACCCCGACGCTATTGTGCCTGAGCGCGCGGAGCACCGTCTCGACAATCGCCGCCGCATCCAGCCCGGCGGCGGCATATTGCTTGTCGGGCGCGTCATGCTCCTGAAACAGATCGGGCAGCCGCATCGTGCGCAGTTTCAATCCGCCGTCGATCAGCCCTGCGTCGCTCGCCAGCGTCAGCACATGC
>JBEBJX010000129.1:0-4190 GCA_040079655.1 Sphingopyxis sp. | reverse complement strand
CAAAGCCTTGGTTAAACTTATCCGATGCAGCAATCTTATCAAGCAACGCTTGGGGCATCGGTGCGCCGGTTTGCCAATGCGTGGCAAAGCGGCCCAGCACCTCTGGTGTCATCAACCAATTTTCATTCACCTGGCTAGGATATTCGACAAAATCGCGAGGCACGCCAGCCAATGCGGGGTAATGCACATCCTGCAACAGATAATGGATGCCGTGGCCAAATTCGTGAAACAGCGTTGATGCGTCGTCCAGACTGATCAGCGTTGGAGCCCCGTTCGCGCCGCGTGTAAAATTATTGTTATTTGAGGCAACCACCGTCGCCGCAGGGCTGAGCCGCCGCTGTCCACGCATAGTGTTCATCCATGCGCCAGAGCGTTTGCCATCGCGTGCGAAATTATCGAGATAGAGGATCCCGACATGCGCATTACTACGGCTGTTGGTCACGTCGAATGTGCGCACGGCGGGGTCGAACACTGAAATACTGCCGGTGGTTTCGCGGAAATTGAGGTCATAAAGCTGCCCCGCCGCCCAGAACATGCCGTTGACCAGATTGTCGAGCTGGAGATAGGGCTTCACCTCATTTTCGGACAGGTCGTAGCGCGCCTTGCGCACTTTTTCGGCAAAATAGCGATAATCCCACGCCTCGATTGTAATGGGCGCAGTGTGAGCCGCTGCCGCCTCGCTATTGGCAATCGCCTGCATATCGGCCACTTCTTCGCGCACTCGCGCTACCGCTGGCCGCCACACCCGCATCATCAGGTCCATCGCACGGTCAGGGTTGCCCGCCATGGTGTCTGCCATGCGATAATAAGCGTGGTTCTGGAACCCCAGCAATGCCGCGCGCTGTTGCCGCAAAACCAAGATCCGGCTTATGGTTGCCCCCGTATTGTTGGCCCCGACATTGTCGCCACGACGGGTAAAGGCGCGCCACACCCGCTCGCGCAGGCTCCGGTTATGCGCGAATTGCAATACAGGCTGAGCCGAAGAGCGGGTGTTTTTGATGGCCCATTGTCCGGGGTGCCCCGCTGCAGCCGCTGCAGCGGCCAGACTGGCCTTGAAGCCTGCGTCAAGCCCCGCCAGTTCCGCCTCATTCGTGACATAGGTCAGCATCTGCTCATCGGCGAGAAGTTTGGAGCCAAATTCGGCAAATTTGCCCGCAAGTTCGGTGTTGATCGCCGTCAACTGCGCCTTTTGCGCTGGATTGAGGTTGGCACCGTTGCGCACATAGTCCTCAAATGAGCGCTCAACGATGCGCATTTGCTGTGCGTTTAGCCCAGCGCCTGCGCGACCGTCATAAATAGATTTATACCGCTGGAATAATTTATCATCGAGGCTGATTTCATCGAAGAAAGCCGATAGACGTGGCTCCAACTCGGCCTCAAGCGCCTGAACCCTCTCGTTTGACAGGTTCGAGGTCTGCACGCCCCAATAGGTATATATGCGTTCGATCTTTTCTCCGGCCAGCATCATTGCCACATGAGTGTTTTCGAACGACGGTGCAGCCGGATTATCACGGATAACCGCGACTTGGCGACGCATATCGTCCATCGCCTCGGTAAAGGCGGCCGGAAAATCCTCGACATTCATGCGGTTCCATGCGGGAACCCCGCCATGCTCGCCCGCCCAAGTCGCCGTCAGCGGGTTGGCGCTTGCGACGGGGGTGGTGGCAACAGGGGGCGTCGCGGCCGTGGTATCATTCATCGTCGAGCATGAGGCGAGCATGGCGGTGCTACCGAGCAACAGGGGGATACGGGTGCGCATGGAGGAAGAATCCTTCTGAAATACTGTGTTGCCGCACTATGACGCGCGGAGGGATAGTTGCAAATGAAATGTGTGACCCACTATCGCCATGGAGTCAAAGTCGGCGTCACCCAATTAGATCATCAAGAAACAGGCTCATGAATTGCGCCTGCGAAGTCACCTGCGATTTTTGATAAATGCTCGCCAATTGGGCGCGCACGGTCCCGCTCGCGCTGTTGCGCAATTGTGCAATATTGCTGATGTCGCACCCTTTGAGCAAGAATAGGGCAACGTCGGCCTCGGCGTCGGTCAGCCGCCATTCGGCAAAGCGGGCGCGGATCAAATCGGCCAGCGCCCCTTGCGCTACAGCGACGGCGGTGGCTCGCAATCTTGCTTCAGCCAGCATCTGGCGCAACTGCCACGCTCCAAAGAGAACGCCGACGACCAGCGCCAGTGCAATGGCGAGCTCGATAAGCACATGCCCGCTGAGGCCGCCTTCGACCATGTCGCCGATAGCGTCAGCGATGAAAAAAGTGGCCGCAATTGCCTGTAACATCACAACCGCCGCCACCATCGGGGTGCGACGATTATGATGCTCAATTGGTGTTACAGACGATGGGGTCATTTTGCTCCTGGTATCATCGCGCGGACAATTTGCGGGCCGCTGCGCCGTGTTTCGAATATCACACCCATAAGATGGAGCGCGATCAAGACATAGAGTAAATTGACAAGCAGTTCGTGCAATTCCTCGGCGACTTCACCTGATTCGTCGCTCTCGCTCTCGCCCTCGCTCTCGCCCTCGCCCTCGGCTTCATCGCTTCCGCTGCCCTTGCCGCCATGCTCGGCTTGCTCATGCTCGCTAGCCTCTGCGCCCTCTCCACGCGTCAGGCTTTGCAGTGACTGCAACTCGCGCGCACTCGGCAGTGTCGGCGGCCCCGCCATTGCAACGCCTGTGGCTATGATTCCAGCCAATGTCGCCCAGATCGCATAGACCATCAGGGCGCCAAGGGGGTTGTGCGAGCGATGCTCTTCCTTGCGGCCCGCCGTGATGTCGCGGATATGCGCGATGGCGCGCACAGGGCTGGGCGGGAATGATGAAAACCGCGCCGATTTAGGCCCTACCAACCCCCAAAGCAATCGCAAGGCGAGCAGCGCCGCCAGGCAATATCCAGCCCAGACATGGGCGATTGACCCTTCGCCGATGAGAAGTGTGTTGATGATGACGATGGTCACGACGCCCCAATGGGTCAATTTGACGATGGGGTCCCATCGGCGGGGTGTTGCGGGCTTCGAGTTCATGGGGCATCCCTCTGCTTGGTAAAGGAAGGCTTGGTGCCGACCATGAAACAGATGAGCAATTGGGGTTTGGTTTACGAAGCGTCCATAAGCGATTGCTTAGGCGGCAGGTCATCCACCAAAAGTAAACTCTTCCACCCCCGGCACATCGACCCGAAAGGCGAAGACGTCGCCAGCATGGGGTTGTGTGGCCAGCTCAGCCTCGCTCAGCCCCGTCCGCGCGCTGGTGACAAAGGCGGTGCGGCGATCCGCGCCGCCAAACGCGATCATCGTTGGCCGCTGAATGGGCAGGGGAATGTCCATCAGCACTTCACCCGTTGGCGATAAACGCACGACGCGCCAGCCATCGAATAGCGCGGTCCAATAACAGCCCTCTTCGTCAAAGCTGCCGCCATCGGGGCGGCCAAGCCCCGGCCCGACGCCGCGTGTGAACTGATGGAGGACGCGGTGGTTGGTGAGCGTGCCGACAACTGGGTCGTAATCATAGATGCGCACCGCGTGGCTGGGTGTGTCGGTGTGGCAAAAGCGGCTGCCATTTCCGCCAGCCGCGCTCGCCTGCGGGTGGGGAAGGCCAGCAAAGCCGCCAGACGTGTCTAGGGGAAGGCCAGAGGAAAACCCCGCACCGTTACAGGTCATCATTCCTCCTTCGATTTCGATCAGATCGCCCGCAACGCTGAGCCGATAGAGCGCGGCGTCAGCGGCATCCTTTGCCTCATTGACGCTGCCGACCCAAAAGCGCCCGGCACCATCACAGCGCCCGTCATTCATCCGGTGATGTGGCTTGCCCGCCAATATTTGGCCACCGAACGGGCGTGGAACGCCGTCCCAATCGTCGAGCAGCGCGCAACCATCCTTCATCCCGAGCACCATCCCGCCCGATTTGCGAAACGCAAAGCAGGCCACCGGCGCGTCAAAGCTGCGGCTCTCTTGCATGCCGCTGCGGCTGTCCCAGCGGTGCATCGCCTTGGCCGGAATGTCGACCCAGTAAAGCCGCGCCTCCTGGCTGTGCCAACGCGGCCCCTCGCCCAATCCGCACTGCGAAGCGATCAGGCATGATGGCGTTGAAGTGAGCGCTAAGAGCGGAGAATAAATTGTCATGCGCGAGGCATATCAGAGCGATGGGATAATGTGGAGGGCGTAGTGGTGGGTGTGGTGG
>JBEBJX010000128.1:0-4213 GCA_040079655.1 Sphingopyxis sp. | reverse complement strand
TGCGCGCCATTGCTATTGGTGTCGTTGAATGTTTCGGGGTTGTTCAAATCCGAAAAGCTCACATAGTTGGTGCGCGAAAAGGTGAGGCTCGCATAGCGCGCGGTATTCGCTAATTGGTCGCGCACACGCTGATCGACGGCGGTTTGGTCCGATGAATTCTGCTCGAGTGTGTTGGTCCGCGCGGCGTGCTCGACCGCACCGTTCAACGACGCCTTGGCGTACATCTGGAAACCCATGTCGAAGGTCCCCATCACCAGCAACAAGAATGTTGGCATGATGAGCGCCATCTCCATCATATAGGCACCGCGTTCATCACGAAGCAAATGCCGACGGGCCGCCCGATTGGGCTTTATGGGTGCCGCGCGCATCATTCCGACAACCTCAGGCGCGTGATTTGCGATGCAATCGATTGGAACTGCGCGTGCAATTGCGCCTGGTTATTGGCCTGGAACGCCTTGTCGCCGCTGGCGCAAGCCTGCATGCTGCTGTTGAGCGTGGTGCCGAAGCTGACCACCCACACCGTGATGTTGCGCGCCCGCGCCGCATTGCAAACCGCCTGGAACCGCGCTTCATGGCGGGCAACGAATTCGGTATTATTGGCGCCGCCGACGCGCTCCATCTCATATTCCTGGCCCTGAAAGCCGTAAATACCCTTGGCTGGAACCAATTCACCGTCGGTCATGAACACGATATGACGGCTGATCGCATTGCCATTGGGGGCGGTTGCGTTTTCCGACGCGAAGATCCCCGACGGCGAAATCAGCCGCGCTCCCCACACCATACCGACATCATGATAGGTGTTGCCGCCGGGTTGCAGCGAATTGATATAGTTAGCAAAGGTTGCGCGCTGCGCCACCGGAATGGCTGCCAGCTTCCGCACCGCAGTGGGGCATACAGCGCCGCCGTTTGCCGCATAGCTTGCATAATTGCTGGTGGTCGTCACCGGAGTTGGCGTCTGAAAGCTGCCATAGTTGCTCGCGCTGGGGTGCGCGATATTGGGCAGCAGGACCTTCCATTTGGTTTGGTCATTGCTGGTCGGCACCAGGTCGATGTCGAGGTCATAGGCATCGGCCGGCGGAAAATCGCCCGACGCGAAATCGACCGTGTCGCGTTCCATGATACAGCCGTTCCACGACGCGGTGACATTGGTGCCGTTGGTGCCCGTTTGCACCACCATTGGCGAACCGCTGATGATATTGCTGACATCATAGGTCATCGCCTGATAAGTATAATTTTGGAACTGCATAATCGATGGCGTTTGCGTCACCGAATAGGGCGTATTTTTCCTATAATTATACGAACGGCTCTGCTTGTAGCAACGGTTGTTCGGCGACGTATTGTTCGACGATGCACGATACCAACGATAGACGGTCTGCGAGAAGTTCTGGCGGTTTTCATAGGTAAAGACGGTGCGCCCCTGGGCATCGGTTGTCGTGCCCGTGGTGACGGTCGTAACGCCGCTGGTCGCGACCGGCGTGGTTCCTGCTGGCGCACCCAAATTATTGCACGCGGTCTGGGTATAGCCTGTCTGATAGGTCGAGGTGTTAGCCCATGTCCCATAGACCGGATTGGTGTAAAACACCGAACCATAGGTGGTCAGATCTGGCGGATCATAGGGCACAAAATTGGCGGTGCGCGATGGCAGCTCGGCGGTATCCGAAATCCAGTTGGGGTTGGCGGCGCGCAACACTTCGCCAACATGGACGTTGACCGAATAGGGCACCGCGCCAAAACGGATCTGGCTGGTGTCGCTTTGCGCCGCCATAACGGTGTCGTAAAACGCCATCACCTCGGTTTTGAGCGCGGTAATGCGGTTGACCGAATCGCCCGAATTGGTCGACGCCATCGAGCCCGTGGTATCGAGCACAAACATGATGTCGGCGTTCGATGTTTCGAGTTTGGCCGTGCAGCTTACGGTAATTGGTATGCTGCTGGTGCCAAAGGCGTGCATCACGATGGTCGGGATGGTGGCTGTCGCTGTCGCCGTAACTTCGTTGGCGCCGCGCTGAGACGAGGTAAAGGACCTTCCCGTGCTGCTATATTCGTCGCTGGAATAGTTGAAATTGAACATGCGGTTCGCCGCATCGCGTGACGCAGTGGTATAGGTGCCATCGGCCATCGCGCGGCGGCCCGAAAGCACACCGGCATCGCACGCCTGTTGCAGCCGCGATTTGGCCATATAGGCTTGGCCTAGGTCGACCCCCGCACCCATGGTTGCCAAAATCGGCACCAACAGGCCCGCCGTCATATACATGACGTTACCCTTTTGGTTGCGCCGCAAACGCTGTAGCGTGGCTGATGACTTACGCATATTCAAAACCCCTGTTGGAGGAAAAGCATGATGCTATTCGTCCATTAGAATGTGCTGGATAGGCGCAGTAACCTTGGCGTGGAGTTCAAAGCATTGGTTACCGGAAAATTGACCTTATTTTATTTCTGGCGCGGTTGACGTCATGGACGACAGCCCGCCCGCTGGCGTGAAAATGGGCGCGCTCTCGCTGCTCAATCCGCTGATATTTCCGTTGATACCAGCTCGCTCCCGCGCGCCCATTTCGGCGCTGTGGCACGCAAATACGCTGTTTTCGGCGATAGCGCGTGGGGGGAAGGAGCCGACGTTGAGGCAAATAAAATTGCGATGGTGGGTCGATCAACTGGCTGCGTTGAGGGCCGGGGAGGGGCATCCAGACCCCCTTTTGACGTCACTCGCGCACGATGTTTTGCCACATATCCCGGCCTCAACATTATCGATTTTTGCCGAAAGCTGGATGGTGGAAATCGACTCTGTGCCAGGTGACTCAATGGTCGCGGGCGCCCATCTATTTACCATGACCGGGCGAGTTTTGGGCAATAGCCACCCGATTCTGGCCGACGCGGGCAGCGCATGGGGGATGGTAGAACGCTCGCTTCAATCGAGTGAAGTCGAGAGTTGGAGCGCTCATCAGCAACGCCTGAATGCTCTGCCCTTGCGCGATTTACCGCGCGCCTTGGCGTCTTTAATCGGCATGACGCGGCGAATCGCACGGGCAGATGGACGCCGGTCACAGCGCGGTGAGCAGTGGGCGATCTTGAAAATTGGCATACTCGGGCGTTGATCTCATGGCCGCTGCGGCTATGATAAGGGCCCGAATAAGCGCGAGAATGGGAGGCAACGGCATGAACAGATTTCTCATTGGCGGCGTATCTGCGCTGTTCATGCTGACAGGGGGCATTTTCCTCTGGCAGGGCTATAGCCAGGCCCCGGCGGCTGATATTGCGGCATTGCCGCCGCCCGATGTCGGCCTGCCTGTGGCCGACCCCAATTTGCGCGGGGCACCGCCACCCGCACCGCCCAGCGCGAACCCCGCGTCGCGCGAAGAGCGTCGCTTTGCCCGCTATGACCGCAATCGTGACGGCACCATAACCCGTATCGAAATGCTGTCATCGCGCACACAGGCTTTTCGCCGGCTTGACAAGGATGGCAACAATCTATTGTCGTTCGAGGAATGGGCGGCGGCAACGGGACAGCGTTTTGCCGGTGCTGATTCGGATCGTTCGGGCGCCCTGACCGCCGCTGAATTTGCTACCACAGCGCCGCAACGCCGCGCACAGGCACGCTGTCGTTGCCCGGGGGAGAGGTCTGGCGGCGATAGGCGCGGATCAGACGGCGGCGACGAGGATTGATCGGTTGGCGGTGGTCCATTCCGCAAGCGCAATCCCGGCCCGGCCCGTCATCCCCGCTTTGCGATCGGCCTTGCGTATTTTTTCGGTTAGCGGCGGGAACAAGCCGAAATTGACGTTCATCGGCTGATAACTAGCCGCGTCGGCCCCGCCCGTAATATGGCCAAGCAATGCGCCAAGCGCGGTTTCGCTTGGCGGCGGGGGCAGCGCTGTCCCGCGCAATTCCGCAACCGCAAATAGCGCGGCAACAAGGCCGATTGCCGCGCTTTCGACATAACCTTCGCAGCCCGTAATCTGCCCGGCAAAGCGGATATGCGGCGCAGCTTTCAGCCTGAGTTCGCCATCGAGCAGCTCTGGTGATCGGATAAAGCTGTTACGATGCAGCCCACCGAGGCGCGCAAACTCTGCCTTTTCCAACCCTGGTATCGTGCGGAATAGCCGCACCTGTTCGGCATGTTTCAGCTTGGTTTGAAACCCGACCATGTTCCACAGCGTGCCAAGCTGGTTGTCTTGGCGCAATTGCACAACGGCATAGGGCCAGCGGCCCCGAGGGAAC
>JBEBJX010000127.1:0-4218 GCA_040079655.1 Sphingopyxis sp. | reverse complement strand
GTGCAACCGCGCGCTGGCGGTGCCGTGCGAGAATGCGCCCGTTTTGACGCCCTATACCCGTTCAACCGCGCACGGATTTGGCTGGCAATGGCGGATCCCGCTGCAACACCGCATCGGCAACGGCATGGTCTATTCGAGCGACCATGTCAGCGATGACGAGGCGGCGACGCTGCTGTTGTCGCGCCTCGACGGTGCGCCGCTCAAAGACCCGATGCCGGTAAAGTTCGCGCCGGGCAAGCGGATGCGCGCATGGGAGCGCAATGTTGTTGCCATCGGCCTGTCGAGCGGATTCCTCGAACCGCTCGAATCGACGAGCATCCACCTGATCCAAACAGGGATATTCCGGCTGATCGCGCTATTTCCGGGAGCCGATTTTAATGCGGCCGATATTGCCGAGTATAATCGCCAAACCGATTTTGAATATTGCGATGTGCGCGATTTCATCATCGCCCATTACAAAGTGACCGAGCGGCAGGACACGCCGTTCTGGCGCTATGTGCGTGATATGGCTGTGCCCGACAGCCTGACCGAACGACTGGCGCTGTTCGCATCGTCCGCGCGATTTTTCATGCATGGCAAGGCCGAGCTTTTCCGCGAGGAAAGCTGGGTCCAGGTGCTGATCGGCCAGGGGCTTATCGCGCGCGCCGACCCGATGGTCGATATCATCCCCGATGCGCAAGTCATGCAGCATCTGGGCAATCTCCGTGATGTGATTGCCGACAATGCCGAGCAGATGATGGACCACGCCGATTTCATCACCCGCATCCGCAGCGGCCCAGCTAGCATGGAGATGGCAGCGCGGTAGAAGCGCGGTAGATTTGTCACAGCTTTGACATTTTCGAATGCTTTTAAGTGACAGCTCTATTGTAACCGGTTACAAAGCCGTGTAATCGGTTACTTGAGCAAAGGCGAATCACTAGCAGTCATGGCTTTTATGCGCCTTGCTACTTTCGAAATCGACCAAAAGCGTCGATATTGGGTTTATTCTGGGGAGTTTGGGGATGCAGTCACAACATATGCGCCGGTTCGCTGCCGGTATTTCGACGTCGGCCATCGCGCTGGCGCTGGTCGTGGCGGCTCCCGCCCAAGCCCAGAGTTCCAATTCGACGCTGCAGGGCCATGTCGAAGGCGCCGCAGCAGGGACCGAAGTGGTGGCGGTTGACCAGCATACCGGACAACGCCAGACCGGCCGCGTCAACGCCGACGGCGATTATGTCATTCTGGGTGTGCGGCCATCAACCTATGAAGTGACGGTACAGGGTCACGATCCGCAGACGACCACCGTGCTGGTCGGCGATACGTCGACCGTTGATTTCGGCGATAGCGGGACCATCGTGGTAATGGGCGGCAGCACGATCCGCGAAGTGCGCACCGAAACGGTTTCGACCAACGTCACCACCGCGCAGATCGAAAACCTGCCGCAAAACTCGCGCAACTTCCTCAGTTTTGCGATCCTTGCGCCCGGCGTCAACGTTGCCCCCGGCGGCACCGCACAGCTCCAGGCGGGCGCAACCTCCTCGTCGAACACCAATGTCTTGCTCGATGGGCTGAGCCTCAAGAACCCGATCAACCATGGCGGTATTTTCGGGCAGAATTTCGGCATCGGCAACCCCTTCCCGCAGACCGCAATCCAGGAATATCGTATCGAGACGCAAAACTTTGGTGCAGAAACCGGTCAAGTTGGGTCGGCGCTGATCACTGCAGTCACCAAGACCGGCGGCGATGAGTTCCACGGGTCGGCGTTCGTTGAGTTTCAGCCGAACAGCTTCATCACCCAGCCCTTTTTTGATCGGCAGCGCAATGTGCCCAAGCCAGAATATCGGCGCTATCAGTTTGGCGGTGACGTTGGCGGGCCGATCATCCCCGGCGTGCTGTCCTTTTACTTTGCCGGCGAAGGCACGTCGCAGCGGTTGCCCGGCTCCACGGGCACATTATCGCCCGTGGCTGGCGGTTATCCCGCCAGCGTGGTCACCGCGATCAACGGTGTTGCGCGCAATTTCGACTTTCACCAAGGCCTGTATTTCGGCAAGCTGACCTGGTTCGCGAGCGGCGATGACACCGTCAATCTCGAAGCCTTCATCCGGCGTGAAAACAACCTTGCCGATATCGATAGTAACGCGGCGCCAACGCATGGCCGCACCATATTGACACACCAAAACCGCTATCAGCTCAACTGGACACATAGCGGCGATGACTTTTTGAACGTGTTCAATTTCGCCTATGACCAATCCGAACAATCCACGCCGAGCGTCGGCACCGGAGCGGAGTTTGTTCTGTCCAATGGCACCGGATTTTCCGAAGATGCGCGGCTTGGTTCGCACTTTTTTGAGCAGGGCGATGTTGCGACCTCCTATACGCTGCGCGATGATCTGACCCTGACCCGCGGCGATCATACGCTCAAGGCCGGTTTCCAGATTTCGCGGCTCGACCTGTCGCGCACGGTCAATAACAGTTTCCGTGGTCGCTACTTCTTTACCAACCCAGGTTCGGCCGGCGCCTTCGATCCCGCCACCAGCTTTGCCTATGCGGCGCGGATCAATACGCAGGTCGCACCAACGTTGAGCGCACGCGATGTGCAAACCGGGCTTTACATTCAGGATGAATGGAAGCCTGACAAGCATTGGACGTTCAACCTTGGGCTGCGTTGGGACATCGAATCCAATGCAAATAATAATAACTATATCACCCCGTCACCGATCGCAGCAGCGCTGCGCAACTATCCCGGATGGCGCGCACGCGGGATCAACCCCAACGACTATATCTCGACCGGGCGCAATCGCAGGCCACAGGCGGATGCGTTCCAGCCGCGCTTCGGCTTCTCCTATGACGTGCACGGCGACCGCCAGACCGTAATATTCGGCGGCGCGGGGCGCTATTATGACCGCAGCCTGTTCATTGCCGGCGCGATCGAGCAGCTTACCAATTCGGATAACATCCAGACGGTGTTCTTCTGCCCGGGCGGCGGCGCGTCGCTGGGCACAGGACGCGGCACCGATGCGGCCAATTGTACGCAGCTTACGACCGCATTACGCGATCCCAACAATCTGCGCGCTTTTGCGGCGGCCAACGGTAATGCGGGCGGCAATGTCTTTGTCCTCAACAACGATACCCCTCTGCCCTATTCGGATCAGTTCGACATTGGTATCCGGCAACGGTTCGGCTCGATCCAGACCTCGCTCACCTTTGCGCACATCCGTTCACACAATATCTTTCAGTTTGTGCGCGCCAATTTCTATGAAAATGGCTGGTATTCGCGGCGGGTAACCCGCGACGGCGCGGGCAATGTTACGGGGTGCACCGATGGCGGCGATGCCTGGATCCAGGATTTCACTCCTGGCAGCCTGCGCAACGGCAATGGCAGCGCAGTCCCAACTGCGATCTGCGCCGCGCAAAACGGGCAGCTCGCGGGCTTTTCTGGCAAGTTGAATCGCGGGGCCAGCGATGGCACAGCGACCTATACCGCCATCTATCTGACGGTGGAAAAGCCCTTTACCGATGCATCGACCTGGGGCTTTACCAGTGCGCTGACGATCCAGCGGGCGCGCAGCAACGTGGCGCAAGAACTCAATAATGACGAGTTCTTTAACGGCGCCAGCCAGGATGCCTATGGCACCAACCCGGTCAATGGGCTGGAGAGCTGGCGCTTTGTCACCAGCGGTAATTACCGCGCGCCGTGGGGCATCACGCTGTCGGGCACGCTGGTGCTCTCGTCCGGCCCATCGTTCGGCAATGTCCGTGGAGGCGGTGCAGCGCCAGGCGGCGGGGCACCCGATGGCGCATGCTGCTACGGCAATTTTGGTGGGCCGCTCAACCCTGAAAAAACGATCGCTTATCGTCGACTCGACCTGCGCCTTGCCAAAACCTTCGAGCTTCCGTTTGGCGAGGGCCGAGAGGTGACCATCGATTTTGAAGCGTTCAACGTGTTCAACTGGCTCAACCGTAATTATTCATCGTGGGGTGCGGGCGCCGCATGGGGAACCGGCCCTGGCAATCCGCCGCTGATCGAGGATAGCCAGGTTGGCAATGATGCGCGCAGCTTTCAGGTTGGTCTGCGCTTCGAGTTCTGATTTTTCGAGTCGCAATCTGGAGTCAGGGCATGGGGGTTTGCGGGGAGTGATGCGTGCGTTGCCCCCGCAATTTCCCTGTCAGTTCCGGTGGGGCAAGACACCGGAGCGGGGGCGGGACAATGGGGGCATTCACCCAATATGAGCGCCCTTC
>JBEBJX010000126.1:0-4390 GCA_040079655.1 Sphingopyxis sp. | reverse complement strand
ACGCAACATTGGCGGATAGGCCCCACCCCAACCCCTCCGCTGAAGGGGAGGGGCTTGCAATCCCATCGGCCATATTGCGCACGACCCCCATCGGCTTGCCTGGCTTGTCAGAAGCAGAGGCCGTGCGGCACTATACGCGGTTATCGCGCCAAAATTATGCTATCGACCTTGGGCTTTTTCCGCTGGGATCGTGCACGATGAAGCATAACCCGCGATTGAATGAAAAGGTCGCGCGGATGACGGGCTTTGCCGACATTCACCCGCTGCAACCACAATCAACGGTGCAAGGCGCGTTCGGCGTGATTGATGAACTGGCACACTGGCTTATCGCGCTCACCGGCATGCAGGCGGTAGCGATGTCGCCCAAGGCCGGCGCGCATGGCGAGTTGTGCGGGATATTGTGCATCAAAGCGGCGCTGGCGGCGCGTGGGCAAGACCGGCGGGTCATCCTGGTGCCCCAAAGTGCGCATGGCACCAACCCCGCCACAGCAGCCTTTGCGGGCTTTGCGGTTGAGAATATCTCGGCCACGCCAGAGGGGCGCGTTGACCTGGCGGCGCTAACCGCGCGGCTTGGCCCCGACATTGCGGGGGTGATGATCACCAACCCCAATACCTGCGGCCTGTTTGAGCGCGAGATGCGAGCAATATCGGACGCGGTGCATGGCGTCGGCGGCTATGTTTATTGCGACGGCGCCAATTTCAACGCGATTGTCGGGCGGGTTCGCCCCGGCGACCTTGGCATTGATGCGATGCATATCAACCTGCACAAGACATTTAGCACCCCGCACGGCGGCGGTGGGCCGGGCTCTGGTCCGGTGGTGTTATCGGCCGCGCTGGCGCCTTTTGCGCCGCTGCCCTTTGTCGAGCGGCAGGACGATGGCAGCTTCACGCTGATCGAGGAAGAAACGGCCGCTGATCATCATGGGCAAAGCTTTGGCCGGATGGTGGCATTTCACGGGCAGATGGGGATGTTTACCCGCGCGCTCGCCTATATCCTCAGCCACGGTTCCGATGGCCTGCGCCAGGTGGCCGAGGATGCGGTGCTCAATGCCAATTATATCTTGCGCAGCCTTGATGATGTGCTCGACGCGCCCTTTGGCGGCGCTGGCCCATGCATGCACGAAGCGCTGTTCAGCGATGCTGGTCTGGCGGAAGGCTTTACGACAATCGACGTGGCCAAGGGAATGATTGACGAGGGCTATCACCCGATGACCGTCTATTTCCCGCTGGTGGTCCCTGGTGCGATGCTGATCGAGCCGACCGAGACCGAGAGCAAGGCGGCGCTTGACCAGTTTATCGGTGCGTTGCGCAGTGTGGCGCTGCGGGCCAAACAGGGCGACCCGTCGCTTAAATCTGCCCCGCATTTTGCCCCGCGTTCACGGGTTGACGAGGTGCTGGCGGCGCGTAATCCGATTTTGGTGTGGAAAGACAATGGCGATAGCGAAGGAGTCTAACGATGGAAATTGACGAGGACAGCGCGCGGGTCAGCTTTCCACCACCGCTGATTTATCTGGGGATGCTTGCCGCCGGACTGGCGCTGGACTTTATCCTGCCGTGGCAGGTGGCATTGCCGACATCGGCGCGGATCGCGGCGGCTGCGCTGCTGATCGGGTCCGGTATTGGGCTGTCGCTCGCCGCGACGGGGCGCTTTCGCCGTGCGCATAATGATGTGCGCCCATGGAAATCGACGACCAGCATCGTCGACACTGGTATTTATGCCATAACGCGCAACCCGATGTATCTGGGTATGTTGCATGTTTTCCTGGGCCTTGCGGCGGCACTGTCCAGCCTTGGTGCGCTGCTCATGGCACTGCCGCTGGTGATCATCATCCGCACCCAGGTGATCGCGCGCGAGGAGCGCTATCTCACCGCCAAATTCGGTGCCGAATATGTTGCCTACAAAGCGCGGGTGCGCCGCTGGCTTTAACTGGGCTGGGTGTTTGCGCTCTCGATCGGGGTCAGGTCCATCCGCTCGATGCGCAAGGCGGACGATCGACAGCGCAGGTGCGATCCGGTGCAATCGTCGGTAAAGTCGGCGGTCAGCGTATAGCGTTCAACGATATAAAAACCCTGGCTCGGCAGGCCATCGGTTGAGTGGATCGGGGTATAGACGCGACTGTTGACCGATGCGGCGACATAGCGCGACCAATCATTGTCGCCCGATGAGCGCAGCACCTCGAAATCGGTGACGCGGCCGTTGCCATTGATCCAGAAGCCAACGTCTATCCAGCGATTGTCAACGCTCATCATCTGCATCCGCGCGAGCGCACTGCCGCCTTCCCCAGCCCTCGCTGCGGCGCTTTCGGCAGTGGGTAGGCGGATCGGGTCACTGGAAATGAGCAGCGGTCGGCGGCTCCCTTGCCCTGCGGTGAAGCGCGCCACCAACGCATCGGTGCGGGCATTATTGCCGACTTCGCGCTCTATCCGCGCCAGCGTTATTTCGGCGAGCAGCGCCAGATCGGTGCCGATGACCGTGTCCTGTCCGACCATTGCCTCAAGATGGGCGGTTGCTTCGCGCACGCGGGCACCAACGCGTTGGCTTTGCTCACGCGGAATGTCGATCATCGCCTGGCGGATGCGGGCGAAGGCGGCAACGCGCGGCACGCCCAGTGCGCTCGCACGGGTCGCCAGGTCGGCATAGGATCGGCGCGCTTCGTCCACATAGCCAAGCCGCACACGGCTGTCGGCCACCTCAATCTGTGCGGCGAGCACCCGTGCGTCATTTTCGGGCAAGGCCGCACGCAGCGTGTCGCGCATGTCGAGCACGCTCAGCTGATAAGCGCGGGCCTCGCCCAAATGCGCGGCGACGCGGCCATTGGCGCGCATCAGATCTGACACCTCGATCGGATATTGCTCGCGATGTTCGCGGTTGCGGCGCAGCGAGGCGAGCATGGTTCCGCGTGCGTCGCGGTAATCCCCCTCGACAAACTGGTTTTCAGCATGCGCCAGGGTCGCTGCCACATCCTCATCGGGCGGGCAATGCCGTGCCAGACAGGCGGCAAGGTCCGCCGCCGTTTGCGCCAGAGAGCGCGCGGTGACGATGATGTCGTTGTTTGCTGGGGCTGGCGCAGGCGCAGGCGCTTCGGTTTGGGCGAATGCAGAGGTGGCCGTGGCCAGTGCAATCAGGGGCAGAGCATGTAAAACGCGGCGCAGCATAGGGGCCTCCGTGGAGAGTGTAGAGATTGACAGTGACTGAGGTGTATCAGTCAACTATGGCAGTGACAAGATGATTTGTGCTTACCCTGCCGGTTTGACGAACAACAAGGTCATCCGGTCGCTCTCGCCAATCGCGAGGTAAGCGGCGCGATTGGGATCTTCGGCGGCTCCTTGCGAAACGGGGGGGAGCGTCCATACCCCGCGCGGATGATCGTGGGTATCGCGCGGGTTGGCATTGATGTCGCTCTCGGCCACCAGCTGGAACCCCGCAGCCTCAGCGAAATCGACCACCGATGACCGCTTCATATAGCCGCTGCGTTCCTCCATCGCGCTGTTCATATCTTCGGGCAGGCGGTGCTCGACAATGCCGAGCCGGCCACCGGGTTTGAGCATAGCGAATATCTGGGCAAAGGCGTTGCTGGCATTATCAGCGCCCCCAAAGCGCCAGTTGTGGACGTTGCGGAATGTCAGCACCAGATCGGCGCTGCCATCGGGGACGCGCGGGTTGGTGCTGCCGGCGGGAGACGGAAATTCGGTGAGGCGAACGGGACCATAGAGGTCGGCATTAGCCGTTTGGCGGCCACGAATATTGGTCAGCCGGTCCCATGGCGCGGCGGCATAGAGCGTGCCCTGACCATGGACAAGCGGTGCGAGGATTTCGGTATACCAGCCACCACCGGGCCATAATTCAACGACCGTTTCATTGGGCCGTGCGCCGAAAAAGGACAGCGTCTCGGATGGGTGCCGCCAGACATCGCGCGCGCGATTGGCCTCGGTTCGCGTGGTTGCGGCAACCGCAGCGGCGATGGCGGCGTGCGCAGCATGCTCGGCGGCGCTATGCTGTGCCATGACGGCGGCGGCGGGAATCGCGGCGGCGACCAGTGCGGCGGTGACAATGGTTGCAATCGTGACGCGCTTGACCATATTGTTATCCTTAGAATGAAGGCGAGGGGAGGGGGATGATGACCCCACTCTATCGGAGTGCAAAACAAGTGCAAGCAGGTTATGTTTTGGCGGGTTTTGGCGCGGCTGCGCTCGCCATAGGCTCCACCGTCGCCGAGCGGCGCAGGCGCAACAGGCGCAATATAGAGGATGTGGGCTTTATGCCGTGGCCATTGTTGACGATATTGGGGACGATAGGCACGCTCTATGCCTTTGCGCTTGCGGTGCGCTTCGCATGAGCAGCGCCCATGTCTCACGCCGAGCGCTTTTGGCCTATGGTTCGGCAACATTG
>JBEBJX010000125.1:0-4474 GCA_040079655.1 Sphingopyxis sp. | reverse complement strand
ACAAGAAAATTTCGCCGTTGCTCTTTGTTAACTATAATAGTCATCGGGGACCACTTTTAAAAAATTAAAAATATTTACAATTAATATTCAATAGATGGTGTTTACTTGTACTTCATATCAATCGCCGCGAATTGTGCATGGCGGCTCGCCTGTATGGGTGACATTGGCAACACTGGTGCGATGGGCGGTGCCATACCAAATTCTGGCACCAATTCTACCATTATCTGCCTGACGGACACGCCATCGCCTTTGCTTGTCGCTAGCCGCAACCGCTCAATGGCCTGTGATAATTCATCCCATGGAACAACGCGCTCATTGGCTCTGAATATTGATGGGTGGCCGGTCGCAAAAGATTTGTCGTCAATCAACAATTCTTCGAATAATTTTTCGCCAGGCCGCAACCCAACTTCTATGATTGCAATGTCACCATCGGGGTTTTTAACGGACTGTACAGTATAACCACTCAGCCTGATCATACTCTCCGCGAGCTCGACGATACGGACGGGGTCGCCCATATCCAAAAGGAAAACATCGCCGCCCTCTGCCATACCGCTCGCTTGCACGACCAATTGCGCGGCTTCTGGGATGGTCATAAAATACCGCGTAATGGCCCTGTCGGTGATGGTTACGGGTCCGCCATTGGCTATTTGTCGGCGAAACAATGGCACGACGGAGCCGCTTGAGCCAAGGACATTTCCAAACCGCACCATTGCAAAAATGGTTTTGCTGCCGCGCGCATGAAATGCCTGGAGGATCATCTCGCAAACGCGTTTCGATGCGCCCATCAGGCTGGTTGGCCGGACGGCCTTATCGCTGCTGATTAATATACAATGCCTGGCTCCGTGCTTTTCAGCGGCTGCCGCAATATTAAGCGCAGCAAACACATTATTTCCCACGCCCGAAACGGGGTTTTGTTCTACTAATGGCACATGCTTATACGCCGCAGCGTGAAAAACCGTGTCGGGTTTATAGCGGTTAAATATCCGCTCAACCGAATCTGTATCAGTGCAATTTGCCAGCTCAGGAAAAATTTCAACTTGATGCTCTTTCAAAGTCCCGTGCCTTGAGAGCGTCAAAGCCGCTTGCTCAATTGAAAACAGCGCAAATTCCGTCATTTCCAAGAGAATTATTCTCTTGGGGCCTACGCGTAACACCTGTTGCGCCAATTCGCTGCCGATCGATCCGCCTGCCCCCGTTATCAAAACGGTGCGGCCACGAACGGTGGCTTCGAGTAGTCCGCGATCTGGCGTCACGGGGTCGCGCCCCAATAGATCGACGACGTCGATATCATGCAAATCCGAAAGCGATATCCGCCCCCCTGCGAGCTCAGGCAGTTCGGGCAATGTCGTCACGCGGACCGATAATGGAGCCAGATCAGCGACGATGGAATAGCGCCGAGTTTTTGATGCGCTAGGCATCGCCAAAATGACTTCCGTAATGCTCAGCTTATCGACTAAATCCGCAAAACTTTTCGCGGAATATACTGGTTTTCCATCCAATTTTTGCCCGCGCAACCGCAAATCATCATCTGCAAAACCAATAAGTTTGACATCGGACTGTGTGTCCAAAGCCGCTGCTATCTGCTGCCCGGCCAGTCCGGCGCCATAGATTAATATTCGTCTCGTTGCTCCCTTGATCGACCTGTGCCGTTGCATATCAACCAATGCAAACCGCCCAAACAAGCGAATCGACGCAATGGCCATCATCATAACCAGCGGTTGGATAACAGCCATTGTTCTGGGAACGCCGGGGATTGTTAGCAGCAATAAAATGCTGGACAGCAACACGGATTGGATCACAGATGCTATACCAAGGCTAACCAATGTACGCGCGCCCGAATAACGAACTATCGAGCGATAGGTTCCAAATATTACGGAAACAATGATCCAAATCAGGGCAGATAATAAGAAGAAGCGCGCCAATGGCCCATTAGGCAATACCCATTCACCCGTGCGAAGCCAGTATGCCAGTATGACTGTGAAGAAGCATGAGGTGAGGTCAAGCGTTAATATAACAGCCTGACGAACGGATCGTGGCAGCGACGAGAGGCGGTGAATAAAGCCAAAGATACCGCTCTGACTAATGTGAACAAGTCGATGAAACATCAACACCTCAAAAAATGAAACTCTCTGGGCAGGAAGGTAAGGGCGAACCCTATACCCCTGCGCTGCGCCGTCCTATAGACATAGAGATGAACAAAAGTCACAAAAAATATCATTGATCAAAACTCGGACGCTGTAAATTAACGGATTTGCAATATGGTCCTCATCCATGGCTGATTTACCCCCCATTAAGGCATTGCCCAAAATCGTCATCGTCTTTGGCACCAGGCCAGAAGCGATCAAGATGTTCCCCCTGGTCCATGCCTTGCGCGCGACCCCCGCGTTGGAGACGCGTGTCTGTGTGACGGCGCAACACCGCGGCATGCTCGATCAAGTGCTCGAAATTGCGCAAATAACCCCCGATATCGACCTTGATTTGATGACGACGGGGCAATCGCTTGATGCGCTCTCTGCCCGGATTTTGACAGGATTTGGCGCTGTGCTGGATGCCGAGCGCCCCGATCGCATCCTTGTCCATGGCGATACATTGACGACGATGATGGCGACGCTCGCCGCCTATTTTCGCAAAATCCCCGTGGGTCATGTCGAGGCAGGCTTGCGAAGCGGCGACATCTATTCGCCTTGGCCCGAAGAGGTGAACCGCAAAGTAACGGGGGCGGTCGCTGACATCCATTTTGCGCCAACAGATGCCGCCGCTGCCGCCCTGTGCGCCGAAAATGTACCCGATACGGCTATCCATGTCACAGGCAATACGGTGATCGACGCATTACTGGCCACCCGCGCACGCATCACCGACGATCCCTCCCTCGCTGATGGGCTTGATTCCCTAGTGGCGCGTTTTGCAGGCAAACGGATCATAGCCGTAACATCGCATCGGCGTGAAAATTTTGGGCCAGGGATGGAAAGCATCGCCCGCGCCATTCGCCGCATCGCCGATCGTCCCGACGTCGCGGTCATCTTTCCGGTCCACCCCAACCCCCAAGTTCGCCCCATCATGGAAACCATGCTGGGCCAGCATCCGGACATCGCGCTCATTGAGCCGCTCGATTATCCGCATTTCGTGCGCCTGATGGCCATGAGCGAGCTTATCCTCACCGACAGTGGCGGCGTCCAGGAAGAAGCGCCAAGCCTCGGCAAGCCCGTGCTGGTGATGCGTGACACCACCGAACGGCCCGAAGGGGTGGCAGCGGGCACCGCGCGGTTGGTCGGCACCGATGAAGACGATATTGTTTGCGGAATATTCACTTTACTGGATGATAAGGCCGCCTATTCAGCCATGGCACAGGCGCACAATCCCTATGGAGATGGCACCGCCGCCCAAAAAATTGCAAGGATCGTCGCCGATGCCCATCGATAAACAGCAAAAAGTCGTCGTTGTCGGCCTCGGCTATATTGGCCTGCCTACTGCGGCGATTATCGCGCGCGCGGGCGCGTCAGTATTGGGTATCGACGTCAGCCAGCATGTTGTCGATACCGTTAATGAAGGCCGTGTCCATATTGAGGAGGTCGATCTGCACGGCTTGGTTCAGGGTGTGGTCAGTCGCGGTCTGTTGCGCGCATCCACCGCCCCAGAATCTGCCGATACATTCGTTATCGCGGTTCCAACCCCGATCCGCGACGATCATGCGCCCGACATCAGCTATGTCCTGGCTGCGGCGCAAAATATAGCGCCGATCCTAAAGAGCGGTGATCTGGTTATCCTTGAATCGACATCACCCGTTGGCACAACAGAAAAAGTGGCAGCGATGATTGCCGAAGCGCGCCCAGACCTCAAGGTGCCCGGCCACTGCACCGGCACGCCTGACCTCTATATATCCTATTGCCCCGAGCGCGTTTTGCCGGGGCGGATATTGATTGAGCTGGTTGATAATGACCGCGTTATCGGCGGCATCACCCCGCGCTGTGCCCGCAAGGCCATGGGATTTTACCGCCAGTTCGTGCGCGGAGCATGCCTTACTACCACGGCGCGCGCAGCCGAAATGGTCAAGCTGGTTGAAAACAGCTATCGCGACGTCAACATCGCCTTTGCCAATGAATTATCGATGATCGCCGACAATATGGGCATAGACGTGTGGGAAGTTATCGCGCTGGCCAATCGCCACCCACGCGTCAATATCCTCCAGCCCGGCCCTGGTGTCGGTGGACATTGCATCGCGGTGGACCCATGGTTCCTGGTTGCTGGTGACCCCGAAACTGCACATATCATCCGCACCGCGCGCGAAGTGAATGAGGCCAAGACCGATTTTGTCATTGGCCGTGCCATCCGCATGATCGAAGAGAGTGGTGCCAAAACCATTGCCTGCCTTGGCCTGGCGTTCAAGCCGAATATTGACGATTTTCGCGAAAGCCCAGCGGTGATTGTTTCGGCCGCTTTGGCGCGGCATTTCGGCAGCCGTGTGCAGATCGTAGAG
>JBEBJX010000124.1:0-4714 GCA_040079655.1 Sphingopyxis sp. | reverse complement strand
TTTCTGCAGCATGTGCGGGCCGAAATTCTGTTCGATGAAGATCAGCCAGGAAGTGCGGGAATTCGCGCGGTTGCAGAACCAGGGTGCCGAGGGCTTTATCGCTGCCTCAAATCCTCCCCTCTTGGGGGAGGTGGCGGCCGGAACGGCTGACGGAGGAGGAATGGTTTCGCGCGGAGACGCGAAGAGCGCAGAGGAAGGCATGAAACACATGTCCCAAGTGTTCAAGGAAACAGGCAGCGAACTCTATATGGGCGCGGGGGACAGGGAGCATGATTAGGAACGGCAGCGTTGCTAAATACGTCGCGATATTCGCTCTTGCCTGTGCGGCACCCTCCCTCGCCTTTCAGGCTATGGACGGGACAAATGCGGATAATGCGGAGGGTCGGGCCGGTGATCTGCTCATCGTCCAATTGTGGACGACTGACCCCAATACGTTTCTCGACGCTTGGCGACAGCCCACGCCGCCAACGCTGCGCACAACTTCGCGCGCGGCACGCAATCAACCGATCCAGCAGTTCATTCTCTATTCGAACTGTGCGACCGACGCTGCGGGCAATTGCCACCTAACCGCACGCGCCATCATCACCTCGCCGGATGGCACTCCCTATGGCGAACCGATTGTGTTTGAGGCGTTGCCAGCGTCACCGCCCGCACCACGCAACAGGCTGGGCCTCGCACCGAGCTCTATCGGATTCGTCATCGAGGATGGCGAGCAACTGGGCCGCTATCGCATCGACCTGTCGGTGACCGACACAAATGCCGGAGTGACGGCAACGAGCAGGGTGCATCTGGAGGTTGTTGAGGCTGCGGCGCAGTAGCCATGAAAAACGCGAATCCGCAAAACCGGCAGCGAACTCTATATGGGCGCTGGGGACAGGGAGCATGATTGAGGGCGTTGGAGCGATCTTGCTGGCACTAGCTTCAGCGGCCCTTGCAGCCCCGCCCGATGCGGCATCCGCACAAACTATAGAGGAGGCACCCGCTGGCCCATCGGCAGCGCGCGCCGATGCTGATTTTGCACGGCTTTCTGTACTGGTCGGCGAATGGAAGAACGCCGAAATGCCGGAATCTTCGCTCCGCATCCGCTTTGCGTTGACGGCAGGCGGCACGGTGCTGCAAGAAAGCTGGTTTCGTGGGGAGACGCTGCATTCACTAACAATCTATCACCGCGACGGAGACAAACTGGTGGTGACCCATTATTGCCCGCAGGGGAACCAGCCAATGCTGGCACAGAACCAAAGCAACCCCACGCTCCGCTTCACCTTCCGCAGTGCTACAGATCTGGACGCTACACAGGAGAGCTATCTGCATGATCTGTCATTCGATCTGACCAACCTCGACCGACCAGTTCGCAGCGAAGTCTATCGCAGTTCCGAAGGCGACGAATTGTCGACGCTCGTGATGGGGCGGGTTGCGATCCAGAATTCTACTCGGTGACAGTGCACTTAATTCTTCCCGCGCACCGCCCTATAATTGCCCCAATTGCCCGCCATTTATCCGCTGGGGGCAAGACAGAATAAGGGGACTTGCCATGAAATCTCTCATCGCCATCGCGGCGGCGCTCAGCCTTGCGTCGCCCACAATCGCCCAGGCGCAATCATTTGATGACCACAGCTATGGCCGAAATGAGAGCCGCATCGCCATTGGTGTTAGCGTCCCCTTCGGGCAGCATCGCCGCGACCGCGACCGCGACTGGGCACCGCGCATCGACCTGCGGCTAGACCGCGCGCAGATAGACGCCAGCGGCGCGCGCCACGCCAACGGCCTCGGCTCGCTCCGCCTCAGCCGCACCATGGGCCGCGAGCCCGCCTGGCTGGTCAACAATCGCCGCATCGCTCTTGTCGATGAACGGCGCGGGGTCAGCACGCTTGGGATTATCGGCATCACGGTCGGCGCGGTGTTGGTTGTCGGCGTCATTGCCGTTGCCGTTGATCCGCCTTTGAACAATTTATTTGAGCGTTAATCGCCCTGAGCGTTGATGCCCTCGGCCCCGCCACCTTCGCGCTTGCCGTCTTGGCCGCACTGTCATAGTCATCGTCCAAACAGAACGACGGTGGAGAGAAGCAGATGAGCACATATGTTGGCGCGATTGACCAGGGCACAACCAGCAGCCGCTTCATCATTTTTGACCATGGCGGCGCGATTATCGCGGTTGACCAGCAAGAGCATGCGCAGATCATGCCAAAGCCCGGCTGGGTCGAACATGACGCGATGGAAATCTGGCGCAACACCCAAGCTGTTATCGCGGGCGCACTGGCCAAGGCGGGGCTGACCACGGCCGACCTCGCCGCCGTCGGTATCACCAACCAGCGTGAAACCAGCGTGGTGTGGAACCGCAAGACCGGCGTCCCCATTCACAATGCGCTGGTGTGGATGGATACGCGCACCGATCAGTTGGTTGCGCATTTCAGCAAGGACGGCGGGCAGGATCGGCTGCGCGCCAAAACCGGGCTGCCGCTCGCCACCTATTTTTCCGGGCTGAAACTGCGCTGGCTGCTTGATGCGGTGCCGGGTGCGCAGGCAGCGGCAGAGGCGGGCGATCTACTGTTCGGCAATATGGATACGTGGCTGCTGTGGAATCTGACGGGTGGCGCATCTGGCGGCCTGCACATCACCGATGTCACCAACGCCTCGCGCACCCAGATGATGAATCTGGAAACGCTCGATTGGGACGTGGACATCCTCTCGCTGTTCAATGTGCCGCGCGCCTGCCTGCCCGCGATCCGCTCTTCGTCCGAAGTTTACGGCCACGGCACAGGCGTGCTCGGCGGCGTGCCGATTGCAGGCATCTTGGGCGATCAACAGGCCGCGCTGTTCGGCCAGGCCTGCCTCGCGCCGGGTGAGGCCAAAAACACCTATGGCACCGGCTGTTTCATGCTGATGAACACCGGGGAAAAGCCCTTTCCCTCAACCTGCGGGCTGCTGACCACGCTTGGCTATAAATTGGGTGATGCGCCCGCCGTCTATGCGCTCGAAGGGTCGATCTCAATCTCCGGCGCGCTGGTCCAATGGCTGCGCGACAACCTCAACCTCATCAGCAGCGCGAGCGAGATCGAGGCGCTGGCCCGCACGGTCGAGGATAATGGCGATGTTTATTTTGTTCCCGCCTTCTCCGGCCTTTACGCCCCGCATTGGAAAGACAGCGCACGCGGCGTGATCGCCGGGCTCACCCGCTTTGCCAATAAAGGGCATATCGCCCGCGCCGCGCTCGAGGCCACGGCATACCAGACCCGCGAAGTCTTGGACGCGATGACCAAAGACAGCGGCGTCGCCATCACCGAACTGCGCACCGATGGCGGCATGGTGGTCAACGAGCTGCTGATGCAGTTCCAGTCGGACATTTTGAACGTCCCCGTGGTGCGGCCAAAGGTGATCGAAACCACCGCGCTGGGCGCGGCCTATGCGGCGGGTCTGGCGGTCGGTTATTGGAACTCGACGCAGGACATCAGCGACAATTGGGGCGTCGACAAACGCTGGCACCCTGCGATGGACGAGCCGACCCGCGCGCGGCTTTACGCCAGATGGAACAAGGCAGTCGCCCGTTCACTCGATTGGGTTGATTGAGGGGTTGGTCATGCGTCAGAAAAATCAGCACCCCTTTTCGGCTTGATGTAACGCGGCGGTTTTTTGCCCGCAGCCTTGCATGCCGCCAACATGATTTCTTCTATCCAACCCGCATCCATGACGTTGTAAAACTCACCGTCCGCATCGAAATTTATGTTTGCGCCTGTAACGACCATGAAACCTTCGGCGCACTCTGTGGCGTCTGCCGGCACGCTAAAGGTATGGATCGATCCGCCGGGTTCATAAAGATAGGAACCCGCCACCTGCTTGTCGTCAGGATATTCGAGATAGTGCCAAGTGCCCGCCGTCGTATAGAAGTGCACGGTTCCCGTATGGAAATGCTTGGGGAGGACCGTGCCGGGTTCAAACTTGGCATAGAGCACCCAGGTTCCGTTTTCGGGATCGAGAAACAGTGGGTGGGAGTGAACGCCTGGCAGGACATTCTCGATAATTTCTTCCTTGTCGATGTTGACCGTCAACAGGTAGTTCTGGTGGTTGATCGAAGTTGGCAAGGCCATGTCGGGTCTCCGTTGTTATTTACACGAATGCTAAACCCTAACATCCTCTCTGGCAACTTTGCTCGAACATCATGAGTGCACTAAACCCTCCCCACAAGGGGGAGGAGGATTCTCGTCTTTTTCTTCGCGTCTCCGCGTCTCCGCGTGAAATATCTTCCCTTCCCTTCCCCTAGGCAGGCATAGCTTGCGGCAATCTTTGCCATTTCGCATATGCGCGTTATGGTGGCGGTGTCTGATCACATACTTGCACTTTTCTAGGGGGAAAACATCATGGATGCAGGATTTTTGGGTGAGTTTGTCGGCACAACTGTGCTGTTGCTGTTTGGCACCGGGGTGTGCGCCAATGTGACGCTGACCGGATCAAAGGGCCAGGGCGGCGACTGGACGGTCATCACCTCGGCCTGGGGATTTGCGGTGCTGTTCGGGGTGCTGACCGCCGTGTCGCTGGGCGCGCCGGGTCATCTCAACCCCGCTGTCACTGTCGGCATGGCGATTGCGGGCAATGACTACAGCCATGTCGGGCCATATATATTGGCGCAATTGCTCGGCGCGTTCGCTGGATCGACGCTGGCGTGGCTCGCCTATCTGCCGCATTGGGCCGCAACCGAGGATAAGGCAGCCAAGCTCGGCAT
>JBEBJX010000123.1:0-4772 GCA_040079655.1 Sphingopyxis sp. | reverse complement strand
AAGCTCCACTCGCGCAAACTCCGCGCGTTTAACGAGCCGCCTTTCCGCTAGAGCGGAGGCGGGTAACGAGCCGCCGTTTAGGTAAAGCGGAGGCTATGACTCAGCGCGGGACCAGCGCGAAATCAACCCACAGCGTCACCGATTGCACGATCATTCCCCCAAACATCCCTGGTATGGAAGAGGTGGCGGTTGCGGTGGCGACGGGGGAGACAAGGGAGGCTGCGGGGATACGGGACGATACAATGTTATCACCACTGTAGCGCGCATAATTCTGCTGATAGCGCGCAGACTGCCCGCGCTCGCTGATCCGGATGATACGCCCGACCCGCAGGCCAAAACCAGCGGCATAGGTTTCCGCATCAGCCCGCGCACGCGCAATTGCGTCTGTCCGCGCCGCGCTCAATGCCGCCGCATTATTAACCAGCGAAAAACCTGGTCCCGAAGCATTGGTCGCGCCCGAATCGAACACCGCCCCCAGCACCCCTCCGGCGCGCTCTACCTCATGGATAGTGACAAGCACTTGGTTCGATGCCTGATGGCTGACAATGCGCGCCTGGTCGGCGATACCATTAGGTAGCCTCGCATAAGTGGGGGTCAGGCCAACCCTGCTCGACTGGATGTCGCGTTCGGCCACCCCGCTGCGGCGCAGCGCAGCGATCAACGATTGCATGGCAACGCCATTGGCCGCCACCGCCTCGCGTGGGGTGGTAGCAGTTGTCGTCACCCCGCCAGTGATCACCGCGCGGTCGGGGGCGGCGCTACTCTCACCGATAGACACCACTTCGAGCAAGGTTTCGTTCTGCGCCAGCTCCTGCGCGGAAACCGACGGAGCGAGCACGGCGGCAAACAGCGCAGCGGCGAAGGCAATGACGGCCCCCCTCACCAGCCACAATCCCGCCCGCGGTTTTGCTCGGCGAGCCAGGCCATCAGCGGCTGGAAATAGGCGATCATCGCGCGGCCAGACATTTCGCGGGTGCCGGTGAACGCCTCAAGCGCGTCTGGCCACGGGCGGCTCGCCCCCATTTCCAGCATCGCGTTCATCCGCGTGCCGACCTCGCGATTGTTATAAAATGAACAACGGTGCAGCGGTCCGGTCCATCCCGCCTGCTCGCACGCCGCCTGGTAAAATTGGAATTGCAGGATGCGCGCCAGAAAATAGCGGGTATAAGGGACGCTGGCGGGGATGTGATATTTCGCGCCGGCATCAAAGCCATTGGCTGGGCGCGGCCCCGGCGGAACAATCCCCTGATATTGCAGGCGCAACGCATTCCACGCGGCGTTATAGCCATCGGGGCGGATCGCGCCGGAGAAGATGCCCCAGCGGTAACGATCCATCAGCAAGCCGAACGGCAGGAACGCCACCTTGTCCATCGCCTGGCGCAGCAACAGGCCGATGTCGCGGTCCGACCCCGGCACATTGGCGGCATCGAGCAAGCCGATCTGCACCAGATAGTCGGGGGTCATGCTTAATGCCACAGTATCGCCAATTGCCTCGTGGAACCCGTCATTGGCGCCGTTCAAATAGAGGAAGTTCTGGCGATTATAGGCGCGTTGGTAAAAATTATGCCCAAGCTCGTGGTGGATGGTGACAAAATCATCGGCATTGGGGCGGATGCACATTTTGATCCTAAGGTCGTCGACATTGTCGAGATCCCAGGCCGAGGCGTGGCACACCACTTCGCGGTCGGCGGGGCGGGTGAATAGGCTGCGCTCCCAAAAACTTTCAGGCAGCGGGGCAAATCCCAACGAGGTGAAAAAGCCCTCACCCGCGCGGACCATCCGCCGTGCGTCGTAATTTTGCGCGGTGAGCAGTGCGGTCAGGTCAAAGCCGATATCGCCCGCCCCCGCTGGTGCGACGACATCATAAATGCCGCCCCATTCCTGTGCCCACATATTGCCAAGCAGATCGGCGCGGATTGGGCCGGTCGCAGCCTGCACAGTGTTGCCGTAGCGCGTATTGAGGCCGGCGCGGACATAGCAATGCAGCGCGTCGTAAAGCGGCTTGACCTCTTGCCACAGCCGTTCGGTCAGCGCTGAAAATTGTTCCGGCGTCATGTCATAGTTTGAGCGCCACAGCGCCCCGACATCGGCATAACCCAGCTCGCGCGCGCCGCGATTGGCAATGGTCACCATCTGCGCATAGTCATCGTGCATCGGGGTGCCGACAGCATTGTGCCAGCTGGTCCACATCTCCTCCAGCTCAGCCGGGTTGCGGTTGGTGCCCATTTCGGCCTCAATGTCCGAACCGTTGATCGGTGCCCCCCGCAATGTGCCGCGCCCGGCGCCATAAGCCCCAGACATCCGCGCGCTGAGCGCCGCCAGCTCACCCGCCGCGCCAGCGGTGGTGGGTGCAGGCAGCGTGATGCCCGATCGCAGCATGATAAGCTTGCGCTTCGTCTCGTCAGAAAGGCCGGTGACACCCGCATAGTGCGCCGCCTCCAGCGCGAGGCGCACCGACACCTCGGTCGCTTCGGCGCCAGCATCTGCGGTCAACGCCTCGGTGTCAGGCGTGATGAAATTTTCGTAAATCCACTCGGCGCGCTGCGCCTTGTCGCCCACCGCGCGCAGCTCGGCCTCGGCGCGGGTCAAAAAGGCTTCGGCGTCGGCGGGCGTCGGGTTAGCGGGGCGAGGCGCATTGGTGGCCTCTGCACTTGCCGCCGATGCGGTGATCGCGAGCTCTGTGCCCTCGCTCGCATAGGCCGGCGCAACAAGCGCAAGGGTTGATGCGACTAGCGATAATGAAGTGATAGTGTGGGAGAAGCGGGGGGTAAGCATGGCATTGTCTCTCTCAAGCTAAGATTATTGCGCAAGAGTGGAACGATGTGGCGCGCGCGTCAAGCCCGCAGAAACGCCGCAATCGCCTCGCCAAAGGCGGCAAAGGTGACGCTCGACATATGGGTGCCGGGCACCGCGACATGATGCGCATCGGGGAGCGCCGCCGCCAAAGCCTCTGCGGACCCATTATCCTGGTCCTGCTCTCCGCACACCAGCAGTGTCGGCATGGTCACAACGGCTAGTGCATCGGGCGAAGTGGCCACCAGCGATTGGAGCAACAAATCCGCCGCAACACGATCAACCTTCATCGTCTTCATAAACTGCACCGCCATCCACACATCGTCACCGCGCTTTGCCGAGTCATGGGCGGCGATGGCGCGGCGGAAAAAACTGCCGCGTGTCGCCATGCCAGCCAGCCCCTCCAGCCCCATCCCGCCAAGGATCAGGCGGCGCGGTTTCATGCCACGAATGACGCAGCGCACTGCGGTTCGCGCTCCCAATGAAAATCCGCCAAGGTCATAGTCTATGAGCCCCATGTGCGCCACCAGCTCCGCGACATCGCGCGCCAATATGTCGGGCGGATAGCAGGCCGGATCGTGCGGCGCGCCGCTGTCCCCATGGCCGCGCAGATCGGGCATGATGACGCGGTGTCCCCCCTCTGCAACAGGGGCCGCAATCCGCGCCGCATGGCCATATTTGACCCAGTTGACCTCGGCATTCGAGAACAGGCCGTGGAGCAAAACCAGCGGGCGGCCCTCGCCCAATTCGCGCCACACCAGCCGCGTTCCGTCGGCTGTGGTGAAATGATGAAGTGTCAGCTCGATCACCTCTCTGTCAGCCCCTTTTGCTGCATCCGCCACAGCGCCATGTCGATACGGTCCTGCCCGAAAAACGGCTCGCCATCAAACACCAAAGTCGGCACGCCCCAATGACCTGCCGCCTCAAGCGCCGCTTGGTTAGCCGTAATTTCGGCGTCGAGCGCATCGGCATCGCGCAGCGCTTCGGCGTCGAGTTCCGCAAGGTTCAAGCCCGCACGCGCTGCCGCCTCGCTCAAATGCGTGCCCTCGTGCCAGTTCTCGGCCCCGCCCCAGATCAGCCGCGATACCTCGTCGCAAAAGGGCAGCGCTTTGCCCGCCCGTGCCGCCGCCTGCCCCAGCCGGGTGAGGCGATAGATATAGGGTTGCTCCGCCGCGATCTGCCTCGTCATCATGTCCTGAACAATCGGGTCGGGGCGCGGCGGGCCGAACGGAATGCCGTGGAATTGCGCGGTGCGGAACATATCGGTCAGCGTGTAACGCAACCAGTTTGGGTGATTGCGCTCAAAGAAATCAGGCTCGCGGATAGCCAGCGGATAGACGGGCCGCAGGGTGATGGTCAGGTCATATTGCTCGCTCAGCGCGCGGTATCGCCGCGTCGCCAGATAGCTGTAGGGCGAGCGGAACGACCAGAACAGATCGGCGGAAAGCGTCACGATATTTTCTCCCATCGCCACACCACGCCCTCATCGGGGTCCGTCGCCTCGCCCGCCCGCACAAAGCCGTTGCGCCGCAACACCGTGGTCGAAGCGTTTTCAGCCGGTAGAGTATGCGCACAGACTTTCCCCACACCCGCGCACATCGCAATGTCGACCAATAATGCTGCGGCGCGCGTGGCGACGCCCATTCCCTCATTCCCTGGAAAGGTGAGATAACCGATCTCGACCCAGCCGTCGCCATCAGGCGCGCCTTTGAAACCACCAAAGCCGACCGCCACGCCGCCGCGCCGCGCAACATAGCCGCACCACGGCGCGACCTGCTCGGCGCTCGCCATCTCGGCCATCGGTTCGGCAAATGGCCCGGTGATCGCGGGGTCGAACAATTCCGCCTCACCCGCGCATGGTTTCAAGATGATGGACAGCCCCATCCCTCACCCCTTTTTCAAATGGCGCCGCCCGAGCAATTCGGCGATTTGCACCGCATTCAACGCCGCGCCCTTGCGCAAATTATCCGACACTACCC
>JBEBJX010000122.1:0-4785 GCA_040079655.1 Sphingopyxis sp. | reverse complement strand
CCCCCGCAGACACCCCCGCAGACACCCACGTCGCATGACCCATTTTACGGCCAGCTCGGCCGTCGCCCTTGCCATATAAATGTAAATGGCACTGTGGATCAGACAGATAGTCGAGCCAGTCATTCGCCTGCCCGCCGATGATGTTGCGCATCATCACCCGGTCACCCGTGCGCGCGGTCGCGCCAATGGGAAGGCCGCAAATGGCACGGATATGGTTTTCGAACTGGCTGGTGACCGACCCTTCGATGGTCCAATGCCCGCTATTGTGAACCCGCGGGGCAAATTCGTTGAGCACGGGGCGGCCATTGGCGCACGCGAAAAATTCGCAGGCCAGCACCCCGACATAGTCCAGCGCTTCGGCCAATTGCGAGCTATGGGCGATAGCGTCGCTCATCTGTGCGGCGGTGGCCTTCTCAACCGGAACGGCGCTACTGGCCAAAATACCATCGACATGGGCATTGGCAGGGCAATCCCAAAGCGTGATTTGGCCGTCTAGAGACCGCACCAATATGACCGAAAACTCTTCGGTAAAATTGATTTTTTCTTCCACAACTGCACGCCCAGCGCCTATCGCCTGCCATGCCGCATCGGCCATGTCGGGCGTGTCAATGCTCGCCTGCCCTTTGCCGTCATAGCCGTCACGGACTGTCTTGATGATCGCTGGGCAGCCAATGCTGGCGACAGCATCCACCAGATCGGCGGCAGAGCGGACTTCGGCATATTGCGCCACGGGGATGCCACACTTGGCCGCAAAAACTTTCTCTGAAACGCGATCCTGCGCAACAGACAGCGCCAAAACATCCGGGCGAACAGGGCAATGTTCGGCCAAATGCTGCATGGTCTCAATCGGCACATTTTCAAATTCGAATGTCACCACATCGACGCTGTTGGCAAAGCCATTGAGCGCCATCATATCATCATAAGCAGCAGTGGTATGCGCGTTCGCGACGGCAATAGCCACGGCGTCGGCTTCGGGCGCAAACACATGGGTGCGATAGCCAATTTGCGCGGCAGCAACAGCCAGCATCCGGCCCAATTGCCCGCCACCAACAATGCCAATCGTCGAGCCAGGAGGCAGTGGCATCGTCACGCTGTGGGTGCTCCATCCGGCCGTTCAGCGACCGCAGCAGAGTTTGCCGCTCGCCACGCCGCCAGCCGCACCGCCAATGCCGCATCATTTATGCCAAGGATTGCCGCTGCCAATAATGCGGCGTTTATCGCCCCCGCTTTCCCGATAGCAAGCGTGCCAACCGGAATGCCTGCGGGCATTTGCACAATCGACAGCAGCGAATCCATCCCCGCCAAAGTGGCCGATTGAATCGGAACGCCCAGCACAGGCAAGGGCGACAGTGCGGCCACCATTCCGGGGAGGTGCGCCGCGCCGCCAGCGCCTGCGATGATGACCTGAAACCCATCGGCCTGAGCATTTTCGGCAAAATCATAGAGCCGTTGCGGGGTCCGATGCGCCGAGACGATACGCACATCATGCGCAACCCCCAGCGCGTTCAGGGTATCGATGGCGTGGCGCATCGTTTCCCAGTCCGACTGGCTGCCCATGATGATGGCGACAATTGGCGTGGCTTTGCTCATTGAGCGGGGATAGCCGCACAGCGGGCGCGCTGCAATCATGCTCTTCGAAAAGTCATGCCACGGCTAAAATTATACATCCACGATTCGTTAAAGGAAATGAGGTAGATAGTTTATCACGCGTTAAGCGTTCATCGGAGAGGCAATGCAACATTCGTCATTGAATAATGAAAATACGGACCACACCCCCCTATCAAACGATAGCGGCAGCGTTGATTTGCATGTCGAATTGTTGAGATTGCAGCGCGAAAATCGGACACTATCGATTGCGTTGAGGGAAATGGAGCGCGTCGCAGAGCGCGATATGCTGACCCCCCTGTATAATCGTCGATATTTTTTATCAGCGCTGCATCAACGCATCGCCCATGTCGCAAAGACCAATGACCGTATTGCCCTGATCTACGCCGATGTCGATGGCCTGAAGGCTATCAACGATCAATATGGCCACTATGCGGGCGACATTGCCCTCATAGAAATTGCAGCAAGATTAGCGGCGACAATGCGCAAAGGCGATGTTTTGGCGCGGATCGGCGGCGACGAGTTTGGAATCTTGCTCGACAAGGTCAATATTTCCGAAGCCAAGGCCATGGTCCGCCGATTGAAGGGGACGATCGAAGATTCGCCGCTGGATTTTGACGGATCATCCTTACCGCTGAGCGCGGCCTTTGGCTTGACCATGCTCGACCCCGGCAAAAGCGCCGAAGAATTGATGGGTAGCGCGGATAGTGCCATGTATGGGGCCAAGCGCGCCGCCTGACCCCACCCTATTTACTGCACCCACCCTTTTACTGCACCGTGACAGTTACCGCGCGGCGATTTTGTGCCCAGCTGCCCTCGTCGCTGCCCAGCGCAATCGGCCGTTCCTTGCCATAGGAGACGGTGTTAATGCGCGCAGCGTCAACGCCGAGGGAAATCAGGAAATTGCGCGCGGCATTCGCACGGCGTTCACCCAAAGCGAGGTTGTAATCGCGCGTACCGCGTTCGTCGGCATGCCCCTCCACGGTAATCCGCACATTGGGATAGCGCGCCAGCCACTGCGCCTGGCTGCTGAGTGCAGCACGATCGGTGTCATCGACATTGTAGCGATCGGTATCGAAATAAATTGTGTCGCTGCTGATGCTGGCGACAAAATCCTGCTGGCTTCCCGGAACGACGGCATTGCCGCCGCCGCCATTATTAGTATTACCGCTATTATAGCTGCTATTATCGACAGGAGGCAGTTCAGCTGGAGCGCGATTACGCGAACAGCCCGCCACCGCGATCATCGCCATACCCATCAATGTGGCTTGTGTAAGCTTACCCATGACCATTCTCCTTTTCATCCTTATGGTGCAATAGTGTGCCGCGCGCAATTGCTGCTAACCATATCTGCGGCTCGGTTCATGGCAAGACAGGCCCCCACGAAGGGTCAGACCCGTCAACAGGTGTGGGCAGGCGGCGCAAGTTGACGCCGGTCAGATCGACCTGAAATATCTGGCTGCGCCCTTCGCGGCCCTGGCTGGTGCGGAAAAACTGGATGATGCGGCCATTGGGCGCCCAGGTTGGGGCTTCGTCCTGCCAGCTATCGGTGAGCAGGCGCTCGCTGCCACCCGATGGCGTCATCACCCCGATCCGGAAATTGCCCGCTATGCGCGTAAAGGCGATCAGGTCGCCGCGCGGGCTCCACTCGGGTGTGGCATAGCGCCCACCGCCAAAGCTGATCCGTTGCTGGTCAGAGCCATCGGCGTTCATCACATAGATTTGCTGTGCGCCCGAACGGTCGCTTTCAAACACGATACGGGTGCCGTCTGGCGAGAAACTACCGCCAACTTCGATGCCCGGCCCATCGGTTAATCGGCGCGGGGTGCCGCCCTCTGCTGGGATGCGGTAAATGTCGGTATTCCCCGCCGATGCCATCGAAAACAGGATGAAGCGGCCATCGGGTGACCAGCGCGGGGCAAAGGTGGTGTTGCTGCTCTCATGAATGATGCGCTGTGCGCCGCTGCCGACATCGTAAACATAGACCCGCACCCGCGAGCCCGCATAGCTGACATAGACGATGCGGCCATAATCGGGCGAGAAACGCGGGGTCAGCGCGATCGACTGGCCATTGGTGATGAAGCGGTGGTTGGCCCCGTCGCTGTCCATGATCGCGAGGCGCTTGACCCGCGCATCCTTTGGCCCTGTTTCGGCGATATAGGCGATGCGGCTGTCGAAAAACGGCGCTTCGCCCGATAGCCGCGAGTAAATGGCGTCGGCACAGCGGTGCGCAGCGCGCCGCCAATCGCGCGGCTGAACCACAAAGCCGTTGCGCGACAATTCGCTGCCCAGCGCCATGTCATAGAGATAGCATCCGACCGTGAGGTTGCCCGCAGCGTCACCCTGCACAAAGCCTTGCACCAGGCTGTCCGCGCCTGTCCCGCGCCATCCGGCAAAGGCAGGCGCGGTGACTTCGCTCATGCTGATCGCACGCAGCCCATCGGGCCCGCGCGGCGCATAAAGGCCGGATCGCTCCAAGTCGGCGGCAATCACTTCGGCGATCTGGCGGCCCAGAACCGCTGTTGTGCCAGCAGGCGTTGCCACCACAGCAGGGGTTGCGAATGTGGTGACGATGACGCTGGTGCGCTCCTGCACCAAATCGCCCGTTACCGTTTCGCGCGGCGGGGCCGTTGGCGCAGCGGGCTGGGCCGAAGTCGGTGCGGGTGTGGGTGCGGGCGCAGATTGTGCAGCAAGCGGCGCTGTAACTATGCAGCACAACAGGATGCCAACAACAAAGGCCATCCGGCGGCGGACGAGAACGGGACTGGGGGTCATATCATCTCTTTTCAAAATCGAGCGTATAGGTTTGCCAGTAGCTGTAATTTTCCTGCGGTAAATTGGCAAATGGCGCGGCCAGTTGGATGGAGCGCCGCGCGCATTCCTCGAACCGGGCCAGCTGTGGGCGGTTGCTGTCATTAACCCCGCTGGTGTTGACGCTGGCGATCCTATCCAGCGCACCCGATTGCGACAGGCGAAACACGATCGTGGTTTTGAGCTGATCAACATCAACCCCGGAAACCCGGCAGCCATTCCACGGCCCACGCACTTCGGCGTTGATGCTGACGCGAATATCGGCGCGGATCGCCGCGGCTGTAACGGCGGCGGGCGGCGTCGTTGCGCGCGCGTTGGGCCGGGCATCCCTGGCCACCCCGTCGGCAATGCCATCAAGCGCGCCCGAGG
>JBEBJX010000121.1:0-4803 GCA_040079655.1 Sphingopyxis sp. | reverse complement strand
CGGAGCGCCCACCTCCGCAGTTGTCAGTATAGCGCAAGCCCGCACCACAAGCCCGCGCATTGCCATCGAAACGCCCAAGCTGCGCGGGTCGATCAACCTCAAGGGCGCGCGGATCGACGATCTGGTGCTGCTGGGTTACCGTCAAACGGTAGAGCGCAACGCACCGCCGGTCCAGTTTTTCGCCCCCGGCGGCACGGCGCACGCCTATTTCGCTGGCGTGGGGTGGAGCGGCGCAGGCCTGAACGCCCCCACCGCCGACACGCTGTGGACCGCGCCTGCGGGGGCAAAGCTGACCCCGACCACGTCGGTGACGCTGACCCACGACAATGGTGTGGGCCAAATCTTCACCATCACCTTGTCGATCGATGCCAATTATATGTTCACCGCGCGGCAAAGCGTGACCAACAGCGGCGCAAGCCCGGTCGCGGTCAAACCATACAGCTACCTCACCCGCGCCCGCGCGCCCTCGCCAGACCCCGACAGCTGGACGATCAATACCGGCGCGATGGGGGTGTTCGGCGGCACCGCCACCTGGTTTGACCAGGACGAGATCGACGAAGCGCCGGGCGCTGCATTGACCAACGCGACGCGCGGCGGCTGGCTCGGCTTTACCGATCAATTCTGGCTCGGCGCGATCATCCCCGATCAATCGGCCAATGTTGCTACCAGTTTCCGCAAGGGCGCAGGCAGCCTCTATCAGGCCGATTATGCCGACACCGAAGCCGTGCTCGGTTCAGGGCAAGCGCGCACCACCACCACCCGCATCTTTGCAGGCGCCAAGGAAACCGCGCTGCTCGACGCCTATACCGAAGGCGCGACTGGTGCGCCCAGCATCCCCTATCTCGACCGCGCGACCGATTGGGGCTGGTTCTGGTTCATCGCCAAGCCGATCTTCTATCTGCTCGACGGTATATTCGGGCTGCTCAAGAATTTCGGCTTTGCGATCATGGCGCTGACGCTGCTGATCCGCCTCGTCATGTTCCCGATTGCGCAAAAACAATTTGCCAGCATGGCGCAGATGCGTGTCGTCCAGCCCAAGCTGAAAGCGTTGCAGGAAAAATACGCCGACGACAAACCGCGCCTGCAACAGGAAATGATGGCGCTCTATAAGACCGAGAAGATCAACCCGCTCGCCGGATGCCTGCCCATCCTCGTGCAAATCCCGATCTTTTATTCGCTGTATAAATGCCTGATGCTGACGGTGGAAATGCGGCACCAGCCGTTCATCCTGTGGATCCGCGATCTCTCCGCGCCCGATCCGGCCAGCCTCGTCACATTGGGCGCGCTATGGGACGTGCCCATCCCTGCCTTCCTCGGGCTTGGCGTGCTCGCGGTGTTGCTGGGCATCAGCATGTGGGCGCAATTCCGCCTCAACCCGCCCGCCGCCGACCCGGTGCAGCAACAGGTGTTTGCGATCATGCCGTGGATGTTGATGTTCATCATGGCACCGTTCGCGGCCGGATTGCTGCTCTACTGGATCACCAATAACGTGTTGACGATGAGCCAGCAGCGGCTGCTCTATTCGCGCTATCCCGCGATGAAGCAGGCGATGGCAGTCAAGTGATGGGGGCTGTTAAGTGACCCCGCAAGAAGAAGACGAACAGGCCGATCGTGTCGAACGCGCACGAAAACTGTTTTCGGGCCGCGTCGATTTCCTGCTGTCTGCGCCCAAGCTCGAATTTCTTCCCGAAGCATCGGTGCCAGAAATCGCCTTTGCCGGGCGCTCGAATGTCGGCAAGTCAACGCTGCTCAACGCGCTGACCGGGCGCAAGGCGCTGGCCCGCGCGTCGAACACACCGGGCCGGACGCAGGAGCTGAACTTTTTCGAGGTCGGCGATCCGCTTAGCTTTCGGCTCGTTGATATGCCGGGATACGGCTTTGCCACCGCGCCCAAGGATGTGGTCAAAAAATGGCGCTTTCTCATCAATGATTATCTACGCGGGCGGCAGGTGCTGAAACGCACGCTGGTGTTAATCGATGCGCGGCATGGCCTCAAACCGGTTGACGGCGAAGTGCTCGACATGCTCGACGCGGCTGCGGTGAGTTACCATGTCGTGCTGACCAAGGGCGACAAGGTCAAGCCGACAGAGCTGGAGATTACCCGCCTGACGGTTGCCGACGCGATCCGCAAACGCCCCGCCGCACACCCCAATGTGCTCGCCACGGCGGCGGAAACCGGCTTTGGTATCGCCGAGCTGCGCGCCGCTGTGCTGGAAGCGGTGGAGAGTTAGGGTTAGAACCATAGCGTGCTCCGCACTTGATGCGGAGCGGTGGCGGTCTGCACGTCGCCTATCGGCCAACGCTCCGGCCTTCGCCGGAGCACAGTGTTTGGGCTGGCATGACTGCGTGAAGTGCCATCGGCTTTAGGCGTCGCTGCCGTCCTTGCGTTTTTGCCGACCAGCGCCCGCAAATAAATGCATATCGATGTCAGGATAATGGCAGTCGGACAGCGCGAGCTTGCCGATAGCGAGCAGCACGCAGTCCGCGTCTGATTCGTTGATGAAATGGTGGCCGTTGCCATCGCCCTTGGGGAAGGCCGCGATGTCGCCAGCAACCATCGGCGTGCGGCCATGGTTGTCGACCAGCATCGCCTCGCCGCTGAGGATAACGACCAGTTCGTCTTCTTCGGCATGCCAGTGACGCTGCGCCGACCATGCGCCTGGCTTGAGCGTGCAGTGGCTTGCGCCAAAATCGCTAAGGCCCGCCGGGCCCATCAGCTTGCGATACCAGCGCCCCGCAACCTCGCGGTCATAGGGCGCAAAATAGCCGGTGGCGTTGGTTGGCTCTATCGCGTCGAGGTCAAGCTTAGGCATAACCCAAAGCTAGCCGCTCACCGCGCGAGCCGCAACCCCGATGACACAGGAACGCCCCATGCCATCGGGTGAAGGCGTGATTATTCGGCGCGCAGATTGGTTGCTGCCATTTTGCCGCGCTTATCAGCAGCCAGCTCATAGCTGACGCGCTGATCTTGCTTCAATGTGCTCATCCCAGCGGCTTCTACAGCGCTGATATGAACAAAGGCGTCGTTGCCGCCATCTTCAGGAGCGATGAAGCCATAGCCCTTGTCTGCATTGAAAAATTTAACTGTGCCAATTGGCATGATTATATCCTTTAGGGTAGTGCCGCCCGCCAATTCAAACAAACTGACAAGCGGTTTTGGGTTAGTTATAAGGATTTCGAAAACGACGCCCAACCCGAACGACAAGTAACGAAAGTCGGGCGCATAGCTTTCCGATACGTCGCCATAGCAGCTTTATTTCACTTTGTCGTGCTCCAAATTAACAGGCCCCTTTTCAACGCTTCCCCGCTGGGCTAGCCATGAAATATGGCCAGCCTGTCCCCCATTGATGTTGTCACCCTCACCCAATCGCTTATTGCAGCGCCCAGCGTATCGCCAGCCACGGGCGCGGTGTTCGATCTGCTCCAGAGCATACTCGAACCACTGGGTTTTTGCGTCGAACGCTTCATTGATGGTGCCGACGCCCCCGATGGCCCGGTTGAAAATATGCTGGCGGTACGGCGGCCAAGACAGGGTGCGCACGGTGGGCGGCATTTGGCCTTTGCCGGACATGTCGATGTCGTGCCCGTGGGCGAAGGGTGGAGCCACGATGCCTTTGCCCCGCGTATTGCGGGCGGCCTGCTATATGGACGCGGCGCGGTCGATATGAAGGGCGCGGTCGCCGCCTTCATCGCGGCGGCAGCGGCAACGCCGCAGGACGCGGGGACGCTCAGTCTCATCATCACCGGCGACGAAGAAGGCCCGGCGATCCACGGCACCCGCTCGCTGATGGAACATATGGCAAAGCGCAATATCACCCCCGACATGATATTGGTCGGCGAGCCGTCATCGACCAACCGGCTGGGTGATACGATGAAGGTCGGGCGGCGCGGTAGCGTCAATATCTGGATCACGGTGCCGGGGCGCGAGGGGCATGTCGCCTACCCCGCACGCGCCGACAACCCAATCCCGCGCCTGCTGCGAATCCTCACCCGCATCGACGCTATTGTGCTTGATGCGGGTAATGATTTTTTCCAGGCTTCGAACATCGAAATCACCACCATCGATGTCGGGAATAAAGCGACCAACGTCATCCCGGCCAAGGCCGAGGCGCGGCTCTCCATCCGCTTCAACGATCTGCAAGAAGGGCAAGCGCTGGCGACACGGATCACCGCGCTGGTTCACGATGAAGACCCCGCCGCCACCGTCACCCCGCTGATTTCGGGCGAGGCATTTCGCACCCGCCCCGGGCCATGGGCGGACATGGTGGCCGAGGCATCGCGCGAAGTGACGGGGATTGCTTGTGAGCAATCGACCACGGGGGGCACGTCTGACGCGCGGTTCCTCCATGTGCTGGCCCCGATCCTCGAGTTCGGCCTGGTCAACGCGACGATGCACAAGCGCGACGAGGCGGTGGCGATCGACGATCTCAACGCGCTGGTCGCCATTTATCGCGGGGTCATATCGCGGGCTTTGGCTTCCTGAGCAGAATATACACCGCCCCTGCGCCGCCGTGGCGCGGGTGGGCGTTCCTGACGGCAAGAATGCGGCCCGCGTGCGGGCTGTGCGCCAGCCATGCCGCCAGTTCGCGACGGATCGCCCCGCGCGGTGCCTCGCCCACCCCGCGCGCCTTGCCCGCGACCACCAGCACGACCCGCGCCCCTTGCGCCACCGCCCGATCGATTGAGCGCGCCAAGGCTGTGTGCGCGCCGGCGAGGTGGTGGCCATCCGGCAGGTGCGTGCATGCGTCGCCCAGGGCCGCGTGCACCAGGGCGAGACCTCGTACTTTCAAGGCCTCGTGAAGG
>JBEBJX010000120.1:0-4810 GCA_040079655.1 Sphingopyxis sp. | reverse complement strand
CCCAGACGTCCCAATGCCAGCACCAGCAACTCACCATCAGCAATGCGGCCATGAGCGCGCTCAAAATTGCGCACCGTCGCGCTTGTCAGGCTTTCCAGCGCGGCATCAGCCAAATCCGCATATCCACGCGCGATCACAAGCGGGTCAGCGACCCCTTCGACCAATTGCACACCATAAGCAAAACGATAGTCCCCGACCACGCGGCGCACATGATCCAGCTGTCGTTCCATATCATCAATCGGCCCCGCCGCCATGGCTGCGGCAAGCGATGACGGGGGTGGCGTGACGTTAAAAACACTCGCGTCGATCAGGCCTTCAATCAATTCTGGTCGCGTTGCCAGCTCCTCAGCCAAAGTCGGCGCGTGGCCAAGCACAGCCACCAATATCTGCAGCAATTGCAGGCGCGCGGCCAACAGGTTGAAAAAATTGATCGCGCTAGGCATGCCGCTAATCAATTGATCAAACTGATTCAAAACCTTGTCAGGTGCGTTCGCTAGCCCGATTTTATGCATCAATGGAGGCAAAACGGCTTCGAGCGCTTCTTGTGCCGCTGCGCTTCGCAAAACGCGCAGGGTTCCGCTGCGCCATTCTTCTATGCGCCGCACGACCGCGTCACCATCAGCAAAGCCCGACGCATGGGCCATCTCCGACAGCGCTGCTGCATCACGCGGCCAATGCGCGATCCCGCCTTGTTCGCCCTCACCCCCATTGCCGATAAGCGTATCAAAGGCCGCGCCGACCTCGGTTATAACTGGCGCAAGTATGGCGATAAGCGCAGCGCCATCTTGCATGCCATCCAACCTGGCAACGGCATCGAGCGCGGCCAAATCGCGCGGCAGGCTGTGGGTTTGCAGGTCGGCAATCATCTGCAATCTATGCTCGATGGTGCGTAAAACCGTGTAATGCTGCGCCATATTCTCGGCGACAGAGCGTGTCACATGCCCCGCCGAGGCGAGCGCAGCCAGGGCATCGCGCGTGTCGGGTGCCCTCAGCGCCGTATCGCGGCCACCATGGATCAGCTGTTGCACCTGTGCGAAAAATTCGACCTCGCGGATGCCGCCGCGCCCGCGCTTGAGGTCAAAGCCGGGCCCGAACGCCTGACCACCGGCATAGGCGCTGCGGATGCGTTGGCTAATATCACGAATCCGCCTGATCTGCCCAAAATCCATGCTCCGCCGCCAGATGAATGGCTGGATGGCATCAAGGAAATAGCACCCCAGCGCCTTGTCGCCCGCGCTGGCCCGCGCGCGGATGAATGCCGCTTGCTCCCAAGCCAGTGCTTGAGATTCATAATAGGAGATGGCTGCATCAATCGGTAGCACGATCGGTGTCACTTCGGGTGTCGGGCGCAGCCGCAAATCAACGCGAAGCACATGGCCATCACCGGTCCGCTGCGAGAGTATCTCGACCCAGCGCCGCGCAATTCGCACCGCCGCCTCGCCCGGGTCATCACGCTGGCGGCGCGGCAAAGTGGCAGGGTCAAAGATCAAAATCGGGTCGATGTCCGACGAATAATTCAGCTCATGGCTGCCCAATTTGCCGAGCGCTATCACCGCAAGGCCAGCGACAGGCTCGCCCGGCGCACGCTCCGCATAGGCCGCGCCCAGCGCCGCGTCACAGGCCTCATCGGCGAAATCGGAGAGTGTGTGAGTAACGCGGGTCAAATCCCACGCACCCGCAAGATCGGCGATGGCGGTGACGAGGGCTACGCCTTGGCGCTGTTTGCGGATGCTAGCAACGATATCACTTTCGACTTGGGCGGTGAGCGCGGCGGCAAGTGCACCGTCACAATCGCCCGCCTCGAGCTGGGCCACCAGCTCCGGATGCCGCTCGATCAGCCCGCTGAGGAACGGGCTGTTGGTAGCGGCGCGGGTCAGGGCGCCTTTCACTGCCGCTCCATCATCCCAGATACTCCCGCCGAAAATCCGCCGCAAAAGCGCTCATCCGCCCCGCGCCAATCGCGCTGCGCATCGCCGCCATCAGCGCCTGATAGAAATGGAGATTGTGCTGGGTCATCAGCATCGCGCCAAGCATTTCGCCTGATCGCACAAGATGGTGGATATAGGCGCGGCTCCATGTGCTGCACACTGGGCAGTCGCAGCGCGGGTCAAGCGGCCCCTGGTCCTCGGCATATTGGGCGTTGCGGATGTTAAGCGGCCCGCCCCAGGTGAACGCCTGCCCATTGCGGCCAGAGCGCGTCGGCAATACGCAATCGAACATATCAACGCCGCGCAGCACCGCGCCGACCAGGTCGTCGGGCTTGCCGACCCCCATCAGATAACGTGGCCGGTCGGCGGGAAGCTGTGCGGGCGCATAATCGAGGCAGGCGAACATCGCCGCCTGCCCCTCGCCCACCGCAAGCCCGCCAATGGCATAGCCGTCGAAACCGATGTCGGTGAGCGCATCGGCGCTTGTGCGGCGCAGTCCCTCGTCAAGCGAGCCTTGTTGAATACCAAACAGCGCGGCGCGCGCCGCATGGTCGCCGCCTGCGTCAAAGGCATCGCACGAACGCTTGGCCCAGCGCATTGAACGACGCATGCTCTCCTCTGCACGCTGCGCATCACAGCCGCCGGGTGGGCATTCGTCGAACGCCATCACGATGTCGCTGCCCAGCAGGCGCTGGATTTCCATCGATCGTTCGGGAGTCAGCATATGGCGTGAACCATCGAGGTGCGATTTGAAGGCAACGCCCTCCTCACTCTGTTTGGTCAGCGCCGACAGACTCATCACCTGATAGCCACCGCTATCGGTCAAAATCGGGCGATCCCAGCCCATGAAGGCATGCAGGCCGCCGAGCCGAGCCATCCGTTCCGCGCCCGGGCGCAGCATCAAATGATAGGTGTTGCCAAGGATAATATCGGCCCCGGCGCTGCGCACTTCGGCAGGGCGCATCCCCTTGACCGTCGCCGCGGTGCCGACCGGCATGAAAGCGGGGGTGCGAATATCGCCGCGCTGCATGGATATGGTGCCGCTGCGCGCGGCGCCGTCTGTGGCATGGATGGCAAAGGCAAATCGTGTGGTCATATGGCTTATACGCCTAGCGGCCCTGCCCCACCTTTGTCGAGTTGAGATGCCCGAAAGCGATTTGCAATCATGGCTCTATTACGCGATGATGATGTAATATACTGAAATGGGGGAGAGAATATCATGAACGAAACTATCCGTTGCGCAATATCCGGCTCAGCATTGGTCGCCGCTTTGCTGTGTGCACCAGCATCGGCCCAAGCTGCCGCCGATCCCGCAGCGGGCGAGGCGCAATTTCGCGAAGTATATCGCGAGCTGGTCGAAACCAATACCACGCTGTCGGTCGGTAGCTGCACGCTGGCCGCAGAACGGATGGCGGCACGGCTGCGCAGCGCTGGCTATCCCGACACCGACCTCCATATGATTGTCGAGCCCGATCACCCGCGCGAGGGCAATCTGGTGGCGATCTTGCCGGGCAGCGACGCCAGCATCGAACCGATGCTGCTGCTGGCGCATATCGACGTGGTCGAGGCCAACCGCGCCGATTGGGAACGCGATCCGTTTACGCTGGTCGAAGAGGATGGCTATTTCTATGCGCGCGGATCGGCCGATGACAAGGCACAGGCCGCCGTCTGGGTCGATTTGATGATGCGGATGCGCCAAGAAGGGTTCCGCCCGCGCCGCACCATCAAAATGGCTCTGACCTGTGGTGAGGAAACGGCGGGTGCGTTCAACGGCGCGGAATATCTTGTCGCGCAGCACCGCGACCTGATCAACGCCGGTTTCGCATTGAACGAGGGCGCGGGCGGGCTGATGCGCGATGATGGCACGCGCGTGATGCTCAACATCCAGGCAGGCGAAAAGTTCCCGCAAAATTACCGGATCGAGGTTACCAACCCCGGCGGGCATAGCTCGCGGCCCGTGCGCGACAATGCGATCACCCGCATCGCGGGCGCTTTGACCCGCATCGGCGCGCATGATTTCGCCTATGAGACGAACGAGGCGACACGCGGCTATTTTGCCGCCATGGCGCGGCTGACGCCCGGCGATGTGGGACAGGCGATGGCGGCTTTCTCAGCCAACCCCGCTGACAGCGCCGCCGCCGACAGCGTTTCTGCCGCCAACCCGGGCTGGAACGGCGCCATGCGCACCACCTGTGTGGCGACGATGATCGAGGGCGGCCATGCGACCAACGCCTTGCCACAGCGGGTGCGCGCCAACATCAATTGCCGCATCTTTCCCGGCACGTCGGTAGAGACGATCCGCCAGGCATTGGTCGGGATTGTGAACGACCCGCAGGTCAGTGTTACTACGCTCGAAACCCGCAGCGCAGCCTCTGCCCCGCCGCCGCTGACCGAGGCGATCATGGGCCCGGCGCGCAGCGCGGCACAGCAGATATTCCCCGGCGTTCCCTTTGTGCCATTGATGGCGACGGGCGGGACCGATGGCGCGTTCCTGACCCCGGCGGGCATCCCAACCTATGGCCTCACCGGATTTTTCGGAACCGCCGAGGGCAGCCGCGCCCACGGCCTCAATGAGCGGATGCATGTGCGATCGTTGATGGATGGGCGGCGGATGATGTATGTTCTGGTGCATGATTACGCGGACTGACACGGCTTAACAGTGGCGCATAACAAAGGGGCGGCGCATCGCTGCACCGCCCCGCTCTGCTCAGAGGACTGAAACGCTCAGAAGTGAAAGGTCACGCCCGCAGTCGCGCGCACGCTGTCGAACTGAATGGTATCAACCGCGAGACGCAGGCCAACGCGATCGCTGACCGCAATGTCCGCACCTGCACCGACCAGATAACCGCCATCGGTGTCATCGGCATTGGCCACGGGTGGCA
>JBEBJX010000119.1:0-4960 GCA_040079655.1 Sphingopyxis sp. | reverse complement strand
TCGGGGACGGGCGGGGCGCCGCGCGGGGTTATGCAGCACCACGGGGCGATCCTCCATAATGTCGAGGGCGCAGCGGCGATTGTTGATGAAGATTTCGGGATAGAGGATGAGGTGTTTCTCTCCTTTCTGCCGCTCAGCCACGCCTATGAGCATAGCGGTGGGCAGTTTCTGCCGCTCATCATGGGTGCGCAAATCTATTATGCTGAGGGGCTTGAAAAACTGGTCTCGAATATGGAGGAAACACGCCCGACGATCATGGTTGTGGTGCCGCGCCTGTTCGAGGTGATCCGCGCACGGATGCTGAAAGCGGTGGAGAAACAGGGGAGGGCGGCGAATTTCCTGCTCCGTCAAGCGCTCAGGATCGGCGCCAAGGACTATAGCGGGCGAAAGAGGCTCTATGATCGGCCGATGAACGCGCTCGTCAACAAGACCCTGCGCCCCAAAATCCAGGCGCGGTTCGGCGGACGGATGAAGGCGCTGGTGTCTGGCGGCGCGCCGCTCAACCCAGAAATCGGCATCTTTTTCTATTCTCTCGGCATCAATTTGCTCCAAGGCTATGGCCAGACAGAGTCAGGGCCCATTATCGCGTGCAACCGACCATCGGCGGGATTGAAGATGGATACCGTCGGCCCTCCGGTCAAAAACACCGAGGTGCGGATTGCCGATGACGGCGAGATTTGCGTGCGCGGCGAGCTGGTGATGCACGGCTATTGGCGTAACGAGGCTGAGAGCGCGCGGGTGTTGATCGATGGTTGGCTGCACACCGGCGACATCGGCCATTTCGACGATGCCGGGCGGCTGGTCATCACCGACCGCAAAAAGGACATCATCGTCAATGACAAGGGCGACAATGTCTCGCCGCAACGGGTGGAGGGGATGTTGACGCTCCAGCCAGAAATCAGCCAAGCGATGGTTCATGGCGATAAGCGCCCGAACATCGTCGCCATCATCGTTCCCGACCCCGAGTGGGCCCAAGAATGGGCTGAGGCCGCTGGCCTGCCAAAGGATATGACGCTCCTCAAAGAACATGACAAATTTCGCAGCGCGGTGCGGGTTGCGGTCGACCGTGTGAACGAGGGGCTGTCGGTGATCGAACGGGTGCGCAAGTTCGACTTTGCCGATGAGCCGTTCACGATAGAGAATGAGCAGATGACCCCGTCACTCAAAATCCGGCGGCATGTGCTGAACCAGCTATACGCCGATCGGATTGCCGCGATGTATCGGGGGTAGGGGGTCGGTTAGCCCGGTTGCCAGATGCTGATGCTGGTGATGGTGCAACTGCCATTGCGGCCGACATCAGCCACTTCGACTGTATCGCCAGAGCAGAAGAGGCTTCGGCTGTGGCTAATAAGTGGCTCATAGGGAGAGCGGGTTAGTCCATCGCAACCGTTGCCGAGGCGGGCATCATAGACCAGATTGCGCGAGGCCCGAAACAGGATGCGGTTATCGCTGATGACCATGACTTGCCTGATCCTGCGGCGGTGAATGCATTGCCCTGTTTCACGCTGGCTGAGGTGGCCAATCAACCGATTAAGCGCGGCCTGCCGATCTGGCGGTAGCGTTTCTGCTACCTGTGCGTGCGAAACATATGTCGCCGCGATCAGTGTAACGCCCAGAAAGAACGGTATCGCGTGAAAACGCCCCATCTGTCGCGCAACTGCTTAGCGCGGTGTGCGATAGGGCACAAACTCACCCAGCACACAGCTTGCGCCACCAATGCCGCTGGTGCGGTCCACCAGGTGGATGATGTCGCCGCGACACGGCCCGCTGCCATATTGGCGGCTGACCATGATGTCGCTGTCCCGCGCCAGGCCGGGGCAACCATCGCGCAGCTCGTTTTTGTAAACCAGATTGCCCGACACGCGGTAGAGCAGGATATTGTCGCTGACGCGGATCGAGTTGGCGGCCGCAGTGTGACCCGGAAGGCACGACACGGCCTCGCCAGCAACCTTGCCACCCAGATGACGGTCGAGCAGCGCCAGTTGATCGGGGGTCAGCGCATCGGCATTGGCGCGCGGCGATGATGCGGCGCAGGCGGCGAGCGCAAAGGGCGCTACGACGATCAACGCCAATGTGGTTAAGCTACGGGGCGTTAAACGGTGGGACGTTAAGCGGCGAGACATGGCAACCTCCTGTTACGCAATCCGGGGCAGAGTGCGCCCCCTTACAATAACCTAAGATGAACGGATATGCAGAATTGGCGATACCTCTCTCTAAGATACGCCCCCTCAAAACGCATCCTTGGCGGCGCGGCGTTCGGCGAGCTGCTCAACCGTGGCGGCGCGCATGAACGGGTTGGTCGCGCGCTCCATACCGATGGTGGTCGGTACAGTCGGCTCGCCGCGTGCTCGGCAAGCGTCAACCTCCGCCATCCGCGCGATCAGCGCCGCATTGTCCGGCTCGGCAACAAGCGCATAGCGGCCGTTGCTCTGGGTATATTCATGCGCGCAATAGACGCGCGTGGCCGCTGGCAGAGCCTCGAGCTTGCGCATATTGGCGAACATTTGCGCCGCCGTCCCTTCGAACAATCGTCCGCAGCCCATGGCGAACAGCGTGTCGCCAACGAACAGCGCTTCTTCGCTGGGCAAATGATAGGCGATGTGGCCGGCGGTGTGCGCGGGCACGTCGATGACGGTGGCGGTGATGGTGCCCAGCGTCACCGTGTCGTCCTCGGCCACGCTATGGTCGATGCCGGGGATCGGGTAATTTTCGTTTGCCGGGCCGGTGATTTTGCATGCGCCCCCTTGGGCTTCGACCGACGCCTTGATCGCCTCATTACCGCCGACATGGTCGGGGTGCCAATGGGTGTTCCATATCTGGGTGATGCGCCAGCCGCGTGTCTCTGCCTCGCTGAGCACCGGCGCGGCCTCGGCCGGATCAACGACCATCGTTTCTCCGCTCGTCGCGTCATGGACCAGCCAGATGTAATTGTCGGTGAGGGCGGGGATACGGACGATTTCCAAGGGCATAAGGTTTTCACTCAATTCATCGACAGAAAAAAACGGTTCATCGCAGATACAGACTGTGCGTGGCACTGGCATATCGTTGATCGCGGGCGCATATTGAACCAAATCGAGGCGGAAGGGAACAACCATGTCGGATCAGGAAATCGAGAGTGAGCGCAGCCGCTGGACCGGCTGGATGGCGGATCGCAACCGGGTGTTGCTGGCCGCCACCGCAATTGGGGCGCTGGGCATCATGCTCGGCGGCTGGTTCGCGGGGTCGGGGCTGGTGCGGATGAAGGAGGCCGAACGAACGGTCACCGTGCGCGGCCTGGCCGAGCGCGACGTGCGCGCTGACCTGGCCACCTGGACATTATCCTATAGCGCCAATGCGAGCGACCTCGCGTCGGCGCAAGGCGCGGCCGAGGCCGATACGGCATCGATCATCGCATATTTCCGCGAGCTTGGCTTCCCCGCCAATGCGCTCGCACCAGCAGGGGTCAGCGTCAGCAGCTTTGTCAACGATGGCGTGCCGACATTCACCGTGTCACAGCGGATGCAATTTCGCACCACCGACATCGCGCGGGCACAACGCGCGGTGGCACGGCAGTTTGACTTGGTGCGGCGCGGGGTCGCGCTTAGCGAGGGGTCAACGATGCAGTATAGCTTTACCAAGCTTAACGACATCAAGCCGGCGATGATCGCCGAAGCGACGCGTAATGCCCGCGCATCGGCAGAACAATTCGCCAATGATAGCGGCACCAGCGTCGGGCAAATCCGCAGCGCATCACAGGGGCTGTTCGAGATAAGCGCGCGCGACGGCGGCGAGAGCGATAGTTATGGCGTTAGCGACACACCGGATAAACGGGTGCGCGTGGTGACATCGGTGGCGTTCTCGCTGGAGTAGCCACCCCCTAAAGCTGCGCTTTGCTCGCGCCTAGCGGTCGTGTCTCGCCAAAGGGGGGTGGTCGCGCTAAGGGACGGGGATGACCGCGCCGCCGCCCTTATTAACCCACCTTGACCGCTTGGAGGCTGAGGCCATCCACATCATGCGCGAAGTGGTGGCAGAGGCGGAGCGCCCAGTGATGCTGTATAGCATGGGCAAGGACAGCGCGGTGATGCTGCACCTGGCGAAAAAGGCGTTTTACCCGGCACCGCCGCCATTCCCGCTGCTCCACGTTGACACGACCTGGAAATTTCGCGCGATGTATGCACTGCGCGAAAAGGCGGCGGATGAAGCGGGGATGGAGCTGCTCATCTATCAAAACCCCGAAGCCATGGCGCGCGGGATCAACCCGTTTGATCATGGCGCGCTCCACACCGACATGTGGAAAACCGAAGGGTTGAAACAGGCGCTGGACCACCATGGTTTTGATGCGGCGTTTGGCGGGGCGCGGCGCGACGAGGAAAAAAGCCGTGCGAAAGAGCGGGTGTTCAGTTTTCGCAGCGCCAACCATCGCTGGGACCCGAAAAACCAGCGGCCCGAACTGTGGAACCTCTATAATGCGAGGAGGGCTAAAGGCGAAAGCCTCCGGGTGTTTCCGTTGTCGAACTGGACCGAGCTCGACATCTGGCAATATATATTGCGCGAAGGGATCGAGATTGTTCCGCTCTATTTCGCCGCAGCCCGCCCGACGGTGGAGCGCGACGGACTGTTGCTGATGGTCGATGACGAGCGGTTCAAGCTGCGCGAGGGCGAGGTGTCGATGATGCGCAGCATCCGTTTTCGGACATTGGGCTGTTATCCGCTGACCGGTGCGGTGGAAAGCACGGCGACGAGCCTCAGCCAGGTGATTCAGGAAATGCTGCTGACCACCACGTCCGAACGGCAGGGCCGCCTGATCGACAAGGATGGCGGCGATGCGTCGATGGAAATGAAAAAGCAGGAGGGGTATTTTTGATGACTGGGATGGTTCTAAAAGCCCCTCCCCTTCAGGGTCTCCCACAAATGTTCCCCGGACATTTGTGTCGTTCGGCGGGTTGGGGTGGGGTCTGCCAGTATGGCGTAACCCTGCGAT
>JBEBJX010000118.1:0-5029 GCA_040079655.1 Sphingopyxis sp. | reverse complement strand
AAATGGCGCTGTGCTGACCGTGCGCGAGGGTCAGGTTGCGGCCTTTTTTAACGAAGGCAAGATTGCCGACATTTTCACCGCTGGCATGTACACGCTCGACACACAGACCTTGCCCGTGCTGACCGCGATCATGAATTGGGACAAGGCGTTCAAATCGCCGTTCAAATCGGACGTGGTGTTTTTCAGCCACAAGGAACAGATCAACCAGAAATGGGGCACACCGCAGCCGATCACGGTGCGCGATAAAGAGTTTGGTGCTATTCGTATCCGCGCGTTCGGCGGCTATAGCTTTCGCGTTGAGGATGTCGCCAAATTCATGGCGACCATCGTTGGCACCACCGAAAAAACGCGGGCGGGCGACGTTGAGCCGCAATTGCGCACCGCCATTTCGACCGCGATTGCAAGCGCGCTTGGCGGGTCGCAACACGCCTTTCTGGACCTTGCTGCGAACCAGCAATTAATGTCGGACGTGCTTAAGGGCGAAGTGTCGAAACAATTCGCACAGTGGGGATTGACGGTCCCGTCCTTCTTTATCGAGAGCGTGTCCTTGCCAGAAAATGTGCAGGAATATCTCGACAAAGCGAGCTCGATGCGCGTTCTGGGCAATCTCGACCAATATACCAAATTCCAAACCGCCGAAGCGATTGGCGATGCGGCCAATCAGGAAGGCGGCTTGGCAGGGCTTGGCGTTGGCATGGGCGCGAGCGTGGCGATGGGCGCGGCGATGGCAGGCGCGATGACTCCGCAAGCAGCGCCTGCTGCTCCTGTGGCTGCTGCGGCGCCTGCTCCGGCAGCAGACCCTTTCGAACAGGTTGAAAAACTGCACAAGCTGCTGACTATCGGCGCGATCAGCCAGGAAGAGTTTGACACCAAGAAGGCCGAATTGCTCAGCCAGGTTCGCTGATCGACAATGCAGAGCGTTTCCTGCCCCAATTGCGGCAATCCGCTTACCTATACGTCGCCGGCGCTGCCGGTGAAGATATGTGATCGCTGTCAATCTGTGGTGGTGCGGCATGACGACCAGCTGGAACGGATCGGCGAGGCGGCGGTGCTGCCATTCGACGTCTCGCCCATTCAAATCGGGTCAATGGGCATGTCTGGCGGCATGGGCTTTACCATCGTCGGGCGGATCCGCTGGGGCTGGGAAAACGGCTCGTGGAACGAATGGTTGGCGCTTTATGATGATGGCAGCAATGCCTGGCTGGGCGAGGCTATGGGCGATTTCATGCTGCTCATGGAGGTGGATATTGCCTCGATGGCCGACCCACAATTGCGGGCATGGGCCGATGGCGCGGCGCCAAGGCTGGGCGAGGTCGTGCGCGATGATGCGTTTGAATATAGGGTCACCGACATAAAATCGGCGCATATATTGGCGAGCGAGGGCGAATTGCCATTCCGTTGTGCCACCGATTGGACCATCGAAAGCGCGGATTTGCGGAGCACAGGCACTGACATAGCCTCTTATCAGCGCGATGAGGACGGCGCGTCCTTTTATATTGGTCATGCTGTGTCGTTGGCTGATCTCAAGATGCATAATTTGCGCCCCATCGAGGGTTGGGCCATGCCCGAATTGGTCAACGGATGATGGACGAAGACCCGCCTGGCCCATGGGAAGCGGCCCCTGCTACAGCTGCTCCGCCTCCGTCTGCGCCGCCGCAATCTGGCCCTCAATCTTCGAGCCGCGCGGTCACCTGCCCCAATTGCGGCGGAACGGTCGAGATTCGCGCGGCGGGCTATACAGTCAGCGTCGCCTGCCAATATTGCGGGTCCATGCTCGACGTCGCCAACCCCGATGTCGCGCTGATCGAACGGCATAATCAAGCCGTCGCAGACCTCGCCATTCCGCTGGGCTCGCGCGGGCATGTCAAGGGTCATGATTATCAGATGGTCGGCACTGTTCGCCGATCAATCGAGGGCGAGGGCTGGAACGAATATCTGCTGTTCAACCCCTATATTGGTTATCGCTGGCTGGTGCAGGACGAGGATGGCTGGTCATTTGGCACGATGCTGACCAGCCTGCCGCAATTGAGCGGTGGCAGCGCGAGCTATGCGGGGGTCAACTTTCAGCATGATGGCGATATATGGGATGCTGTCGTCGACCGCGTTGTGGGCGAATTTTACTGGCGGGTAAAAGTCGGCGATCATGCTGCCCTAGCCAATTATGAAAGCGGTGGGGCCAGCCTCTCATGCGAGACGGTTGCCGACGAAGTGAGCTGGACCGTGTCCGAGCCGATTGGTCGCGGCGAAATGCGCGGCTTTGGCAAGAGCGATGCGAGCGCGACTGGTGGTGCAGGAGACACCGGGCAATCCGCCTTTGCCGATGGGCCTCAAGGCGACATTGTGGCGGCGGCACCAGATGGGCCCATGGCGCGCGCCTGGTTCTATAGTAAAATCGGCGCGGGCGCGTTGGCTGCGATGATATTGGTGATGATCCTGTTTGCGTTCGGCGGCAATTCCGCTCAAGGATTTAGCTATAATCTGTCGATGGATGCCCCCGCAACCACGGTCAATTTTGGGCCGCTGGAGTTTAGCGGATCGCAGCGCGTCTCGATCACCACCACTTCGCCCGGCATCGACAATGCCTGGATTGATACGGACATCACGCTGGTCAATCGCGCAACGCAGGAGGTGATCAACACCACTGGCGTGGTTGAGCGCTATAGCGGCTATGATAGCGACGGAAGCTGGACCGAAGGCAGCGAGAGCGGATCAACCAGGATTGCCGCCGTGCCCGCGGGCACCTATGACCTGGTAATCGAAGCATCGGCGCATAATTATCAGTCGTCATCCAACTATGGGCGAACCATCGCAGTGACGACCGATGTCAGTTCGGGCGGCGTGTTTTTCTCGAATCTGGTGCTGGCACTGATCTTGCTCATGATCCCGCCGATCTTTCTGTTCTGGCGCGGAATAAAGTCACAAAAATGGACGAGCTCAAACAGCGGCGACAATGACTGGGGGGATGACGAATGAAGCTTGGGACAATTCTTTACGGTGTCTGGGCCGCTGGCATCAGTAGCTGGTTTGTCTATGCGGCTATCATGGGCACATCACCCTTTGCCGCAACAACACAGCATGTTCGCGGGGGCGGCATTTACGGCCCAACGCATAAATAGGTAACATGGCACATAGGCCAATTTTCAGATAGGAGGGACAGCTATGACTAGCTTAGCACAAATCATCAACGCACTCATCTATGCCCTGATGGGCATCGTCGTCTTGGGGGTGGGGTTTCTTGTGTTCGACATGCTGACACCAGGGAAATTGTGGCAGGAAATCCGCGAAAATCAAAATGTGGCGGTGGCGCAATTTGCCGGCCTGTTTGCGCTGGGGCTTGCCATCATCGTTGCCGCCGCCATTCATGGATGAACCGACCATCGGTGACGGGCCAGTTGACGAGAATGAACGCCCGACACCATTGGTCATTGCGCTACTGGTTTCGGTCTTTGTCGTTGCGACATGCGGCCTGGTATATGAACTGCTCGCCAGCACCATAGCCAGCTATTTGCTGGGTGACAGCGTCACCCAATTTTCGACCGTCATCGGCACCTATTTGTTCGCGATGGGCATCGGCAGCTTTGTTTCGCGCTATGTTGCTGAAGGCCGGGAGCTCGGCCTGTTTGTGCGGGTCGAGATGTTGATCGCGCTGATTGGCGGCTGCTGCGGGGCGGCTTTATTCATGCTGTTTCCGTTCGTTGGCTCGTTCCGCATTGTGCTTTACGGCATCGTTTTCCTTATCGGCGCATTCGTTGGCCTCGAAATCCCGCTGTTGATGCGGATTATGCGCGGGCGCTATAGCTTTGGCGAAACGGTGTCGACGGTGCTGACGTTTGATTATGTTGGCGCGCTGGCCGCGTCACTGCTGTTCCCGCTGTTGCTGGTGCCGCAAATTGGCCTGGTGCGCACCGGGTTTTTGTTCGGGTTGATGAATATTGCGGTGGCGATTGCGGTGTTGTGGCTCATGCCTGCGCGCCGGGCTCATTTCGCTGACAGGCTGATTGCTGCGGCTATTGCTGCATTGTTGCTGGTTGGGATGGTCTTTGCCGATGGCCTACAGCGCTGGTCGGAAAATGCGGGCTATCAGGAAAATGTCATCTATGCGGCTTCTACGCCGTATCAACGGATTGCCTTGACCCGTGGGAGCGGCGACTTGCGGCTTTACCTCAATGGCAATCTGCAATTTTCGTCGCGCGATGAATATCGTTATCACGAGGCGCTGGTTCATCCGGCGATGGGGCGAGTGGCGCGCCCCGCCAACGTCCTTATCCTCGGTGGTGGCGATGGGCTGGCTGCACGCGAGGTTTTGCGCCATCCAGGCGTAGAGCATCTGACCCTGGTTGACCTTGATCCTGCTGTGACGCGGTTATTCGCGTCATCCAGCATGCTGACAGCGCTCAATCGCGGCGCGCTGACCGACCCGAAAATGCACATCATCAATGCCGACGCTTTTGGCTGGATACGCGGCGTTCGCGATCGATATGACGTTGTCATTGTCGATTTTCCCGATCCGGTCGATTTCGCGGTGGGCAAGCTTTACACCGACAGTTTTTACCGCGAGCTGGCGCGTGCGCTCCGCCCCGGCGGGGTGGTGGCGGTGCAGAGCACATCACCATTGGTGGCACCGCGCGCATTTTGGACCGTGGCGACGACAATGGAGGCCGCGGGGTTCACGACCCGCGCCTACCATGCCTATGTCCCCAGCTTTGGCGAGTGGGGGTTTACGCTGGCATCGCTCGACGGATTAGGAGAAGGGCTTCAGGCGAGCCCGCGCATTCTGCCCAACAATCGCTTTCTTGACGCAGCCACAGAAAGGCGGTTGTTTGATTTTCCGCCCGACATGGCGCGCCGCCCCGTTCAGGTGAACCGGCTCGACAATCAATCGCTGGTGCGCACCTTTGCGGCTGAATGGGCCGATTATGAAAATTAGCCGGCGGGGCATTGCCGCCTGCCTCATCCTCCAGCTCGAGCAGCGTGAAATCATCAAAGCCCGCGTCGGCCAATGTCCACCCCGCCGACAGTCCGCCAATGC
>JBEBJX010000117.1:0-5159 GCA_040079655.1 Sphingopyxis sp. | reverse complement strand
GCCTCATCCACCCCGATGATCACAGGCCGCTATCGCCTGCGATAGGGAAAGGCCATGATGAAGCCTCAACCCGCCACGGCGGAAAGCGGCGGTTTTCGCCCGCATGATACAGGCAGATCATGTTCCCCGCTGGGTCGAGCAACCGCGCCTCGCGCCAACCAAAGCTTCTATCTTGCGGCAATTGGTCAAAAACCAGCCCGCCTGATTGCAGCTGTGCAACCCAAGCGTCGAGCGCGCGATGTTCCAGATACACGGTCGTTGTTGCTGAGGCCGCGCCAGCATGGATCGATAGTGTCACGCCATTGGCCGCTTCAAACCGCGCATAGCCATTACTGGGGCTATCGACGATCTGGGTCAGGCCAAGCTTGGCATAAAAGGCAACCGATGCCGCATAGTCGCTGGATCCGACGGTAATCTGGTTGAGCGATGGCCCTGGCACCATCGCGTCTTCGCGGACGGATTGATGCGCCATCGGGCCATGGCCCTGTCCCAAGCCGGGTGCATCGTGCAGCGCCAGCCGCACAAACAGGCGGGCGCGTTCGATGGCGGGGATGAGCGCCAGCCCCTGCCCCAGCCCACACGCAATCGCGCTGGCCAGTGTGCATCCGGTGCCGTGGGTGCTCGTGGTGTCGATGCGCGGGTCGGACCAACGGGCCACCTCTCCATCGACGTTCATCAGCCTGTCGGTGATGACATCACCGTCGGCGTGCCCGCCCTTGATGAGCAGCGCACAGCCATGGGCCAGCACCGCCGCTTCGCCGCCCAGCGCCGCCAATTCGCGCAGGTTGGGTGTTGTTAAAGTCGCAAGGCGCATCAACGCCCCGAACGCCGCAATCGTCGCCGCGTCGGCGAGCACATCACCGCTGCTCGCCACCATCACCGGGTCGAGCACCAGCGGCACCCCGATGCCGACCAGCTCATCGGCCACCGCGTGCGCAGTCTCGGCGCACCCGATCACCCCGATCTTGATCGCGTCAACGCCAATGTCCTCCACACAGGAGGCGATCTGCGCGATCACTACGTCAGTAGGCACAAGATGCACCGCCTGCACGCCGAGCGTGTTCTGCGCGGTGATGGCGGTGATTGCGGTCATCGCATGGCCGCCGAGCATCGTCACCGTCTTGATGTCGGCCTGGATGCCGGCACCGCCGCCGCTGTCCGACCCGGCGATGATCAGGATGCGCGCGGTCTTAACGGCCAGTGTCACCCCTTATATTTCCGCTCCGTCGAAGCGGGGTTTTTGGCCAGCATCGCGCGGCTGCGCATCGGCCGGTCGAGCAAATCACCGCCGCAATTGGGGCACATCTCTTCGAGCTTGTCCGAACAGGTCGCGCAAAATGTGCATTCATAGGAGCATATGAACGCGCCGGGCTGGTCGGCCGGCAGATCGACACCACATTTTTCGCAATCAGGCCGCATTTCAAGCATTTTCCGTATCCTTTTCAACTATTTCACAGATATTATTCACAACCGCTGTCACTTGAGCCGCATCGTCACCCTCGGCCATCACGCGGATGAGTGGCTCGGTGCCCGATGCGCGGATGACCAGCCGCCCATTGCCCGCCAGCGCCGCCTCGCCGCGCGCGATCGCCGCCATAACTGCCTCAGCCTCCAGCGGCCTTTGCCCCTTGGCATAGCGGACATTTTTGAGCAATTGCGGCACCGGATCAAATTGGTTGAGGAATGCACTTGCCAGCTTGCCGCTGTCGATCAGTGCGGCGAGCAATTGCAGCGCCGCAATCGTGCCATCTCCCGTGGTCGCATGGTCGGTAAGGATCATATGCCCCGATTGCTCGCCACCGACATTATACCCGCCGCTGCGCATCGCCTCCAGCACATAACGGTCGCCAACCTTGGTGCGCTCCAGCCGCAGCCCTTCCTCGGCCAAACGCCGTTCGAGGCCCAAGTTCGACATCACCGTCGCCACAATACCGCCGCCGCGCAGCAAGCCGGCACGATGCCAACTGATACCGATTGCCGCCATGATCTGATCGCCATCGATAATCGTTCCCGCCTCGTCAACGACGATCAGCCGGTCGGCGTCGCCATCGAGCGCAATGCCAATGTCTGCACCGCTGGCGACCACGGTTTCCTGGAGCAATTGCGGATGTGTAGAGCCGCAACCGTCATTGATATTGCGGCCATTGGGAGTGACACCGATAGCCACCACTTCCGCCCCTAATTCCCACAAAGCTGTCGGAGACGTGTTATAAGCCGCGCCATTGGCACAATCGATGACGATTTTCAGGCCATCGAGCCGAATATGCTCGGGCAAGCTCGCCTTGACCGCATGGATATAGCGCCCGCGCGCATCCTCGATCCGCCGCGCGCGCCCGATATTATAGGGATCGGCCAGAATCGGCGCCTTCTCAATCAACCCCTCGATCGCCATCTCGTCGGCATCGGATAATTTATAACCATCGGGGCCAAATAATTTTATGCCATTATCTTCAAACGGATTGTGACTGGCCGAGATCATCACACCCAGATCGGCGCGCATCGAGCGCGCGAGCATAGCCACGGCAGGCGTTGGCATCGGCCCAACCTGCACCACGTCCATGCCGACAGCCGTAAAGCCCGCGACCATCGCATTTTCGAGCATATAGCCCGACAAGCGCGTATCCTTGCCGACAACGACGCGGTGCTTATGGTCCCCACGCAGGAAGTGGGCACCGGCCGCCATGCCGACGCGCATCGCCACTTCGGCCGTAATCGGCGCCTGATTGGTCAAGCCGCGTATGCCATCTGTGCCAAAAAAACGTCGCGCCACTTTTGCGTCACCTCATACAATATCTGTCGGTGCAATAGTGCGAACAAGACGAATTGCCAAGCGCATGGATTGCGCCATGCAAAGGTCTATGGCACGAGCCGACAATGCCAAAAGCACCGCCAATCACTGCAGCTATTCCCAATATGCGGCTGGCGGTGCTGTTCATGGTCATGCTGGTTGCGGCGGCGGGCAACACCGCGATGCAATCCATACTCCCCGCGCTCGGCACCAAGATCGGCATCGCCGACGTATGGATCAGCCTGGCATTCTCCTGGTCGGCGCTGTTGTGGGTATTGACTGCGCCGCAGTGGGCCCGGCAATCGGATAAACGCGGCCGCAAGGCGTTGATGGCGCTGGGCATTATCGGGTTCAGCGCGTCGATGCTGTTGTGCGGGCTTACCCTGTGGGCGGGGCTGGAGGGGTTGATTAGTGCCGGCGCGACCTTCATCATCTTTGCGGTGTTCCGCAGCCTTTACGGCGGGTTTGGCTCGGCCGCGCCCCCCGCAGTGCAGGCCTATGTCGCGTCACGCACCGAAGCGGCGGAGCGCACCAAAGCATTGAGCCTGGTCGCATCCTCGTTCGGCCTTGGAACCGTTATCGGCCCGACACTCGCACCGTGGTTCATCCTGCCCGGCGTTGGCCTGGCGGGCCCGTTGCTGGTGTTTGCGGCCATTGGCGTTGCGGTTTTGATCGCGCTCAGGCTGATGCTGCCCGACGATGCACCGCGTTTTCATGTTCGTGGGAAAGTAAGCAGCTATCCGACAGCGGGCGGCGGCGCGGGGCCGATTGACAGCGAGGATGAAGACGAAGAGCATGAGAAAATAGCCGAACGCATCGGCTGGACCGACAGGCGCATCTTGCCGTGGAATATTGCCGGGCTGGTTGGCGGCCATGCGCAGGCGATGCTGTTCGGCGTCATCGGCTTTGCCATCCTCGATCGGATGGGGTTGCGGGCGACGCCAGACCTTGCCGCCGAACCGACCGGGCACGTCATGCTGGTCGGTGCGGTCGCCACCCTGCTCGCACAATGGGGCCTGATCCCGCTCTTGTCGCTCAAACCGCGCACCGCCGTGATTGTCGGCTCGACTGTGGGCGGCGTTGGTGCATTGCTGGTCGGCGTTGGCGATAGCCTGTCGGCGATCAGCACCGGCTTTGCCATCGCGCTGTTCGGCTTTGGCTTGTTCCGCCCTGGCTTTACCGCCGGCGCCTCGCTATCAGTGCCGCGCCGATTGCAGGGCCAAGTTGCTGGGCAGACCGCATCAATCAACGGTGCCGCCTATATCTTTGCGCCCGCCATCGGGGTGCTTTTATACAGTTGGCACCCACAATTTAGCTTCGTCCTCATCGGGGTCATCTGCCTCGCCCTCTCGATCTGGGGCTGGCGCGGGCTTCGCGGCGCAGCCGAAACCATGGGCATAAGGTAATGCGGCGGCTCCCCTCTTTAAGCGGGCTTGAAGCCTTCATGGTGGTGGCGCGCGTTGGCTCTATCAAGGCGGCTGCCGCGGAGCTGGCGCTATCAATGCCCGCATTGTCGCGGCGTATCCAAGCGCTTGAGCGTCATATCGGTGAGCCATTGTTCAGCCGCGATCATCGCACGATGCGGATGAATATGGCAGGCGAGCGGTTATTCGCCGCGATTGGCCCGGCGCTCGATGCGGTGCGCGAAGCGGTCGATGGGTCGGCAAGCAATCGCAATGAGTTGCGCCTTCGCCTCAACGTCCTGCCGCTCTATGCCCAGCAGCGCCTGTTCCCGCGCCTGCCCGAATTACGCGCGCTCCACCCGCATTTGCATATCGACATTGAGACCAGCGGCCATGGCGAGGCGCGGGTAGGCGATGGCATCGACGTCGCAATCGCGCTGGCCAAAGACATCGACCCGTCGCTCCACGCGGTGCGGCTCGACCGCGACAAGGTTTACCCCATCGCCGCCGCCAAATATGCCGAGGGGCTAGACCGGATCAGCGTTCCCGAGCAATTGCAACGGATGACGGTGCTGATCCACAGCGAAATGCCCGACACTTTCACCGAATGGCTCAGTGCCATCGGCATGGAGTGGCTGGAACCGCACGGCATCGACCATTTCGACAGCGGCGCGCTGATGCTCGAAGCGGCGGCGCAGGGCGTCGGCGTGGCCTTCATGCATGGCCACCATTTCGAGGATGCGCATGATGACCGCCTGGTGCGGCTGTTCGATTTCGACGTCGACAGCCCGTATAGCTATTGGTTCGTGTGCCGCCCGCGCGCGCTCAAACGCCCGGCGGTCAAGCTGTTCCACGACTGGCTGGTTGAAGCGGGGGTATAGGGGGCTAAGGCTCGTCACCCTGCTGTGAGGTGTTGGGCTGCCGGTTGCGCCAAATGGCCAAAGATACAAGGGCGGTACACATCACCG
>JBEBJX010000116.1:0-5247 GCA_040079655.1 Sphingopyxis sp. | reverse complement strand
GGCGGTATCTTGGCGAGCTGGAAATAAAGTTTCGCTTGTCTCCGTCTTAACCCTTTCTTGGGTCGGCGGTGCTAGGGTTAGCGGCTATGCTTACTACCGCCGCTTTTTTCTGGGTCGTTCCCACGCTGTTTGGCATTTTTGCCGCAGCTTTTGCGGTGGTTGGCTGGCATCCGGCGGGGACGAAAAGCGCGCGCTGGGCAGCGGCGGGCTTTGCCATCGCCTGCGTCGGTAGCATCGTTGATACGCAGCGCGAATATCTGCCCTATGGGTTGGGGGCGCTGTCGCTTCCAGCGCATTGGGCGACGCTGTATTGCCTGTTGACCGCCGTACTTGTGCGGCACGATTTGCGCCTTCCTCGTATCCCGTTGCTCGTGTGGACAGCCGTGTTCGTTCCCACGCTTTTTTATCTCCTGAACTTCACGCCGGACTATATCGGGCGGATTTTGCTGATGAATGTGTCGGTGCCGATTTTGATCATGCTGGCACTACCCGGGCTGTGGCGGGTTAAACGGCAGGCGATAGACAATGCGCTGTTTGCGTTGATGAGCGCCGCCGTCGTCACCTATCCGGTTAGAATTGCGCTGTTTTTCTCGCTGGAACAGAGCCGCGAGATAGGCAGTGTCTATGGCTGGTCGCAATATCTGGTGATATTCTACCTCGTCATCGCGGTGCTGGGGATATTGAGCGCACTGGCGATCATGCTGGCGACCGGCATGGACATTGTTGCCAAACATCATGCGGAAAGTTGTGTCGATAGCTTGACCGCAGTGGGCAATCGCCGCGCTTTCGATCGCTGGATCGAACAGGATAGGGCAGGGGGGCGCAGCTATGGCGCGATCATCATGGTCGACCTCGACAAGTTTAAACTGATTAACGATCGCCACGGCCACGCGGCCGGCGATGAGGTGCTGAAAGCGGTGGCGGGCGAGCTACAGGCTAAGCTCGGTGGGGTCGGCGATGTTGCGCGGATCGGCGGCGAGGAGTTTGCCGCGTTGATCCATGCCGAAAACGCCCCGGCCGCCGCGATGCTGGCTATGGCGGTGCGCGAGGCGATTGCCGCTATCTGCTGGCCGCAGCCGCTTGATACATTGCGGGTGACCGCCAGCGTCGGTGTGGCGATGCGTGTCGAGGGGGGCGATTTGCGCGAAGTGTTGCGCCGCGCTGATATGGCGCTCTATCAGGCCAAGGCGGGCGGGCGCAACGCTGCGGTTACCGCCGATATGCAAAATGGCCTGTGCGTGATGCGCCAGGTGGCGTGAGGGTGTAGCGAGGGGAGTATTAAATAGGGACTGTCCCTATTTAGCGTGGCGAGGGGAGCATTAAATAGGGACTGTCCCTATTTAATGCGACTGATCCGCCGCCGTTCACCCTGAGTGCTGACGAAGCCACAGGCTGAGGCAGTGTGCGTATCGGGGCATTTGGCCCGCACCATCCTTCGATACGCCGCTCCCCCTTCGACAAGCTCAGGGTCAGCAGCTACTCGGGACGAGCGGGCCCCTTGTACGTCTTCAGTCTCTAACCCAGCGCCGCCTTCAAATCGTCAACCAGGTCGATCCGTTCCCACGGGAAATAGTCGCCCGACGCCGCCTGGCCAAAATGACCATAGGCTGCGGTCTTGCGGTAGATTGGCTTGTTGAGGCCAAGGTGGGTGCGGATGGCGCGCGGGGTCAGGCCGCCAAGCCGCCCGATGCCCATGATCGCCGCCTCAATGGCGTCGTCGCCAACGGTTCCGGTCTCGTGCGTATCGACATAGAGCGACAGCGGCTTGCTGACGCCAATGGCATAGGCGATCTGGATGGTGCAGCGCGTGGCAAGGCCGGCCGCGACGACATTTTTCGCTAGGTAGCGCGTGATATAGGCGGCTGAGCGGTCCACTTTCGTGGGGTCTTTACCGCTGAATGCACCACCGCCGTGCGGGGCCGCGCCGCCATAGGTGTCGACGATGATCTTGCGGCCCGTAAGCCCTGCGTCGCCATCGGGCCCGCCGATCTCGAAACTGCCCGTCGGGTTGATATGATATTCGGTTTCGGTGAGGAGATTTGCGGGCAATATATCGGCGATAACGCCGCGCACGTAAGCGTGGAGCGCAGCCTCGTTCGCGCCCTCATCATAGCCAGCCGCGTGCTGGGTTGAAACGACGATCGCGGTCGCGGCGACTGGAACGCTTCCCTCGTAACGCAGCGTCACCTGGCTCTTGGCATCTGGCTCAAGGAAGGGTGCAGCGCCCGAGTGCCGATCCGCCGCCATCCGTTCGAGGATTTTGTGGCTGTAATAAAGCGTGGCTGGCATCAGGTCTGGGGTTTCGTCGGTGGCATAGCCGAACATGATCCCCTGATCGCCCGCGCCCTCATCCTTGTTGCTGCCCGCATCGACACCCTGCGCGATATGCGCCGATTGCGGGTGAAGATTGTTCATGAAGGTCAGTGTATTCCAGTGGAACCCGTCTTGTTCATAGCCAATTTCGCGAACGGTATTACGCACGGTGCGTTCGACTTCATCCTGGACACCAGGAGCCCAATTTCCGTCTTCATCCATGATTCCCTTGCCGCGAATCTCGCCCGCCAACACCACCAGCTGTGTCGTCGTCAGTGTTTCGCAGGCGATCCGCGCTTCGGGATCTTTCGACAGGAACAAATCAACGATCGAATCGGAAATCTGGTCGCTGACCTTGTCCGGATGGCCTTCGGAAACCGATTCAGAGGTGAAAAGATAGGATGTGCGCATGGGGGTGAGGCTTTCGTGTCATATAAAGCAAAGTTTATGTGGCTGCGCCTTAGGCCCGCCTACGGCCAAAAGCAACGCCCAAGCCGACAAGAAAAACTGCGAACGCCAGTGGCAGGATATTGCCAAGCTGAGCGAACAATGTTGGCGCGTGCGGCGGCGGCAGAGCAGCGTCGATCCGCCCTGCGGCGTGCATAGGCAGCGCTTCGACGATGCGGCCATCGGCGTCGATGATCGCGCTGATGCCCGTTGGAGTCGATCGCACCACCGGCAGCCCTTCTTCGATTGCGCGCAGCCGCGCTTGGGCCAAATGTTGCGGCGGGCCCCAGCCGCCGAACCAGGCGTCGTTCGACGGGTTGAAGATGAAATCGGGGCGATTGGCGCGGTCGACCACCTGGCCGGAAAAAATAATCTCGTAACAAATTTGGACACCGGCCTTGCCAAAGCGGCCAAGATCGAGCGTGCGCGCCCCCGGCCCTGGCCAAAAATCGACCGCTCCCGGCGCCAGCCGCGACAGCCCCAATGGTTCGAGGAGCGAGCGCATCGGCAGATATTCGCCGTATGGCACCAGATGCGCCTTGTCATAACGCGGACCCAATTGCCCTCGCGCATTGAGCGTGAACACCGCGTTGCGCGCGCCAGCGATGTCGCTGCGCGCGACGTTCGATTCGAGCCGCACCGCGCCCGTGAGCAACAGGTCATCGGGGCCGAGCAGCGCAGCGAGGCGCGCGCGAACACGAGCTGGCTCCTCGATAGCCCAATCAGCGGGGGTGCCATCCTCCAGATAGTCAGGCACCGCCGCTTCGGGCCAGAGGAGCAGGCGGGGGCTGGCGGGGCCGGTCGCTCTCTCCGACCCTCCCCTTGGCGCAGGCGCTGGCGGACGGCTCAGTCCCGCGAGGCGCTCAAAATTGACGATGCGCTGTTCCATGTCCCACTTGTCGCCCTGGCCGATATTAGGCTGGACAATGGTGATCGCGGTCGCCTCGTCGCCTTGCGGCCCATAGCCATATATCGTCGCAGTTTCATCTATGACGAACGATGCGAGCAGGGCAACGCCAATGGTGCCGGAGCTCACTGAAACCGGTATCCACACATCAAGGCGTTGTCGATTTGCGATGAGCCACAGCGTGCCTGCCAACAGGACAACCAACCCCGACTGGCCATAGCTGCCGATCAAAGTGGCAGGATGGGCGGCCCAAGGCGCAATCACCGCCAAAGGATTCCACGCAAAGCCCGTAAACACCCAACTGCGCAACCATTCGCTGATAATCCACGCAGCGGCGAACAGGAGGGTGAATGTGGCGGGGCGTTGATGCGCATCGACCCGCCGCCACAGCCACCACGCCGCAGCACATGCCAGCGCCGGATAGAGCGCGAGGTAGAACGCGATGAGCGGCACCGCGAACCAACCGAGGATAGGCGGCATCGCGGATTGAAAGGTGAAGGCGGTGGCTATCCAGTTGAGGCTGAGCGTGAAATGCCCAAAGCCGAACAGCCAGCCGAGCAGGAAGGCGCGCTTTATAGTGGCCTTTCCCGTCGGCAGGCCGACGCGCTTTATAGTGGCCTTTCCCGTCGGCAGGCCGACGCGCTTTATAGTGGCCTTTCCCGTCGGCAGGCCGACGCGGCTGTGCGTCGCCGTTTGTCGCACCAGATGCATCAGCACCGCGAGCGCGATCAACGTCACCGGCCATAGGTTTAGCGGCGCAAATCCGCATGCGCTGGCCAGCCCCGCGATCAGCGCGGACCAGCGGGGAGTGCGGGCGAGGAGCGCAGGGAGGGTGGCGATCATGGCGCGGAGGTGAGTGTTGCCGTGCTGCACGCATCGCTGTTGCCATGGCCGGAGAGCAACGATGCCGCGATAAAACCGCCAACGAGCAGCACAAAAAAAGCCGCTGTCACCCACCCCAGATATTTGTCGATCATCGCCTTGATCGGCGCGCCGAATTTCCAAAACAGCAGGCCGACGAGCATGAACTGGAACGAGCGCGACAGCACACTGGCCCATATGAAGGTGAACAGGTTCATCTGGATGAACCCGGCGGTCAGCGTCAGCAATTTGAACGGGATCGGGGTTGCGCCCTTGATCAGGATGATTTCCGCGCCATATTCGCGCAGATAACAGGCCGCTTGGGGAAAACTATCCCACAGGCCAAGCGTTTTGAGCATCGTTATGCCGATCGTTTCATAGGCGAAATAGCCGATGGCATAGCCAAACAGCCCGCCCAGCACCGATGCCACCGTGCAAATCAGGCCATAGCGCAGCGCCCGGTGCGGATGCGCCAGGCACATCAGGCCCAGCAGCGGGTGCGGCGGAATAGGAAAGAAAGAGCTTTCGACAAAGGAGAACAGGAACAGCCATCGTTCGGCATGGGGGTGTGTGGCCTTTGCCATCACCCATTCAAAAAGGCGTCGTAACATGGGGCGTGGGTTAGCGGGCAAGGCGCGTTGGAGCAATGGGCAATGCGCTCTGGGCCATTGGAGCAATGGGCAATGCGCTCTGGGCCATTGGAGCAATGGACAATGCGC
>JBEBJX010000115.1:0-5399 GCA_040079655.1 Sphingopyxis sp. | reverse complement strand
CAGGAACGGCCTCGCGCCGCTTTATGGTGACGGCGCGCGCTTCACCGCCGCCAATATCGCGAGCCACCTTGGCGTTGGCGCAGGCCGCAGCATCGCCGCCGCCGCCACCCGCAGCGTGATCGAGGGCACCAGCTTTGGCGATAACATCATCGCCACGCTGCCCGATGTGTTGGCGCAGACCGTGGTTGATGTGGTGGCGGGCGTAGTGACGGGGCGTGGGGGATATGGCAATAGCGAGAGCGGCATGGCCATCCGCGCAGCGAAGGATGCGGTGCGCGGTGATAGCTTGGATCCCCCGTGAGGACTCGAACCTCAATTAACGGAGTCAGAGTCCGCTCTCTTACCATTAGAGGACAGGGGAATGTGCGGGCGCGATATGCGGACGCCCAATAGCTGTCAAGATACTTGCGCAATGCCGCCCGCGCGTTAGCATGACATTATTGTGAAAGTTGGAGAGTGAAGCGCATGCGCCATGTGGCAATCGTCGGGTCGGGTCCGGCGGGATATTATACCGCAGAGGCGTTGCAGAAACTGCTGGGCGACACGGTGCGTATCGACATCCTCGACCGCCTGCCGGTTCCGTTCGGGCTGATCCGCACCGGGGTAGCCCCCGATCATCAGTCGATCAAGGCGGTGTCGCGGCGCTATGAAGCGGTCAACCTGACCGATAATGTCCGTTTCGTCGGCCATCTGTCGGTCGGCAAAGATGTGTCGATAGAGGAGCTGATGGCGCTTTATGATGCGGTGGTGCTGGCCACTGGCGCGCCCAATGACCGCAAGCTCGACATCGCTGGGGCCGATTTGCCCGGCGTCATCGGCAGCGCCGCCTTTGTCGGCTGGTATAATGGCCACCCCGATTTCGCCGCGCTGAACCCGCCGCTCGATACCGCGCACGCCGTGGTCATCGGCAACGGCAATGTCGCGCTCGACGTGGCGCGCATTCTCGCCAAAACGCCGCAGGAGTTTGATGGCAGCGACATCGTCCGCCACGCCCGCGAGGCCTTGGCGACAAGCCATATCCGCAGCATCACCTTGCTCGGACGGCGCGGGCCGCACCAGATTGCGATGACGCCAAAGGAGCTGGGTGAGCTGGGGCATTTGGAGCGCGCCGCGCCGCGCGTTGACCCCAGCGATTTTCCCGATGCGGGGCAAGATGCGCTGTTAGAACCAGGGATGCGCAAATCGGTCAGCCATTTGCGCGCCTTTGCTGCCAGCCCGGTCGCCAAGCCGGTGACGATCGAGTTTGACTTTTACGCGCAGCCGGTGGCGATCGAGGGGGCAAGTCGGGCGGAGCGGATTATTGTCGAGCGCACGCGGCTCGACGAGGAATTGCGTGCAGTCGGCACGGGAGAGCATTATGCGGTGCCAGCTGGGCTGGTGGTTTCCTGCATCGGCTACCAGACCCCGGCGATAGAATGTGTCCCCTACGAACATGGACGCGGCCGCTTTGCTAATCACGACGGGATGATCCTGCCCGACCTCTATTGCGTTGGCTGGGCGCGGCGCGGGCCAAGCGGCACCATCGGCACCAACAAGCCCGACGGCGCGATGATCGCAGCGCGGATTGTCGCGGATAGCGGCGGCGATGATGTGCAGTCTAGCGGCAAGCGCGGGCGGGCGGGGCTTGACGAACTCATCGCACAGCGCCACCTCGACATCGTTACTTTTCGCGATTGGCAGAAAATTGACGAAGCAGAAATCGACGCGGCACGCGAAGGGGCGCCGCGCGAAAAATTGGTTGAAATTGGGCGCATGCTTGACGCACGAGGTAGTGTAACGTTATAAACCTATAATTATCCAGTCAAAAACCGTAATAATATTCTACGCTAATAATTCCATATGGAGAGGCTGGTGGTCGACCCGCAAGATATCGGAAGTTTGTCGCCCGATCGACGCGAAAAGGATCGCGCAATTGTGGCGATCAAGGCCGATTTGCGCAGGGTCGGGCGGATATCATTCAAGATATTGGTTACGGATTTATCGAGAACTGGTTGTCGCGCGGATACGCTGAGCAAGATCAACGCCGAAGAACGCATATGGATCACTTTACCGGGGTTTACGTCCATTGAGGCGGTAATCCGCTGGGTCAAGCCCGGCCAATTCGGCGCGCAATGGAACGCACCTCTGCATGAATCGGTGTTCGATCATATTCGCAAACGATATCCTGGGTTGTTTCGGTAGCGCTTATGGCCTGAACATCATTGTCTAAACTGGGCTTGGCCTTTGCAGTTGCCAAAATAGAGGCTAGGGGCGCTCTATGCTCAATATATTCCTCGTCATGGCTGGTGGAGCCATCGGTGCAGCTTTGCGTTATGGTGCCTCTCGCGCCTTGCTGATGCCTTCTGTGACTGGCTGGCCATGGGCGACATTCGGCGTCAACATCATCGGCGGGTTGTTAATGGGTGTGCTGGTGGCGGCACTGGCGCGCCATGGCGCGTCCGAACCATGGCGATTATTTGCTGGAGTGGGCATTCTGGGTGGATTTACAACATTTTCGGCATTTAGCTTGGAAACAGTGACGATGATTGATGGTGGGCGCTGGATGCTGGCGGGAGGCTATGCCGCTGCATCGGTGATCCTGTCTGTCGCGGCTCTGGCGGCCGGTATGGCAGTGGTGCGCGGCCTGTGACCACCGCACCTTCGCCCGCCACCTATAGCGACCATCTCGTTGCCGACGATGACGATGGCATTCGGCTGGACCGCTGGTTCAAACGCCACAAAGCCGATGTGACCCACGCACTGTTGGCGCGTTGGTTGCGCACGGGCATGGTCCGGTTAGATGGAGCGAAAGCCGATCCGGCGGTGCGTATATCGGCTGGCCAGAGCCTGCGCGTGCCCCATGTTGGCGCGATGTCGCCCGCCCCGCGCCGCCGCAGTGCAAAGCCGCTTACCCCCGATGAATTGGCACAGGCCAACGCGATGCTTATCCACCGCGATGCCGATGCGCTGGTGCTTAATAAACCCCCAGGCCTTGCAACACAGGGGGGCACAGGCACGAGCGCGCATGTCGATGGCTTGCTCGATGCTTTTTTTGACGAGGATAAGGGGCGGCCAAAGCTGGTTCATCGCCTGGATAAGGACACGTCTGGGGTGCTGCTGGTTGCACGATCGGCTGGTGCGGCGGCCAAATTTTCGCGCAGCTTTGCGGCACGCTCTGCGCGCAAAACCTATTGGGCTATCGTCACCGGCGTTCCCTCGCTTGATGAGGGGCAAATCGACCTGCCGCTATCGAAACAACCGGGCAGCGGCGGCGAAAAAATGCATGTGGACGAGGAAAACGGCCTGCCCAGCTGCACACGCTATCGGGTCATAGAGCGCGCGGGCAACACCTGTGTCTTTGTCGAGCTACAGCCGCTGACTGGGCGCACGCATCAATTGCGGGTGCACATGGCGGCGATCGGTCATCCGATTGTGGGTGACGGCAAATATGGCGGCAAGGCCGCATTCCTGACTGGCAGCATCTCGCGCAAGCTCCATCTCCACGCGCGCAACTTGCGTATCGACCAGCCGATGGGCGGTAAGTTAGAAGTCAGCGCCGACTTACCCGACCATTTCGCCGAAAGCCTTGCGTCGCTGGGCTTTAGCGAGAGCGCGGGCGATGACATGGCCCAGCGGCCAGACAAACGGCCCCCGCTAAGCCGCGAAGGCAAGAAAACCCAGGCCAAGGCGCATGCCAAAATCATCCGAAAGGAACGGCGCGGCGAACGTCGCGGACGCGGAGAGGTGGCAAAGCCAGCGCCAAAGCGAACGAAACGGTAGTGCTAAAACTAGCGTTGTTTGATTGCGACGGCACGCTCGCCGACAGCCAATATGCGATTGTCGCGGGGATGCGCGCGGCCTTTGTCGCCTGTGCACTCCCCGCCCCCGCCGATGTGGCGATCCGTAATGTCATCGGACTTAGCCTGCCGTGCGTCATTGCGACACTCAGCCCTGACGCTGATGATACGCTTCAGCGCGCGCTTGTCGACGCCTATCGTGATGCCTATTTTACCCAGCGCACCATAGCAGGAGCGACACCAGAGCCCTTGTTTGACGGTATAATCGACATGCTCGACATGCTTTCGGCTCAAGGTTGGCAATTGGGGGTGGCTACGGGAAAATCGGGGCGCGGTCTGCTTCGCTTGCTTGATGCGCACGGCATTTTGAACCGCTTCGTCACGCTGCAAACCGCTGACCATCATCCCTCAAAGCCTGACCCCGCTATGGCGGTGGCGGCTATGACCCAGGCATCGGTGCGCCCATGTAATTGCGTCGTCATTGGCGATACGAGCTATGATATGATGATGGCGCGGGGTGCCGGGGCCCATGCGCTCGGTGTGGCATGGGGCTATCAATCCCCCGATGCACTATCCGCCGCAGGAGCGCAGGCTATCATCGAGACACCCGCCGCCATCCCCGCCGCCTTGGCGCATCTGGTTGGATCAAGCGCATGACCGAGCAACATAATGCACCAGACCCGGCGAAAGCGCGCTTCTTTGCAATCACAGGCCTTCGGGTCATGGCCATTGCCCTCATTGCATTTGGCGCCGCTATTGCCGCTGGTCACATAGCGTGGATTGCGCCGGGCATCGCGCCCGCCATTGGCATTGTCATAATCGGTGTCGGGTTATTGGGCTTAATTGCCATTGTGCCTATGCTGATCCGGCGTTGGAAAAGCGGCGGCGTGTCTGGTGGGGGTGGCGACGAATAATGCGGCGTTTATATAAGAACGTCAGCATTGCCGCTTGCGATGGTGGCTTTGCCATTCATCTCGACACCAAAGCTTTGCGAACCCCTGCGCGCTGCGCTTTTGCGCTAGAAAGCGCCGCTCTTGCCAAGGGGATCGCCGCTGAATGGGCAGAGCAGGGGGGTATCATAGCCCCAAACACCATGCCGCTAACGGGGCTTTCCTTTGCAGCGATTGACCTGGTTATGCCTGATATGGCGGCTTTTGCCGCGCCACTTTGCGTATTTGGGGAGAGCGACCTGCTCTGTTACAGGGCCGATGAGCCGAGGCTTGCGGCCGAACAGGCGCAGCTGTGGGGCCCCATATTGAGCTGGGCCGAGCGGCATTATGGAATTGATTTTGCGATCACTAACGGCATCGTTCATGTCCCTCAATCGCCAACGACTTTGGCAGCGCTGACCAACGCCGTCCATGGCCTTAATGCCTTGCAATTGGCTGCACTTAACCCGCTCGTCACCATTGGCGGGTCGCTCGTCACTGGCCTGGCATTGATCGAGCGCGCCTTTGCCGCAAATGCGCTATGGGATGTGGTTGCGCTCGATGAAATGTGGCAGGAACGCCAATGGGGTGCGGTGGATGACGCCGTTGAGGCGCGCGAGATCAAGAGGGCTGAATGGATGGCGGCGGCGCGATTTTTGGAGCTGATTTAACCCCCTACCGTCACCCCCTACCG
>JBEBJX010000114.1:0-5476 GCA_040079655.1 Sphingopyxis sp. | reverse complement strand
CCGTCTTTGGCGAGGATCGCGATCCTCTCAACATGGCCAGGCGCCAAGTCGGGGCGCAGGCGGATGACGACATCACCGGTGGTTTCGCCGGCTTCGAGGGTGAGGGTCAATGTTTCTGCGGTCACGAGCATATCCTTTGATTGTGAAGCTGTTGCGCGCGGCCATAACGGCCAAATGTCGCCGCGTCACCCGCATTGTTGCCATTTTTTATCGAGCGTCCTATCCCCCGCCCACCAACGGGACACGAATCCATCGAATAGCAGCATAGGGAAGCCGAATGATGAGCGATAATGCCCTCAACGCCTCTATGCCCTCTCCCGAAACCTCTGATATCCAGCTTGACGAGGATGATCGGCTGCGCCCCGGCTTTGTCCGTGCGGTGCTCGAAGCCGTGGAGGCTGGCAACGCCGAGCAGGCGCGCGACCTTGTCCGTCCGCTCCACCCCGCTGACCGCGCCGACCTCATTGAACTGACGCCGGAGGGCGACCGCGCGGCGGTTGCTGCTGCGCTCGGCGATTTGATCGACGCTGATGTTATCGTCGAGATGAACGACCATGTCCGCGAGGATATTGTCGATACACTCAACGCCGGACAGGTCGCAGATTTCGCCGCCGAGCTCGATACCGATGATGCGGTGGCGATCATCGAGGACATGGAGGCCGAGGATCAAGCCGCCGTGCTCGCCGCGATGGACCCCGAAGACCGCGCCGTTATTGAGGATGCATTGTCATTCCCCGAGGAAAGCGCGGGCCGCCTGATGCAGCGCGACCTGGTGGCGGTGCCCGAACATGTCACTGTTGGCGATGTTATCGATCGATTGCGCGAGGACAGCGAGCTCACAACCGATTTTTGGGAAATCTATGTTGTTGACCCGAAGCACAAGCCGGTCGGCTATTGCCAATTATCATGGATATTGCGCAACCCCAGGAGCGCCGCGATCAGCGATGTCATGGAGCGCCGCCAGACCCTAATTCCCGTTGATATGGATCAGGAAGAGGTCGCGCTCCGGTTTCAAAAATATGCGCTCATTTCCGCCGCTGTGGTCGATGCGGGTGGGCGGCTGGTCGGCATGATTACCGCCGATGATATCGTCCACATCATCCAGGAAGAAGCGAGCGAGGACGTTCTGCGTCTGTCGGGCGCGGGCGAAGGGGACATTAACGAAAGCCCGACGGAATCATACCGCGCACGCATTCGCTGGCTGGTCGCCAACCTTGGCACCGCGCTGGTCGCTTCGGCCGTCATCAGTTTTTTCGGTGCGGCGATAGAGCAGATGGTGGCGCTCGCCGTGCTGATGCCGATTGTCGCGGGGGTGGGCGGCAATGCCGGCACCCAGACACTGGCGGTGACGGTGCGCGCAATCGCTACCAACCAGCTGACCCAGTCGAACACCCGCCGCGCGATTGTGCGCGAGCTGAGCATCGCCATCCTAAATGGCGCGACCATTGCCATCATCGCCGGCATTGGCGTGTCCTTATGGTCAGGGGATTGGCATTTGGGGGCAGTAATCGCGGCGGCGATGCTGACCAACATCATCATCGCAGGCATGGCGGGGGTCATCATCCCGCTCACGCTCGACCATTATGACCAGGACCCGGCGGTGGCTTCATCTGTATTCGTGACGATGATTACCGACAGCATGGGCTTCCTCGCCTTTCTCGGGCTCGCGGTGCTGAGCGGTCTGGTGGGGGTGTGATGTTACCAACCATAACCCGTTCGTGCTGAGTGCTGGCGAAGCCATAGGCTGAGGCAGTGTATCGAAGCATGGTGATGGGATGCGGGACGTCCTTTTATACACCACTTTGCCCTTCGACAAGCTCAGGACTCTGCGGCTATTCATAACGAACGGGGCGGGGCGGGGCGGGGCGGGTCAAATAATCGCGCAATTGCGCTCACGATAGTGGCGCGCTAGGTTGCTGCCATGAAACACCCTATCCTATTGCACGCGACCGCTGCGCTGATCGCCCTTGCTCCCCTCTCCTCGCCAGCTTTTGCGCGGCCGATAACGCCGGATGACCTCGCCACCATGGCGCGCGTGGCCGAGCCAGTGGTGTCCCCTAATGGCCAATGGGTCGTCTATCAGCAGACAGATACCAACGCGGAGAACTATGCGCGGACAACGGGGCTGTGGGTGGTGGGCACGGGCGCAAATGCCGCCGCGCCGCCAACGCGGATCGCCGACTTGGCCGATGCCAATGAAACAACAGCGACGTGGAGCCATGATGGCCGCCGCCTCTATTTCCTCTCGGGCAAGTCAGACAAGGATCAGCTGTGGTTCGTCGATATAGCGGCGGATGGCCGGGCGGGAACGCCGATGCAGGCGAGCGACACAGAATCCAGAGCGGGGGCGGCCGAAGTCGCGGGCTATCGCCTCTCACCCACAGGAAATGCGGTGCTGCTATGGGGCGACATCGCCGATGGCTGCCCGCAGTTCGGCTGTGAAGGCAATGCCGATACATCATCACAAGGGCCGGGCACGGGCCGCGTTTATGACGCCGAGTTTGTGCGCCATTGGGACAGTTGGGAAACGCCCGGCGTCCATAGCCGCGCCTTTACCTTTGCTCTGGGCGCTGATGGCCGCGTATCGGGCGCGCCGGTGGCCATTGGCGGCGAGCTGGTCGGCGATACGCCAAGCAAACCGTCCGGCGGGGCGGATGAACTGGCGTATGGCGCGGACGGCCGCACCGTCTTTTTCACATTGCGGATCGCCGACGCCAATGAGCCACGCTCAACCAACCTCGACATCTATGCCGCGCCCAGTGCTGGCGGACCCGCGACCAATTTGACCGCAAATAACCGCGCCACAGACACGCTGCCCACGCCCTCACCCGATGGCCGATGGCTCGCCTATGCCGCGATGGCGCGGGCGGGATACGAGGCGGACAGGCAGGTGCTGATGCTGCGCGATTTGCGCAGCGGCACAGTGCGGGCGTTGACGCAGGCGTGGGACCGTTCGGTTGACAGCATCGCCTGGGCACCGGACAGCCGCAGCCTCATCGTCACCGCGCAGGATACGCTCCAGCATCCGGCATTTCGCGTCGATGTGCGTAGCGGTGTGGTAACGCCGCTCACCACCGAGGGCAATGTCACCAGCGTAACACCGCTGCGCGATGGCAGCATACTCTATGCGCTCAACACTATCACCCACCCCACTGAGGTGATGATCCGCGCCCGCGGTGGCACGGTGCGCAACCTCAGCCACGCCAACGACGAGGCGATGGCCGAGATTGACCCCGTCATTTTTCATTCCTTTGCCTTTCGCGGGGCCAATGGCGACCAAGTGTGGGGGCAGACGGTGCAGCCGATGCCCGCGCCCAATACGGGGGCTACGACCGCACCAATGCCGACCATCCTCCTCGTCCATGGCGGGCCACAGGGCAGTTTTGGCAATAGCTGGTCAACGCGGTGGAACCCGATGCTGTTCGCCAGCGCGGGCTTCGCGGTGGTGACGATCGATTTTCACGGCAGCACCGGATATGGGCAGGCGTTCACCGACAGCATCAACCGCAATTGGGGCGGATCGCCGCTAGAGGATTTGCGCGCTGGCATGGCAGCGGCGGCGAGCGTCAACCCGGCGGTCAACCCCGCCAATGCCTGCGCCGCCGGGGGCAGCTATGGCGGCTATATGATGAACTGGATTGCGGGCAACTGGCCCGATGGCTTCAAATGCCTGGTCACCCATGCTGGCGTGTTCGACACGCGGGCGATGGCATTTGAGACCGAAGAAATCTGGTTCGACGAATGGGATCATGGTGGGCCGTGGTGGCGCCGCGAGCAGGCCGAACGCTGGAACCCCGTCAATCACGTCACCAATTGGCGCACGCCGAGCCTGATTATCCATGGCGAGCGCGATTACCGCATCCCCTATAGCCAGAGCCTCGCTGCTTTTCACGCGGCACAGCGCCAAGGGGTGCCGTCGCGCTTGCTGGTTTATCCCGATGAAAATCACTGGATATTGAAGGGGCGTAATAGCGTGCAATGGTATCGCGAAGTGTTGGGCTGGATCACCCGCTGGACTGGGCCGGACGCGCCGGCTCAGCCCGCGCGCTGGCCCGCGCCGCCAGCGCAACCTTAACGCACTGCCCCCTTGCCGCGTTGCAGCATTGGCGGCTATGGGCTGGCCATGACCACAACTGAGCCAACGCCCGCTTTGCCCAAAACATTCGATCCCGCGACCATCGAGGCGAAATGGGCCGCGCATTGGGAGGCGCCCGACCCCAAAACAGGGAAGCCCCTGTTTCGCCCGCATCGGCCGGACGCGACCCCCTATACCATCGTCAACCCGCCGCCCAATGTCACCGGCGCGCTGCATATCGGCCATGCGCTCGACAATACGCTCCAGGATGTGCTGATCCGTTACGAGCGGCTGCGCGGCAAGGATGCGCTGTGGGTGGTCGGCACCGACCATGCGGGCATCGCCACGCAGATGGTGGTCGAGCGGCAAATGGCCGAGGTGCAGCAAAAGCGCACCGATTATACGCGCGAGGATTTTGTCGCCAAGGTGTGGGACTGGAAGGCGACAAGCGGCGGCGAGATCACCCGCCAGCTCCGCCGCCTGGGTTGTTCGATGGATTGGTCGCGCGAACAGTTCACGATGGACCCGCATTTCACCAAGGCGGTGACCAAAGTGTTCGTGCAGTTGCATGAAGAAGGGCTGCTGTACCGCGACAAGCGGCTGGTCAATTGGGACCCCGGCCTCAAAACCGCGATCAGCGACCTTGAGGTCGAAACGCGCGAGGTTGCGGGCCAATTCTGGCATTTTCGCTATCCATTGGCAGACGGCGTGCGCACGGCGGACGGCAAGGACCATATCATCGTTGCGACGACCCGACCCGAAACGATGCTGGCGGACATGGCGGTTGCGGTCAACGCGCGTGATGAGCGTTACGCCAGCGTGGTGGGCAAGTTCGTGACGCTGCCCATCACCGGGCGGCGCATTCCGATCATCGCCGACGACCATGCCGACCCCGAGCTTGGCTCAGGTGCGGTCAAGATCACGCCCGGCCATGATTTCAACGATTTCGAGGTCGGCAAGCGTGCGGGCATAGCTCCCGCCGACATGCTCAACATGCTCGATGCCGAGGCACGGGTGGTGCAAACCAGCGACGGCCTGATCCCCGATGATCTGCTGGGGCTGGAGGGGCATGCGGCGCGGTTGCGGGTGGTGGAGCGGATGGACGGCCTCGGCCTGCTCGAACGGGTCGAGGATCGCATCGTCAACACGCCGTTTGGTGACCGCAGCGGCCGCGTCATCGAACCGTGGCTGACCGACCAATGGTATGTCGATGCCAAGACACTGGCCGGCCCCGCGATAGAGGCGGTGAAGTCGGGCGCGATAGAGATTGTCCCCAAATCTTGGGAGAAAACATTCTTCAACTGGATGGGCAATATCCAACCTTGGTGCGTTTCGCGGCAATTGTGGTGGGGCCATAGGATACCAGTGTGGTATGGGCCGGATGCTGAAAACGGTGGGTTA
>JBEBJX010000113.1:0-5495 GCA_040079655.1 Sphingopyxis sp. | reverse complement strand
GCGCCCGGGCACATTATAGACGACCATCGGCAGGTCGCTATGCGCAGCCAGATGCTCGAAATGCGCGACCATCCCGTCCTGACTGGGGCGGTTGTAATAGGGCGCAACGATGAGCGCGGCCTGTGCCCCGGCCTTGCTTGCATAGGCCATGTGGCGGACAGCGGTTGCGGTGTCATTTGATCCGCATCCAGCGATGATCGGCACACGTCCGGCGGCTTGTTCGATAACAATGGCGATGACGCGGTAATGCTCATCAAAGCTCAGCGTCGCGCTCTCGCCAGTGGTGCCGCACGGCACCAGCGCGCTAGAACCGCACGCGATTTGCCAGTCAACAAAGCGGCGCAACGCCGCCTCATCAATCAATCCGTCGCTAAACGGGGTCAACAGGGCTGGAATTGAGCCCGAAAACATAGATATACTCCTTTACAGGGTGGAATCTGCTCGCCTAGAATCGGGAAAGTCAATTTTCGCTCGCAGATCACATCCGTTCAGCGCCCAATAAGGAACAGTCCCCCAATATGGCAAGCATGGTTTCACAACGCACTCTTTCAAAAATGGCGATGACTGCTCTGTTGCTAACCCCGGCAATGTGCATGGCCAATGAACTTACGCCCGAACAGCGCGCATGGTATCAGGCGCAACTTGGGCTGCGCGCGACGGGCGCGAGCGCGGCGATCAACCCCACCGGCGAAGCGGTGATCGAATGGCAAGCGATTGACCGCGCAACCAATCCATCCTTTGATCGCGTTGCCGCATTCCTGATGGCCAATCAAGGCTGGCCCAATGAAAGTGATTTTAAGCGCAAAGCAGAGAGCGCGCTCGACGTCAACGGCTTTATCCCGCCGAGCGCCGCCGCCTATTTCGCGCGCTTTGCGCCGACCAACGCCGCCGGGCAATTGCGCTATGCGCTGGCGCTGCGTGCAGACAATAGGCTGGATCAAGCCAATGCTGCGGCGCGCCAAGCCTGGACGATGGGCGCATTAACCCCCACAGAGGAAGCGCGGCTTTTATCGCTATTCCCCGGCGCGCTGGGCGGCGCAGATCAGGACACGCGGATGGAGCGACTGTTATGGAGCGCCAGCGCGACCGACGCTGCGCGCCAGATCAGCTTTGTGTCCTCGGCTCGCCGGTCTGAGTTTGAAGCGCGGCTGGCCATGCGCAGCCGCGCGCCCGCCGCCGCCTTGCGCGCCGCAGAGGCCGAAGCCGCCGACCCATCGTTGCTGCGCAGCAACGCGGGCTATATATTCGACAAAGCGCGCTGGTTGGCAGCCAGCGGCCAGGCCATGGCCGCGCGCGCGCTGCTCGCCAGCCCACGCACCCTGTCTGCCCCGCCGCTAGACGCTGATAATTGGCTCGAGTTGCTGCTTGGCCAAGCGCGCGGTGCCGTGCGCGACGGGCAAAATACGTTCGCCTATGACATAGCGCGCCAAGTGGGTGACATGTTTCCGCAAGGCACCGTCATTATCGAACAGCCGCTTGGGGTGCGCGACAAATATACCAGCCTCGTCTGGCTGGGTGCGCAAACGGCGATGCAGCAGCTCGGCCGCCCGCGCGAGGCGGCGGCGCTCTATGCCACCTATGCCGCCGCAGGACGAGCACCACAGGTGCAGGCACGCGGGCACTATTGGGCGGGCCGCGCGATGAGTGCATCGGGCGATCAAAGCGCCGCTGCGGAGTATTTCACCCGCGCATCGCGGCATTACGATCAGTTCCACGGTCAATTGGCGCTGGAAAGACTGGGCCAGGCACAGCCGCGCCCGGTTCCCGACACCAGCGTCCGCTTTTCTGCGGCAGAGCGCGACGCATTCAACAACAACAGTGTCGTTCGCGCAACCCGCGTGTTAGGCGAAATTGGCGCGCGGCGCGACCAGACGCTGTTCCTGCGCACCATCGCCAATAATGCGCGCAGCGACGTTGAACATTATTTTGCCAGCCGTTTTTCGGGCGAAATTGAACGCCCTGACTTGGGCGTCATGATCGGCCGTAGTGCGCGGATCAACGGCTATGACAATTATGTAACGACAGCATTCCCGACCATGCGGGTGCCATCTGGCTATGATAGCGACTGGACCTTCATCCACGCCATCAGCCGCCAGGAAAGCCAGTTTGACCGCGCCGCGATGAGCCGCGTCGGCGCGCGCGGGCTGATGCAGTTGATGCCGGGCACCGCCCGCGAAACATCGGCGCGGATTGGGATGAATTACAACCTCGATGCACTGACCAGCGACACCAATTACAATATCATGCTCGGCTCGACCTATTTCCAACGGATGCTGAGCTATTATGCCGGCAGCTATCCGCTCGCGGTCGCGGCCTATAATGCGGGCCCCGGCAATGTGAACCGCTGGCTGGCCGCCAATGGTGATCCGCGCAGCGGCAGCGTCGATATATTGACATGGATCGAGGCGATCCCGCTCAACGAGACGCGCAACTATGTGCAGCGCGTGCTCGAAAATGCGGTGGTTTATGACACGTTGCGCCCCGGCGCGCCCGATGGGCAGCGCAATATGCTGTCGCGCTATCTTGGGAAAAGAACGCCGGGTTAGGGAAGGCATAGATCGCAACCGTTCGCCCTGAGTGCTGGCAAAACCGAAGGATGAGGCAGTGTATCGAAGGGCGCCTTCGATACGCGACTTCATTACATTCAGCCGCACCTCAGGACGAACGGGTCTGGGGATGGCATCCCGCTCTAATCCCCCTTAGCCTCATACCCAAACGCATCTTTGGCCAGCGCCACCACCGCTGGGTCGGCGTCTGGCATGGTCATCGGCACTTTGGCCTCTAGCACGTCGGCGATGTGGGTGAGCGCCGCGATCCGCGCCGCCTTTTTACTATTGCCGTCGATGATATGCCACGGTGCCCAGCGTGTGTCGGTATGGGCGAACATGTCGGCATAAGCGGCGCGATAATCAGCGCGGCGGGCGCGGTTGCGAAAATCTTCGGCCCCGGTTTTCCAGCGTTTCCACGGGTCATCAAGCCGCTTGGCGAGGCGCTTATCCTGCTCTTCCTGCGTGATGTGAACGAAGATTTTGATGAGCGTAGTGCCGTTTTGAACGAGCTGCGATTCAAACTCGTTAATCTCATCATAGCCGCGTTGCCACTCGGCCTCGCTCGCATAGCCTTCAACCCGCTCGACCGCGACGCGGCCATACCAGCTGCGGTCGAACACCGCTATTTCGCGGCGCGCAGGCATGCGTTGCCAAAATCGCCACAGATAATGATGATCCTGTTCCGTGGATGTTGGGGCGCCGATTGGCCACACCTGAAAATAGCGCGGATCCCACTCTCCGCACAGTCGCTGGATGATACCGCCCTTGCCAGCTGCATCCCACCCTTCAAACAGGATGATGCTGGCGCAGCCATGGGTGATGTGCGCCGCCTGTATCCGCTCTAACCGCGCTTGTAGCGCCGCAATGTCCGCGTCAAAATCGCCATCATATTTAGCGCCGGTTTCATATTTGGACAGGTCGTTGGTCATGGCCCTTCTCCGTGAAGCCCAGTTAGCATGATAAGGTTACTCAATCGACTCCGATACAGGGCACGCCATAGGCCGCCATTTCCCTGTCGCTAGTAATAATGATGGCTCGCTCTACCTTGGCCTGCGCGATAATAAGGTGATCGAACGGATCTTTGTGATGCATGCCAAGCGTTTCCAAAGCAAGCAGATGATCGGTGGCAATGGCAAGCGGCTCGATTTCTTCCGCCTCAAGAGCCTCAAGGAAGGTGCTACCGGCATATTCCAACTTGCCGACCCGCCATTTCATCGAAATTTCCCAAAGCGAGACAATGCTCACCAGAATCTTTGACTCTTCGTCGGCGATCAGCTGCTTGACCCTTGGCCCTAATCTAGGATCGTCGCGCAACCACCAGATCAGGGCATTGGTATCAAGAAGCAGCTTCACTTAGCGTCAGGCTTCTTTGGCGGGGTGGCGAACGGTTTCCACCAATTGTTCGCCGCTTCAGTATTTTCACCATATATTGCATCAATGAAGCCATCTGGCCAAGTGTCAAAGTCATCGGCCATGGCGATTTTGCCCCGTAGCGCGCCGGGCTGCCGCGGTTTGCCGTCCTTGGTCCAGACCCATTTGCCGTTGACACAATAGGGCTGGCCTTCAGGGCCTTTGAGTGAGGGCGGGCCAGCGGGCCCGGCGACGGGCACAGGCGATTGCGAGGCAAAGGGCAGTGGCATTTCGCGTAACTCCGCTGATGGACCGCCAGGCCCAGTTTCCGCACCAAGCCCGCTCAGATAGTCCCTGACCAACGCCGACAATGACGTCCCCATTTCCGCCGCACGGATGCGCGCACGGCGGTGAATCTCGTCGTCTAGGGCGATGGTGACATTTTTCACATCACCACAGTATCACAGTATCACAGAAATGCAACTAGGGTCCTGACCCTAGTATTTCGGCCCGTCGATGACGCGGATGCCCAGCTCCTTCAGCTGTTTGTCGCTGACCGTCGAAGGCGCGTTCATCATCAGATCTTCGGCCTTTTGGTTCATCGGGAACAGCACCACCTCGCGCAGGTTTGGCTCATCCGCGAGCAGCATGACGATACGATCAACACCTGGCGCCGATCCACCGTGCGGCGGCGCGCCATATTTGAACGCATTGATCATCCCCGCAAAATCGCGATCAACATCGGCCTGGGCATAGCCGGCAATTGCGAACGCCTTGTACATGATGTCGGGGCGATGGTTGCGGATCGCGCCCGAAGACAGCTCGATGCCGTTGCAAACAATGTCATATTGCCACGCCAATATGTCGAGCGGGTCCATGGTTTCGAGCGCGTTGAGCTCGCCCTGAGGCATTGAGAAGGGGTTGTGGCTGAAATCCACCTTGCCCGTTTCCTCGTCGGCCTCGAACATCGGGAAATCGACGACCCAGCAAAAATTGAACTGGTTCGGGTCGATCAGGCCAAGCTGTTCGCCAACGCGGGTGCGGGCATAGCCGGCGAGCCGCGCCGCTTGACCTTCCTTTCCCGCCGCAAAGAAACAGCCGTCATCGGGGCCAAGCCCGAGCGCGTCATAGAGCGCAATCATCCCCGCCTCGCCATGATTTTTGGCGATAGGCCCGCCAAATTCGCCGCCCTTGCGCGTGACATAGCCAAGGCCGGGATAGCCCTCGCCCTGTGCCCAGCCGTTCATGTCGTCAAAAAACTTGCGGCTCTTTTCCGCCGTACCCGGCGCGGGGATGGCGCGGACCACGCTGCCGCCCGCCACCATATCGGCAAAGCGGCCAAAGCCCGACCCGACAAAATGCTCCGACACATCGCTGATGATGATGGGGTTACGCAAATCGGGCTTGTCATTGCCATATTTGAGCATCGATGTGGCATAGGGGATGTGCGGAAACGGCAGCGGCGTCACCGATTTGCCGTTCGCAAATTGCTCGAATACCCCGTGCAGCACCGGCTCGATCGCGGCGAACACATCGTCTTGTGTCACAAAGCTCATCTCGAAATCGAGCTGGTAAAACTCACCTGGGCTGCGGTCT
>JBEBJX010000112.1:0-5677 GCA_040079655.1 Sphingopyxis sp. | reverse complement strand
GTCGCGTTTTGAAGTCAGATAGTATCACGCTTTAATCACGCCATATAGGTCATGCTCGTCAGCGTCTTCGATTGTGACGCGAACAATGTCTCCCACAGCCAGGCTTGCCGGCACATCGCGCAAGAATATATTGCCGTCGATTTCGGGTGCATCGGCTTCGCTGCGGCCTGTTGCGCCAATGCTGCCATCTTCATCGCGCTCGCCCACTTCATCGATGATGGCCGCGATGGTGCGGCCCACTTTGGCGGCGAGTTTCGCCGCGCTGATTGCGGCACATTTTTCCATGATTCTCTGAAAACGCTCTTCCTTGACGCTTTCGGGCACATGGTCGGGTAGCGCATTGGCCGCCGCGCCCGCGACAGGTTCGAACCGGAACGCGCCAACGCGGTCGAGCTGTGCCTCGTCAAGCCAATCAAGCAAATAATGAAAATCCGCCTCGCTTTCGCCCGGAAAGCCAACGACAAAGGAAGATCGTATCGCGATGTCGGGGCAGATCGAGCGCCAGTTTTTCAAGCGTTCGAGCACGCGTGCCTCGTTGGCGGGGCGCTTCATCGATTTGAGCACGCTCGGGCTGGCGTGCTGAAACGGAATATCGAGATAGGGGGTGATGAGCCCGTCGGCCATCAGCGGGATCACCGCGTCGACATGTGGATAGGGATAGACATAGTGCAGCCGCGTCCACACCGGATGGGCCGTGGTGCCCAGCCGCCCCAGCTCGCGCGCCAGGTCGGTCATATGCGCGCGGACGGGCGCGCCCTTCCATATCCGTTCCTCATGCCGCGTATCTACCCCATAGGCCGACGTATCCTGGCTGATGACCAGCAGTTCGCGCGTGCCGGCCGCAACCAGTTTTTCGGCCTCGCGCAGCACCGCGTCGATGCGGCGACTGGCGAGTTTGCCGCGCAAGCTGGGGATGATGCAAAAGGAACAGGCGTGGTTGCACCCTTCGCTAATTTTCAGGTAGCTATAGTGGCGCGGCGTCAATTTGATGTCGCTCTGCGGTGTCAGATCGACGAACGGCCCCTGGCCTGGCGGCGCGGCGTCATGCACCGCGCGCACCACATCTTCATATTGATGCGCGCCGGTGATCGCGAGAACGGCGGGGAAGCGCGCGCGGATGGCCTCGGCTTCATTGCCCATGCACCCCGTCACGATCACCCGGCCATTTTCGGCAATCGCTTCGCCAATCGCCTCCAGGCTTTCCTCCTTGGCGCTATCGAGGAAGCCACAGGTGTTGACCAAAACGACATCGGCCCCGGCATAATCGGGTGACATGGCATAGCCATCGGCGCGCAATTTGGTCAGGATACGCTCGCTATCAACCAGCGCCTTGGGACAACCGAGCGAAACCATGCCGATTTTACGCTGAGCGGGAACTATGGTGTGTGTTGTCATGATTGCGCGGGCGCATAGCCGATTGCACGCCCCCTGTCACCTATGCGCTAGCGCTCTGGCAAATGCCTGAGCGGGTCGACCGGGCGGCGGTTTTGGCGCAATTCGAAATGAAGCTGGGGCTGCTGCACCTGTCCGCTGTCGCCAGACGTGGCGATGATCGCGCCGCTACGCACCCTTGTGCCGCTCGCCACCGCAACACGGTCAAGGTGTCCATAGGCGCTGACCCAGCCGCCGCCATGGTCGATGAGGATAAGCCCGCCGAACAGACCAATCTCGCTCCCTGAATAGGCAACGATACCGTCCGCACTGGCGCGAACGGGGGTGCCGATGGGCGCGGCCATGTCTATCCCTTCATTGACGCGCCCCCCCGCCGCCGGGCCAAAGCGGCGCAAGACAGCGCCATCCATTGGCCAGGAAAATCGGGCAGGGGCGGTTGCTGGTGGGCGTATAGGGGCCGCACCTGGCGCAGCGGCGGGTGTTCCGCCGGTGACGATGTCATCAATATCGAGGGTGAAGGCGCGGGCCCGTTCTTCGACACTCGATGAGCGGCCGGGCGCTGCGCCGGGCGGAAGCCGCAACCTTTGCCCCACGCGCAGCACATAGGGTGGCGCGAGCGCATTGTCAGCCACAATCTGGTTCCAATCGACACCATAAGCGCGCGCAATGGCTATCCCAGTCTGGCCCGCCAATACCTCATGATAGCGGCCACCAGGAATGTGCAGCACCTGTCCCACGCGCACGGCATAGGGCGGCGCCATGCTATTCGCGCTGGCAATCGCTTCGGATCCCGCGCCCGTGCGGTTACCTATCCCGCGCAATGTATCGCCCGCGCGGACCGAATAATCGCGGCTCGCTACCTGTCTTGCATCGGTTGCAACCGGGGTGGGTGACCAGGCGGGCACCGCGCTTGGCGGACGCAGCTCAATGCCGGCCAGCAGGTCATCGGCGTTGCCGTCCGCTATGGTGCGGTTGGGGGTATTTGAAGAGGGGGGTTCACCGTTCGTGTCGGCGCGGTGCAGCGGGCGGCCAAAAATGTCGGTTCCGGCCGGGCGGCTGACACAGGCGGACAGAAGCAGCAACGATAGTGCCCCGACAACGCCTGTTCGTGTTCGCATTCCCCTCATACACGAATCATGCCGCAAATAAGAGCAATTGACCAGTGCCGATATATCCGTTCCGCTAGTCGATCAGACCCGACAGCCGATCCGCCAATCGATCGAGCGAATGATGGTGCGTCAGGTCAAGCTGGAGCGGCGTCACCGCGATATAGCCGTCGGCAATCGCTTCCAGGTCGCTATCATGGCTCAATGTATGTTCCATGTCATGGAGCCCGAACCAGTAATAGGGGTGGCCGCGCGGGTCCATGCCCTTGACGATTTTGGCACGGCTATAATCGTGAAAGCCCTGCCGCACCACGCGCACGCCCTTGACCGCATCGGCGCCAAGCGCGGGAAAGTTGATGTTGACCAATGTGCGCGGCGCAAAATCCATGGCGATGAGCGGGCGCAATACCCGCTCGCCCCACTCTTGCGCTGCGGAGAAAGGCACAGCGTCGCCCATAGCCTCCCTGACCGTCACCTGGCTAAGCGCGATCGATCGCACCCCGGCCAGCGCTCCCTCCATTGCGGCGGAAACCGTGCCTGAATAGGTCACATCATCGCCCAAATTGGCCCCGCGGTTGACGCCCGACAATATCAGGTCGGGCGGGCTGTCTTTCATCAACACGCCCAGCGCCATCGAAACCGAATCGGTCGGTGTGCCGCTCACCGAAAAGCGTTGCGGCCCATGTTTACGCAGCCGCACCGGCTGGTTGAGCGTGAGCGAATGGCCCGCGCCCGATTGTTCCTCGGCCGGTGCACACACCCATATGTCGTCGGAAAGGCTCGCGGCAATCGCTTCCAGAACACCAAGGCCAGGCGCGTTGATACCATCGTCATTGGTCAGCAGGATGCGCATCAGGGTTGGGGCACCAGGCTGGTCATACCGCTCATATAGGGGCGCAGGGCATCGGGGATGGTGACGCTGCCATCGGCTTGCTGATAATTTTCAAGCAGCGCGACCAGCGTGCGCCCGACCGCCAGGCCCGACCCGTTGAGTGTGTGGGCGAAGGCCGTCCCTTTCTCGCTTGTCGGCCGATAGCGCGTATTCATCCGCCGCGCCTGAAAATCACCACAGTCGCTGCACGAGCTTATTTCGCGATATGCGCCTTGCCCCGGCAACCACACTTCGAGGTCAAACGTCTTGCGCGCGGCAAAGCCCATGTCGCCCGCACACAGCAGCATCCGGCGATAGGGCAGCTCCAGCGCCTCCAGCACACTTTCCGCAGCGCGGGTCTTGCGTTCCAGCTCGGCCCCGCTGTCCTCCGGTCGGACAATTGACACCAGTTCGACCTTCCAAAATTGGTGCTGACGAATGTAGCCGCGCGTGTCGCGCCCCGCCGCCCCCGCTTCGGAGCGGAAACACGGCGTCAGCGCGGTCATGCGGATGGGTAGCGCGCTTTCGGGCAATATCTGTTCACGCACCGCATTGGTCAGGCTCATCTCGGCGGTCGAAATCAGCCAGCGGCCATCGGTCGTCTGGAATAAATCATCGCGGAACTTGGGCAGCTGGGTTGTGCCAAACGCCGCCTCGTCGCGCACCAGCAGCGGGGTCGCGCATTCGGTATAGCCTGCTCCGTTCGGGTCGGTCTGCATATCGAGCATGAACGCGCCCAGCGCCCGCTCCAGCCGCGCCATTGGGCCACGCAGAAAGGCAAAGCGCGCGCCCGACATTTTCGTCGCCGTTTCAAAATCCAGCCCCAGCGCGGGGGCAAAATCGGCGTGTTCGCGCGGCGCGAAGTCGAATACACGCGGGTTTCCCCAGCGCTTGACCTCGACATTGCCACTCTCGTCCGCGCCATCGGGCACATCGGCGAGCGGCAGGTTGGGGATGGTGGCAAGCGTTTCGCCGAGGTCACCTGCTGTTTCAAACTGCGCCTCGGCTAAGCTGAGTTCCTGCGCAATTCGAATTGATTGATCCCTGAAACGACTTGCTTCTTCGGTGTGCCCCTGACCCTGCCCAGCGAGTTGGCCAAAAAGGGCCGACGCTTGTTTTTTGTCGGCGCGCAGATTTTCGACCCGAGTCTGTAGCTCTCTTCTAACTCTGTCGAAATCTAATAGGGCATCGGTCATCGGGGCCAGCCCGCGCCGCTTTAAGCCAGCGTCGAACGCGGCGGGGTTTTCGCGGATAGTGCGTATGTCGTGCATGGTTCATGCCGCTATCCATGCCGACGGCGAAAGGCAAGCATGCATAGCTTTAACGCGGTGCTTTTCGCCGTGTCAGCATATTTCAGAGAATCTGAGACATCTCATAGAATAAAGGCGACCGCCCCCCGACGATCGCCCTTATCTGCCCGACGTTGCTGCGCCGGAACGCTGCCCTTAAGCAGCCTGAGAGGTTTCTTGCCCGTTCTTGGCGCGGGCATTGCGGCGCCGCGCAACCAATGCCGCTGCGGCTGCGCCGAACAACAGGACCATGGGCGGTGCTGGAACATCGGTTCCGCTGCTCGATCCGCCCGACGACCCGCCGCTTGATGAAGAACTGCTGCTCGACGATGACGAAGATGATGAACTGCTGCCGCCGCTGGTCGAACCGCCAAAGCTGGAGGAGCCGCCAGACGACGAGCTTGTCGAGGATGATGATCCGCCCGAGCTAGTCGATCCGCCAAAGCTCGATGATCCGCCCGAGCTCGACGATGACGAGCTGGACGACGAGCTGGACGACGATGAGCTTGAGGATGACGTGCTCGATGCACCAGATGACGTGCTCGACGCGCCAGATGACGTGCTCGACGCGCCAGATGATGTGCTGCTTCCGCCGGTTGAAGTGGAAACGCCGCCGGTTGAGGTGCTTACACCGCCGGTAGAAGTCGAAACGCCGCCGGTAGAAGTCGAAACGCCGCCGGTTGAGGTGCTTACGCCGCCCGATGTGCTCGATGTAGAAGAGCCACCTGTCGACGACCCGCCTGTCGAGGTCGATGAACCCCCGGTTGATGTGCTGACCCCGCCGGTCGATGAAGAGGTCGACCCGCCCGATGTTGAGCTGCCGCCGCTGCCGCCGCTGGACGTGGATCCGCCCGATGACGACGTGCTGCCGCCACTGGTGGTGGATGAAATGACTATGCTACCGCCGCCGCCGCTGCTGCCGCCACCGCCGCCAAAAAAGCCACCAAAAAAGCCGCCGCCACCGCCAAAGCCGCCGCTGCCGCCGATGTGATGGGGTAACCGCCGCTGCCGCCGCCGCC
>JBEBJX010000111.1:0-5938 GCA_040079655.1 Sphingopyxis sp. | reverse complement strand
GGCCTGTCGATCACGCAGTGGAACCCAGTGACGGGAGCCATCCCGCCGCTCAATGATGCCGATTGGGCGCGCGAATTTGCGCTCTATCAACGCACCACCGAATTTCAGACGGTAAACCGCAGCATGGACATCGCGGGCTTCAAACAGATTTTCTTTTGGGAATGGCTTCATCGCTTGCTCGCGCGGCTGGTTGGGTTGGTTTATGCCCTGCCCTTGGCATGGTTTGCGTGGCGGCGCGCTATTCCGCCGGGCTTCGGCCCGCGCCTTGTCGGCCTGCTCATCCTTGGTGCGTCGCAAGGGGCGGTCGGCTGGTGGATGGTGGTGTCGGGCCTGGTCGGGCGCACCGACGTCTCGCATTATCGCCTGGCGGTGCATTTGAACCTGGCGCTGCTGATCCTCGGTGCGATCATCTGGACCGCGCGCGACATGGCGTTGTTCATGCGCCATGAACGCAAAAGCGATATGGCGCTGGCGGCTGGTGGATGGCGCGGCGCGCGAACCCACATCACCGCCCCCGTCGCGCTCGTGCTCGCCATCCTCGCGGTGCAACTGGTGTGGGGCGCATTTACCGCCGGGCTCAACGCGGGCTATGCCTATGCCAGCTGGCCGTTGATGGGCGATACGCTGTTCCCCGCCGATGTGCCGATGCCCGCGCCATGGGCCGCCAATTTGATCGACAATCCGATTGTGGTGCAGTTCATTCACCGCTGGCTCGCCATGGTCGCGGGCGGCGCGCTGCTGTGGCTCAGCGTTCGTGCGCATAGTTGCGGCGCGCCGCGGATGGCTGCCGCGCTCGCCGCGCTGGTTGGCCTGCAAATCGCGCTCGGCATATCGACATTGCTGAGCGGTGTCGCGCTGCCCATCGCGGTGCTGCACCAAGCGGTGGCGGCATTGCTGGTGGCGGGCGCCGCCTGGTGTGGGCATGCGGTGTGCGCCAGCGCGAGGGGGCAGGGGTGATGCGGGGAGCCGCCTTGCTGTTGGCAAGCACTATCGCCGCGCCGTCCCTTATGGCGTAGGCCGCGCCAGCGACCGATGTCACAATTGCGCTTAACCCGCCGGTCGATCAGCCAATGCTGCTGATGATTAGCGATAGCCGCACTCTGCCTGACGGTGAATCAGCAGTATTTACCGTTGCTTACGCGCTTCTCTTTACAGCGAATGGCAGTGGCTGGGATGCCTTGTTGACTCAACAATCGACCGCATGTTCGGCCCCCGCTCCTGTGTGCCGTGCCTATGCTGAAAGGATGCGCGTCAGCCATAGAGTAGAGCGACATTTCAGCATTTCCCGAAACTGCAGCATCGCCATGAGGCCGCAGGACAATGGTCCCCAGCCGCCACCTGTCGCTGCGAGTGGGACCTCGCGATCGATCATTACTGCGGCTGAAGGCGAAAATCCTGGCGTTATCAATGCTGGGGAAATCCGCGAGGCGCTGCGCTTTGCGGGTCACGTCATGCCAACGGGCGGAATCCAGCCTGCCTCTGCCGGCGGAATCAGCGCCAGCCTGCGTGATCATGACCTGATCGAGATAGAAGAGCGGCAACAGTTGGCGAGAGAGAATCAGACCGCGCTGGTGCGCAGCATATCGTCGCTCGTTGATCGCAGAACGGGGCTTCTCCTGTCGAGCCGTATTGAAACGCGCGCGGCCGGACATGCCGATGGCCCGCCAATGAGTGTGCGCACTTGGCGGTTGACGCCGATGGATAGCGCTTTCGAATAGCCTGCGGTATCATAATACCCGTTTACAACCCCGCCTCCTGCTTGACTTTGAGAATATTTTTCGCCATTGGGCCTGCATTCGCCGCCCTGGTTCGCTGGGGCGGCACTATTTGTGGCGGTCGGGCTTCTCTATCGCTTTAACATTCGCAAAGTTTAACATTCGCAAAGGAGGTGCCATCGTGAAGGCGCTCAGCAGAATGACCAAGTCGGCAACCCCGGCAACGGTCGAAAAGAAATGGGTGTTGATCGACGCCGACGGTTTGGTTGTCGGCCGCGTGGCGAGCATCATCGCCAACATCCTGCGTGGCAAGCATAAACCAAGCTATACGCCGCACATCGATTGCGGCGACCATGTTGTCATCATCAACGCCGATAAGGTGAAATTCACGGGCAACAAGCTCAAGAACAAAGTCTATTACAAACATACCGGCTATGTCGGTGGCATCAAGGAAACGACGCCTGCAAAGATCCTCGAGGGCCGTTTTCCTGAACGCGTGCTTGAAAAAGCGGTGGAACGCATGGTGCCGCGCGGGCCGCTTGGCCGGGTGCAAATGGCGAACCTTCGCGTTTACGCCGGAACCGAGCATCCCCATGCCGGACAAAATCCTGAAATCCTCGACGTTGCGGCCATGAACCGCAAGAACACGGTTGGTGCAAAATGACTGACGCTATTGAATCGCTCGCCGACCTCGGCACTGTCACCGATGCGCCGGCCCCGGTCGCGGCCCCTGTGCGCGAACAGATCCTCGACAAACAAGGGCGCGCCTATGCCACGGGCCGCCGCAAAAATGCGATTGCCCGCGTCTGGCTAAAGCCCGGCAGCGGCAAAATCACGGTCAATGGCCGCGATCAAACCTCCTATTTTGCGCGGCCAACGCTGCGGCTGGTTCTCAATCAAACCTTTGGCGTTGCGGGACGCGAAGGCGCTTACGACGTTGTTGCTACCGTTCGCGGTGGCGGGCTTTCGGGGCAAGCCGGCGCGGTCAAGCACGGCATTGCTCAGGCGCTTACCCGCTACGAGCCAACGCTGCGCGGTGTGGTCAAGGCTGCTGGCTTCCTGACCCGCGACAGCCGCGTTGTCGAGCGCAAGAAATACGGCAAGGCCAAGGCGCGCAAGAGCTTCCAATTCTCGAAGCGTTGATCGAGCTATACCCTGTTGCAACAAGCGGCCTCGGAGCAATCCGGGGCCCTTTTGTTTGGAGCCCTGTCGTGCGGAATACCGCGCTGTCATCTACAGTGATTTCGAGTGAGGTGGAATCACCGAACGGCTCGGAAATCGCGGAAAAGAAAGAAGCTGTGATTTCGAGTGAGGTGGAATCACCGAACGGCTCGGAAATCGCGGAAAAGAAAGAAAAATAGAGTCTGTTTCGATTCAGTCTATCCTCCGCTGACTGACTGCCGACAGCATGGGGTCAACAATGCTATGCCAATAGCGACAAAGGAGGGTGACGTGCGCCGCGCAGACCGCTTGTTCGACATCATACAGTTGCTGCGCAGCGCCCGTGCGCCCGTGACCGCACGCACCATCGCCGATGCGCTAGAGGTTGTCCCGCGCACCATATACCGCGACATTGCCGCATTACAGGCGGCGCGGGTGCCGATCGATGGCGCGGCGGGGGTCGGCTATATGCTACGCTCTGGCTATGATTTGCCGCCGTTGATGTTTGACAGCGACGAGATCGAGGCGATTGTTGTCGGTGCGCGGTTGATTGCGGCGCGCGGTGATATGGGTCTTGCCACGGCTGCGGCCAATGTGCTCGCCAAAATATCGACCATCATGCCGCCCGCCTTGGCGAGCCAGATGGCCGATGTGGCTTTGTCTGTGCCCGATTGTGCGCGGCCAATGGTGGTTGCAGAACCGCATGGCGCGGCCGTCCGAAAGGCCATTCGTGGTGCACTAAAGGTCAATATTACCTATATGGATGGTGATGGCGCACCAACAAATCGCACTATATGGCCATTGGGGCTCGCTTATTTTGTTGATGTGACGTTGGTCGCATCATGGTGCGAACTACGCGCGGATTTCCGCAGTTTTCGGCTCGATCGCGTCCTTTCCTGCACGATATTGGCCGCCAATTTCGATGCAAAATCAGGCGCATTGCTTGACGAATATGCCACGACCATAGCAGCCACCGACAGAGCCACCGGAAGACGCGATTGATGGGCCTTCCGTGGGTTTTTGCGTTGGCAGGAACGGAGCCCAAAGGAAGAAAGATATGGCGCACCGGAAGGGATTCGAACCCCTGACCTCTGCCTTCGGAGGGCAGCGCTCTATCCAGCTGAGCTACCGGTGCGTGGGTGCGCCCCTAGCAAAGCCAGCGGGCGAGGGCAAAGCCTAATAGCTGTACCCAAACATCTAGTGAAGCCATGCGCTTTTCGCTATGGGGTGCGGATGAGCAAAATAGTTACAGTGGCTGCGCTTCAACTCGCCCTTGGCGGCGATGAAGAAACCAATATTGCCGCCGTCTCGCGCCTGGTGCGGGAAGCAGCGGCGCGCGGTGCGACTATCATCCTGCCGCCTGAATTATTTGAGGGGCCCTATTTCTGCAAGGTCGAGGACGAGGACGAGTTCGCCCGCGCCCGCCCGCTTGGCGAACACCCCAGCGTGCTGGCGATGCGCGCGCTTGCCGCGGAATTGCGGGTCACAATCCCCACCAGTTTTTTTGAACGCGATGGCCAGCATTATTATAACAGCCTGGCGATGATCGGCGCCGATGGCGCGGTGATTGGCACCTATCGCAAAAGCCATATTCCCGACGGGCCGGGCTATGAGGAAAAATATTATTTTCGCCCTGGGAACACGGGCTTTCGCGCCTGGGATGTTGGTAAAATCAAGCTCGGGGTCGGTATATGCTGGGACCAATGGTATCCCGAAGTGGCAAGGGTGATGGCGCTGATGGGCGCGGACATGCTGTTTTACCCGGCCGCGATCGGCAGCGAGCCGCACGACCCCACGCTCGATACGCGCCTCCCGTGGCGGCGCGCGATGATTGGCCATGCGGTCAGCAACGTCATGCCCGTGATCGCCGCCAACCGTATCGGAGTTGAGGATGGGCAGCGTTTTTACGGCACCAGCTTCATCGCCGACGAGTGGGGCGAGGTGGTAGCCGAACTGGGCGATGATGAGGAGGGGGTCATCACCGCGACGCTCGACCTCGATCGGGCAGCAAAAAACCGCGCGGGCATGGGCTTTTTCCGCGATCGGCGGCCCGAGCTGTACGGGCGGCTGGTGGAGGATGTTTGAGGTCTCAAGACACGTAGAGTGGGTAGTGAGCGATTACCTGCCAACGGCTGTCAGGCATTTTCTGGAGAAGATAGAAAAATCCATAACCATCCAAGGTGCCAGAGATCGCCGTGAGCCCGACTAAGGCTTGGCGGCCATCGCTGCTGATGACGGGCTTAGATATACCAATGACTGTATTGGCAAATGTACCGTCGGGTGATTGATGGAGAGCTTCACTAACGGCCCGCTCACCAAAGGCAATTGCGCCCCTTTGCAGAGCAGATTTAACCGACGGACAGTTTTTGACGGCGTTGCTAGCTCCCACTCCCCTCATTTCGTCCAGTAATTGGCGCGGAGGCCGTGGCATAGCCGACTGGTTGGTCTCTGTTGAAAGGAATTGGTCCGTAAAGCTGATGAGGTCGACGCCAGTGTCGATAAACACAGGCTTGTGTCCTGCCATGCCGGATATAATCATGTTCGAAAAGGCTAGAGCAGCATCACAACTTAAGGCTTCGTGATCTACCTTACGCGCGCAAGACGAAAGTGAAATTAGAAAAGGAACTAAAAGGACTATCAGGCATGTACGTAAATGCGTCATGGCTTTTTCCTCCATGGCGAAAGAGCCCAGCCTTGCACTTATACTACTTCCTTTTGATCGGTTGTAAAACCTTCCCCCTAAACTCGCACTGGGCAATCACCGGGCAGCGCCAGCATAAAGGCGTGCGCGCCTTGCAGGTATAACGGCCGAGCAGGATCAGCCAGTGGTGCGCGTGGAGTCGGAACGGCGCTGGCACGCATTTTTCGAGCGCCTTTTCAACCGCTGCAACCGTTTTGCCGGGGGCCAAGCCGGTGCGATTGGCCACGCGAAACACATGGGTATCGACCGCGAACGTCTCCGCCCCGAACGCGCAGTTCATCACGACATTGGCAGTCTTGCGGCCAACCCCGGGCAGCGCCTCGAGCGCATCGCGGTTCGCGGGCACTTCGCCGCCATGGTC
>JBEBJX010000110.1:0-5979 GCA_040079655.1 Sphingopyxis sp. | reverse complement strand
TGCTGGGCCGCTTTGCCACGCATTGGCAAACCGGCGCACCGATGCCCCAAGCGTTGCTTGATAAGATTGCTGCATCGGATAAGTTTAACCAAGGCTTTGGCACGGTTGAATATCTGGCGAGCGCTATACTCGACATGCGGCTGCATAATCGCGAAACACCCGTTACCGACATCGCGGCGTTTGAACGTGATGCGCTGGCGGAGCTGGGCATGCCCCGCGAAATTGTCATGCGCCACCGCCTGCCGCAATTTGGCCATTTGTTCAGTTCTGACGCCTATTCGGCCGGCTATTACAGCTATCTTTGGTCCGAAACGATGGATGCCGACACCTGGGCGGCCTTCACCGAAGCGGGCGGGCCATGGGACCGGACCGTGGCCGACCGTTTTCGCACTATCTTGCTGTCTACCGGAAACGAGACCGACCGCGCAGCGGCGTATCGTGCGTTCCGTGGCCGCGACCCCGATGTCGGCGCGCTGCTCAGGCGGCGCGGCTTTCCGGCAAGTTGAGAGGATCGACGTTCTAGGCGCAGTTACCCCATATTGACTCCCTTCGTAAATGATATAAATATAATATCATAATTATGGAGGGCGTCATGACTGATTCTGTTTCCAACAGGGGTGATTTGAACGCGAGCAGCGAACGCAGTGCCCGCACATTCAGCGGCTATCTGATGCTGCTGCTGTTCGTTTTTTTGATTGTTGTCACGATTTGGCGCGTTGTGGGCATCGCCAGCGGCAATGCTGCCGACCTGCCGCTCGGCCACATCGATGGCGGTAGCATAACCAGATTTCTCGTCTTCACAGCGCTACGCGTAATCGGACTCATCATCATCGCCAGTGGGTTCTTCATGCTCCAGCCCAATCAGGCGGCGGTCATCACGCTGTTCGGGGCCTATCGTGGCACCGACCGCAAGGAGGGGCTGCGCTGGGTCTGGCCGTGGATGGGTAAAGCCAAGGTTTCGGCGCGCGCCAACAATGTCATATCCGACAAGATCAAGGTCAACGATTTGCGCGGCAACCCGATCGAGATTGCAGCGCAAGTGGTGTGGCGGGTCACCGACACCGCGCAGGCGCTATTCGACGTCGATGATTACAAAGCGTTCGTGATGGCACAGATCGAGGCGGCGGTGCGGACCATCGGCTCGCGCTACCCCTATGACGACATCGAGCATAAGGAAGTGACGCTGCGCGGCAACCATGACGAGGTCGGCGCGGAACTGCGGATCGCGCTCAGCGAGCGGCTGCGGGTCGCGGGGATCAGCGTCGATGAATGCGGCTTTACGCACCTTGCCTATGCCCCCGAAATTGCCGGGGCGATGCTGCGCCGTCAACAGGCGCAGGCGGTGGTCGCGGCACGCAAGACGCTGGTTGAGGGCGCGGTCGGCATGGTCGAAATGGCGCTGGCGATGCTCAGCGAAAAGGCGGTGGTCGAGCTCGACGATGAACGCAAGGCGGCGATGGTTTCGAACCTGATGGTGGTGCTGTGCGGTGAGCGCGATACCCAGCCCGTGGTTAATACCGGATCGCTGTATCAGTAAATCTCATGCCCCCACCCGCAAAGCCTTCGGTAAAAAAAGCCTTTCCGCTCCGCCTCGACCCTGTGCTCTATGCGGCGGTCGAGCGCGCGGCGGCGGGCGATTTACGCAGCGTCAATGCTGAAGTAGAGGTGCTGCTACGCGAGGCTTTGCAGCGGCGCGGGGTCAAGGTGGCGGTGAGCGCGCCGCTCAAACGCGGGCGACCTCTAAAAAGCGGGGAGACATGATGCGGTGGCCCACCCCAAACCCCTCCCCTGAAGGGGAGGGGGAATGATAACCAATGCTGTTGCCCCCGATTCGCACAGGCGCTAGAGCCTTTATCCACTCATGGATCATATACGCCCCATATTGATCGCCCCGTCGATCCTCTCCGCCGATTTCGCTCGGTTGGGTGAGGAAGTGCGCAGCGTCGATGCGGCCGGGGCGGATTGGATCCATGTCGATGTCATGGACGGGCATTTTGTGCCGAATATCACCATCGGCGCAGGCGTGGTGGCGGCTTTGCGCCCCCACACGGCCAAACCCATCGACGTCCATCTGATGATTGCGCCGGTCGATCCGTTCCTGTCCGCTTTTGCTGAGGCGGGGGCCGATATCATCAGTTTCCACCCCGAAGCCGGGCCACATGCGCACCGCACGGTGCAATCGATCAAGGCGCTCGGCAAAAAGGCGGGCGTGGTGCTCAACCCCGCTACCCCTGCGAAGATGCTCGACTATCTGATCGAGGAAGTTGACCTGGTGCTGGTGATGAGCGTCAACCCCGGGTTCGGCGGGCAGAGCTTTATCACCAGTCAGCTCAAAAAGATCGAGGCGATCCGCAGCAAGATCGACAAGCTGGGCCGCGACATCAGGCTCGAGGTTGACGGCGGGATCGATGCGACCACTGCGCCGCAGGTAATCGCCGCCGGAGCCGATGTCCTGGTTGCAGGGTCGGCAACCTTCAGGGGTGGCACGAGCCATTACGCGGCCAACATACGGGCGCTGCGCGGCACATGAGCGAGCGCGAAGAGTTTTCACCGCCCGCGCGCGGCGAGGCAGAAAAGGCGGTTGATGCGTCGCCCGCCCATCACCCTGGCCGCAACACACCGATGGATGAGCCCCAGCCCGACAGTATCGAAACCGGTAAAAGACTGATCCGCCTGTCCGATGATCGCGGTGCCAGCCTGGCCGACCGCGTGGCCGCGCGATTTTACAGGCTGACCTGGCGCACCCCACTCCACGCGCTGCGGCTGCGTGGGCGCTTTCCGCTCAAATTGCTTGGTGTGCCCGAAGACCCTATCCCCGGTGACCCTATGGCTGGCAAGGCGATCAGGGCTGGGCACTTTTTGTTTCGCGGGCTGAAACAGCCGATCGCACAGCTCGATTTTGCGCATCTGGCGCTGCCCGCACCGTTCGCCGATTATATCCATAGTTTTGCCTGGCTTCGTGATCTGGCCTGTGCCTCCAATGCCCAAGACGGGTCAAAAATTGCAGAGGCTCTGCAGAAACGCTGGATCGAGGCGCATGATGAAAAAATTGCCGAGCCCGCGTGGCGGCCAGACAATGCCGGCTGGCGGATATTGTTCTGGCTGGCCTATGCGCCGATGCTGCTTTCAACGGACGACCATGTCCATCGGTCGAGGGTATTAAACGGTATTGCCCGCACTGCGCGCCACCTTGACCGCACAGCAGACAGCGTGCGCGCCGGCGTGCCGCAACTGGTTGCATGGGCGGGTGTGGTGGCGGCGGGTCTGGCGCTGCCCGGCGGCGACCCGCGTAAAGCCTATGGCGAGGCTGGGCTGCGGCGCGCTTTGCTCGGCTGTTTCTATGCCGATGGCGGCACCATAAGCCGCGCACCAACACAGCAGGCCGATGCGATAGCCGTATTGTCGATGCTTGCGCGCGTCTATGCGCTGCGTAAGCTCGATCCGCCGCCATGGATCGGCGAGACTTTGCGCGTTGCGGTCCCGGCACTGACCGCACTGACGCATGGCGATGGCGGGCTGGGGAGTTGGCAGGGGAGCGGCGCGACGTCCCCCGAAACGGTGCAATCGGTAGTGGCGGCAAGCGGTATCCGCGCGCGCCCGCTGCGCCAAGCACGCGACTGGGGTTATCAACGGGTTGTGGCGGGCCGCGCGCTGCTTCAGGTCGATGCGGCACCACCCCCGGTTGCACGGGCGACCGACGCTGGCTGCGCCTCAACATTGGCAATTGAGTTTTCCGATGGGCCGCACCGTATCATCGTCAATTGCGGCGGAGCGGCCTTGGCAGGCGCCCTCATCCCGAATGCGCTGGCTGCGGGCTTGCGCACCACGGCGGCGCATTCGACTCTGACCCTCGCCGACCAGAACTCAACCGCTATTTTGGCCGATGGCACGCTCGGCAAAGGCGTGACTTTGGTCGAAATTGATCGCCGCGAAGTGGTCATCGATGCCACAAAATCGCGCGACGCCGCCAGCCGATTGGAATTAAGCCATGATGGTTATGTCAAACGCCATGGTTTTACGCATCGCCGCTTGCTCATTCTTGCCCATTCGGGGCAGGAGCTTCGCGGCGAGGACATGCTGATCCCTGCGGGAAGAAAGCGCCGATTTGACGGCCTGCCCTTTGCCATCCGTTTTCACCTCGGCCCCGATGTTGAGCCCAATTTGACCGCCGACGGGCAGGCCGCGCTGCTGCGCCTTTCTGGTGGGGCGCTGTGGCAATTGCGCTGTGCAGGTGCCAAAATGCGAATAGAGGAAAGCCTGTGGGTCGATAGCGATGGCCGGCCTAACCCGACCTTTCAGCTTGAGCTGGCGGGCGCGCTGCCCGCTGGCGGTGCCAGCATTGGCTGGCTGCTCAAACATATTGGCTAATATCACATTGGAATTGGAGTAATTTGTGACCGACCGCGTGACCATCAAACGTGCCCTGCTCTCGGTGTCTGACAAGGCCGGGGTGGTTGACCTGGCGCAAAGCCTGGCCGCGCGCGGGGTCGAGCTGGTCTCGACCGGCGGCACCGCAAAGGCGCTGCGCGAGGCTGGCCTTGCCGTCCGCGATGTCGCCGAGCTCACCGGCTTTCCCGAAATGATGGACGGGCGCGTCAAGACGCTGCATCCGATGGTCCATGGCGGATTGCTCAGCGTGCGCGATGATCCGGCCCATGTCGCGGCGATGGCAGCGCATGGTATCGGCGCGATCGACCTTGCGGTCATCAACCTCTACCCGTTCCTTGAAACCGTGATGGCGGGCGCTGACCGCGATACAATCATCGAAAATATCGACATTGGCGGCCCGGCGATGGTGCGCAGCGCCGCCAAAAACCACGCCTTTGTCGCCATCGTTACCGATCCGGCCGATTATGCCGCGCTGATGGATGGCGATGGCACCACCGATATGGCACAGCGCAAAGGCCTGGCGGCCAAGGCTTTTGCCCACACCGCCGCCTATGACGGTATGATCGCCAGCTGGTTTGGTTTCGCCGATCAAGGCAAACTGTTCCCCGACATGTTGCCCGCGATATGCGACCTCAAATCCGAATTGCGTTACGGCGAGAACCCGCACCAGCGCGCGGCATTTTATGCGCCGCACGGGCCGCACGCCAATGGCATTGGCCAGGCCGAACAGGTGCAGGGCAAAGCGCTGAGCTATAACAACCTCAACGACGCCGATGCCGCATTGGAGCTGGTGGCCGAGTTTCGGGGCGCCAGCCCGACCTGTGTCATCGTCAAACATGCCAACCCGTGCGGGGTAGCGAGCGGGGCAACGCTGGCCGAGGCGTATAGGGCCGCGTATGAATGCGACAGCATTTCAGCGTTCGGCGGGATCATCGCGGTCAACGGCATCATCGACGGTGCGGCGGCAGAGGCGATGACCGCGATCTTTACCGAGGTTGTCGTCGCGCCCGATGCCGACCGGCAAGCGCGCGCTATCTTTGCCAAGAAAAAGAACTTGCGGCTGTTGCTGACTGGCGCGCTGCCAGACCCGGCGCGCGGCGGCCTTAGCATGAAAACCATCACCGGCGGCTGGCTGGTGCAAAGCCGCGACAACGGCCGCATCACGCGCGATGATTTGCGTGTTGTGACCAAGCGCAAGCCGAGTGAACAGGAAATTGACGACGCGCTGTTTGCCTGGACCATCGCAAAGCATGTAAAGTCCAACGCGATTGTCTATGCCAAGGATGGCGCGAGCGCGGGGATCGGCGCGGGGCAGATGAATCGCCGAGACAGCGCGCGGATTGCGGCGGCAAAAGCGCTGGAGGCCGCCGAGACATTTGGCTGGGCGGGGGCGCGCACCATCGGATCGAGCGTCGCATCGGACGCCTTTTTCCCGTTTGCCGACGGGCTGCTGGCAGCGGCAGAGGCGGGCGCGACCTGCGTCATCCAGCCCGGCGGGTCGATGCGCGACGACGAAGTAATCGCCGCCGCCGACGCAGCCGGCCTCGCCATGGTGTTTACCGGCATGCGCCATTTCCGGCATTGAGGGAT
>JBEBJX010000109.1:0-6098 GCA_040079655.1 Sphingopyxis sp. | reverse complement strand
ACGATTTCTTCGGGCGTATAGTGATGGGTGGAAGCCCGCCTTTCGCTGACCAGATCGCCGCCAATCAGGACCAGATCAGGGCGCAACCCGTTGAATTGCCGCACCAGCCGCACCAACCGTTCGGGCGGCATATCGGGCCCCGCAACATGGATGTCCGAGATGAGCAATAATGTGATCGGCGGCGTGCCTTCGGGCCAGTCCGCGACCGCGACCGTGGCCGTGCGGATGATCGGGTCGTGCATCGCGTTCCAATAGCCCTTGGCCAACAGAGCAACGATTAGGAACAGGAGAGCCAAAATCCAACGCAACCACCGTCGCGAGCGGCGGCGCGCCAAAGCACTCAACCGCGTGCCAGATCAGGCGGCGTGGCCTCACTCACCAACATGGCAATCGCCTCTTCAAGGCTCATGATGCGCTGTCCATTTGACCCCAGCGACCGGATGGCGACCGTGCCCTCCGCTGCTTCGCGCCCGCCCACCACCAGGATGTGCGGAACCTTGGCCAGGCTATGTTCGCGCACCTTGTAATTGATCGTTTCGTTGCGCAGGTCGCTTTCCACGCGGATGCCCGCCGCCTTAAGCTGCTCAACGCATGCCTTGGCATAATCGTCGGCGTCCGAGGTAATCGTCGCCACCACCGCTTGGCACGGCGCAAGCCAGACGGGGAAACGTCCGGCATGATGTTCGATCAATATCCCGATAAAGCGTTCGAACGTTCCCAAAATCGCGCGGTGGAGCATCACCGGGCGATGGCGGGCGCCGTCTTCGCCGACATAGCTGGCGTCGAGCCGTTCGGGCAGCACACGATCGGACTGGATCGTGCCGCATTGCCAGGTGCGGCCGATCGCGTCGGTCAGGTGAAACTCCAGCTTAGGCGCGTAAAACGCCCCTTCGCCCGGCAATTCTTCCCAGCCATAGTCTGCCGTCGCACGGCCAGAGGCGACCACCGCGTCACGCAGCTCGCCCTCAGCCTTGTCCCACATCTCCTCGCTGCCAAAGCGGTTTTCTGGGCGCAGCGCCAGTTTGATCGCATAGCTGTCGAACCCCAGATCTTTGTATACACGGTCGAGCAGATCACAAAAGGCCTGCACTTCGGTGACAATCTGGTCCTCGCGGCAAAATATATGCCCGTCATCCTGCGTGAATTGGCGCACCCGCATGATACCGTGGAGCGCGCCGTGCGGTTCATTGCGGTGGCAGCAGCCCATTTCGGCCATCCGCATCGGCAGGTCGCGATAGGACTTGATCCCTTGCCGGAAAATCAGGACATGCGCCGGGCAGTTCATCGGTTTGAGCGCCATCCAGTCGGCTTGTGGCGACACCACCGGCCCGTCATCGGATACATTGGGCACTTCGTCGGGAATGACGAACATATTCTCGCGATATTTGCCCCAATGGCCCGATTGCTCCCATTGTCGCGCGTCCATAATCTGCGGGGTCTTGACCTCGTTATAGCCCGCACCGTCGATGGCGCGGCGCATATAGGCCTCCAATTGCCGCCACACCATATAGCCGTTGGGGTGCCAGAATACGCTGCCGTGCGCCTCGGCCTGCAGATGAAACAGGTCCATCTCCGCGCCGATTTTGCGGTGATCGCGCTTGGCCGCTTCTTCGAGGCGCATCAAATGCGCGTCGAGCTGCTTCTTGGTCAGCCAGCCGGTGCCGTAGATGCGGCTGAGCTGCGCATTTTTTTGATCGCCGCGCCAATAGGCCCCCGACACGCGCATCAGCTTGAAGGCCGCTGGGTCGAGCTTTCCGGTCGAGGGCAGATGCGGCCCGCGGCACATATCCATCCAATCGTTACCCGATGAATAGACGCTCAACTCCTCGCCTTCTGGCAATTCGGCGGCCCATTCGGCTTTGAATGTCTCGCCGCCCGCCGCCCATTTCGCAATCAGATCGGCACGGCTCCACACCGACCGGATGATCGGCTTATCCGCCGCGATGATGCGGCGCATTTCCCCCTCGATCAGCGGCAAATCATCCTCGGTGAAGGGACCGCGCACCGCCATCGGGGCAAAATCATAATAGAAACCATCGTCGGTCGATGGGCCAAAGGTGATTTGCGTGCCGGGGAACAGACCCTGCACCGCTTCGGCCAGCACATGGGCATAGTCATGCCGCGCCAGGTCGAGCGCATCCGCCTCGTCACGCGATGTGACTAGCGCCAGTGCGGCATCCGTCATGATGGGGCGCGAGAGGTCAACCAGCTCGCCGTCCACCCGCGCCGCCAGCGCCGCCTTGGCGAGGCCCGGGCCAATGGCGGCGGCAATATCCGCTGGGGTCGTTCCACGTGACACTTCTCGGGCAGAGCCATCGGGAAGGGTGATGCGGATCGTCTCGGACATAAGAATTGCAGTCTTTCAGGTGGATTGGAAGCGCCCCTTTGCCAGCCAAAGGCCCATGCCGCAACCCCGCAGCAATGGCCGCATTGTCAATGAAGCTTATATTTATGTCCATGTTGCTTGACATTTCACCGAATCAAAATGTAAAGCGTCATTGACAGTTATTTGAGGAAAAACCAATGCTCAACAAACCTAAAACGGCACATGGCCGTTACCTGATCCGCCTGTTCGTCCTGATGAGTCTCTATATTGCGCTGCTATTCGTCGCTGTGCGCTTTCTGGGACGACCAGATGCCGTCACCGGGCCATTGGCCTATGGTCTGGCTTTTGCCCCCGCAGTTCCGGTGATTGGCATATTTTGGGCCGTGGCGCGGCTGCTGGTGGAACAGACAGACGAATATCAACGCCTGCTGCTCGTGCGGCAAACACTGGTGGCGACGGGTTTCGCGCTTAGCCTTGCTACCGGCTGGGGTTTTCTTGAGCAATTCAACCTCGCCACACATATCCCCGCTTATTATTGGGCCGTCATCTGGTTTGCTGGCCTTGGTGTCGGCGCGGCCTTCAACCGTTTCACTCTGGGTGATTCGGGTGGCTGCGCATGAAAAACCGCCTAAAAGTGCTGCGCGCGATGCGTGACTGGAGCCAGCAGGATCTGGCCAATGCGCTTGGCGTATCGCGGCAAAGCGTCAACGCGATCGAGACGGGCAAATATGACCCGTCGCTCCCGCTCGCTTTCCGCATCGCCGACATTCTTGCACTGTCGATCGAGGAGGTTTTCCTGCGCGAAGAGGCATAAGAAAAAGCCTGGGGCTGTTGCCCAGCCTCGGCTGCTGCTATCCCCACCCGCATGGCACGCAATCACCTCTATCTCGTCGACGGCTCTGGCTATATTTTCCGCGCTTATCACCGCCTGCCGCCGCTGACCAACCCCGCCGGAACGCCGGTTGGCGCGGTTTATGGCTATACCGCAATGCTGTGGAAACTGGCCGATGGCCTCGACAAGGCCGAGGGGCCAACGCACCTTGCGGTCATCCTCGACCATAGCGGCAAGTCGTTCCGCAACGCTATGTATGCCGAATATAAGGCACACCGACCGCCCGCGCCCGAGGATCTGGTGCCGCAATTCCCGCTGATCCGCGATGCGACGCGCGCTTTCTCGCTGCCGTGCATCGAGCTGCCGGGGTTCGAGGCCGACGATTTGATCGCCAGTTACACCATGGCCGCGAGCGCGGCGGGGTGGGACGTCACCATCGTCAGTAGCGACAAGGATTTGATGCAGCTGGTCACGCCCAACAGGCAAGCGGGCGAGGCGCATGTCGATATGCTCGACACGATGAAGAATATCCGGCTGGGGCGCGAAGCGGTGGTCGAAAAATTCGGCGTCGGGCCAGAGAGGCTCGGCGATGTGCTTGGCCTGATGGGCGATGCGTCCGACAATGTGCCGGGCGTTACGGGCGTTGGCCCAAAGACAGCGACCAAGCTGATTGTCGAACATGGGTCGCTAGAGGCGGTGCTGGCCGCCGCGCCCGACATGAAAGCTGGCAAGCTGCGCGATAATTTGATCGAACAAGCCGCTATGGCGCGGCTGTCGCGCGCATTGGTCGAGCTGAAACGCGATTGCCCGCTACCCGAACCATTGGAGGCGCTCAAACTCGATGGTATTCCGGCCGATCCGCTGCGTGCCTTCCTCACCGAACATGGGTTCAAAAGCATGGCGGCGCGCGTCGGCAATGGCGACAAGTCCGACGGCCCGCGCGGGCACGGCATGGGCTCCACCCCGCCCGGCGGATTTGGTGGGCGCGCAGATGCTACGCCTGCGCCCGCGCCCAAGGTCGCGCCATCAGGATCGACCGCGCTGCCCGCATATCCGCCGATTGACCGCGCACGCTATGAGTGTGTCACCACGCTCGATGCGCTGGATCGGTGGGTGACACAGGCGCGGGCCATTGGCCATGTCGCAGTCGACACCGAGACCGCGAGCCTCGATAGCGTCACCGGAACATTGGTCGGGGTGTCGCTGTCCACCGCGCCCGGCAATGGCTGTTACATCCCGCTGGGGCACGGCGGCTATGACCTGTTATCCGAAAAGCCCGAGCAGATCGCGCTGATCGATGCATTGGCGCGGCTCGGCCCGTTATTTGCCGATGATGCTGTGCTCAAAATCGGGCATAACCTCAAATATGATATGGGGGTGCTGGCACAGCATGGCGTTACCATAGCGCCCTATGACGATACGATGCTGCTGTCGTTTGCGCTCGACGCCGGGGCGCATGGCCATGGGCTTGATGAGCTGGCCAAGCTGCACCTCGACCACCAGTGCATCGCGTTCAAGGAGGTGTGCGGGACCGGCAAAAGCCAGATCAGTTTTGCCGAAGTGCCATTAGACCGCGCCACTCACTATGCGGCCGAAGATGCCGAGGTTGCGCTGCGGCTGTGGCACCTGTTCAGGCACCGACTGTGGCAGGAGGGCGGGACGCGGATTTACGAGCAGGTCGACCGCGCGCTGCCCGCCACCGTCATCGCCATGGAGCGGCGCGGCATAAGCGTCGACCGCGAGGCACTGGCGCGTCTGTCACGCACCTTTGCCGACGATATGGCGCGACTGGAGGTGGCCATCCATGCCGAAGCGGGCGGGCCATTCACCATCGCCAGCCCCAAGCAATTGGGCGAGATATTGTTCGACCGGCTGGGGTTGAAAGGTGGGCGCAAGGGCAAATCGGGCGATTGGTCGACCGATGTTGGCGAGCTGGAACGGTTGGAGCGTGACGGTGTGCCAATTGCGCGGATGATATTGGAATGGCGACAGGTGGCCAAGCTCAAATCCACCTATACCGATGCATTGCAGGAGCAGATCAACCCGAAAACGGGCCGCGTCCACACCAGTTACAGCCTGGTCGGTGCGCAGACCGGGCGATTATCCTCAACCGACCCCAATTTGCAAAACATCCCGATCCGCACCGAAACCGGGCGGCAAATCCGCGAGGCGTTCGTCGCCGCACAGGGCAATGTGCTGATCGCCGCCGACTATAGCCAGATCGAGCTGCGCCTCGCCGCGCATATCGCCAATGTCCCGCAACTGAAAGAGGCCTTTGCCGAAGGGGCGGACATCCATAGCCGCACCGCGATTGAGCTGTTTGGCGAGGTCAGCCGCGATACGCGAGCCAAGGCCAAGACCGTCAATTTCGCTATCCTCTATGGCATATCGCGCTGGGGGCTGGCGGGGCGGCTCGAGGTAAGCTCGGACGAAGCGCAGGCGATTATCGCGCGCTATTTCGAGCGTTTCCCCGGCATATCGGATTATATCCGCGAGACGCTGGAGGGCGCGCGCGCGGTGGGGTATACCGAGACGCTGTTCGGGCGCAAAACCTGGTTTCCGCGCCTCACCAGCCCCAACCAGACCGAGCGGCAGGGCAGCGAGCGCGCCGCGATCAACGCACCGATCCAGGGGACCAGCGCCGACATCATCAAACGCGCGATGGCGCGGATGGACGCTGCGCTGGCCAATGCCGGCCTATCCCAAGTGCAGATGCTGCTCCAGGTCCATGACGAGCTGGTGTTCGAAGCGCCGCAAGCGCTGGCCGACGCCGCCATCCCCATCATCAAGCGGGTGATGATGGGCGCGGCCGAGCCGCTCGTTAAACTCTCCGTCGCCTTAGAGGTCGAGATCGGCGTAGGGACGAGCTGGGGCGCCGCGCACTAAACGGCGGGCGGCGGGCCAATAGATTACGGTAAATTTTTGTAATAACAAATATAA
>JBEBJX010000108.1:0-6138 GCA_040079655.1 Sphingopyxis sp. | reverse complement strand
TGCGGTTCCTTCAGCGCGGAAGAGATGCCCGCAATGTCAAATGCCTTTGCCATAAGCGTTGAGCAACAATAGGCCGAATGAAAAATAAAATGGATGGGCGCGCTGGGTCCGCTGCGTGTCAGTGCATCTTTGCGAGAAAGGACAGCAGGCGGGGGAAGGGGCCCCAGCAATTCATCGGTTAAAAATGCAACCCGCGATCGCAATGCCCTGTTAGCCTCAACAAATTGGATAGCGTCATTATCTGCATCATAGCGATGAGCCAGCATATCACTGGCCAAATGCGTTGAGGTTGGCTGCGCAGAGTTTTTGCTCATTGCCCTGTTTTGCCGTGTTGCTGCGCCCAGGACAAGCGAAAGCATTAGCAAGCGATTTGCTTCGAAGCTTGCGCCGCCTTGCCGTGCATCTTATCAGGGCATGTGGCTACGCAACCTGATTCCATCGCCCAGCTATTGGCTGCTGCTCAAGCGGCACGGAGTAGTAATGACCCCACAACAGCCGATCAAAAATTGGCACAAGCGGCGATGCTTGTCCCCGATGATCCGCGGGTAAACAACGCTTTGGGTATGTCGGCTTTGGCAAGCGGCGACAATAGGCGTGCGCGCGACCATTTTATGGCGGCGACGATAGCTGACCCTGCTGCGGTGCCGTTATTCATCAATCTCGCTACTGCATATCGATCACTAGGCGATGACGCCGGCGAAGAAAGTGCCTTATTGGGCGCTGCGCAAATCAATCAGCGTGAGTTTATGCCGCAGCTGAGGCTTGCCGAACTCTATCAACGGCAGGGCAAAGGGCGCGAATCGGCGCTGCGATGGCGCAATGTGGTGCAGATGACGGCTGGGGTGGTGGACTTACCGCCGATTGTTTCGGATGCTGTCAAACGCGGCAATGCCTATTTGGCTGATCATAATGCGCAGCTTCAGGGCGACGTGGACCGAGCCCTTGGCAAGAGAATTTCGGAACTTGGCCCCGCGGCCCGCCGATTTTCCGCATGCCTTGATTACAGCCTTGGTCGGCGAAAAATCTATACCAATCAGTGCGAGGGAGTTCATTTTCCGTTTCTTCCCGCTGACGAATATTTCGATCGCAGCTTTTTCCCATGGCTCGACGCATTAGAGCAGCGCGCACCAAAAATCCGTGAAGAGGCTCTTAAGCTGCTATCCACGAACAGCGAGGCCATTCGCCCCTATGTTCATCAGGAAGCCGGAACACCGCAGAATAAATGGAGTAGCCTTGATCAGAAACTCGACTGGGGGGCCTGTTTTTTGTGGGAATATGGGAAGCGAAATGATGCTGTATGCGCACTTTGCCCCGAAACTGCTGCGGCGTTAGAGGCGGCACCGCAAGCAATAATCCCAGGTAATGCTCCATCGGCTTTTTTCTCAATCCTGCGGCCGCGCACGCATATTCCGCCGCACACCGGCGTAACCAATACGCGCGCGATCATTCATCTGCCGCTGGTTGTTCCTGATGGCTGTCGTTTCAGAGTGGGCGGAGAAACGCGCGTCTGGAAGGAGGGAGAAGCCTTTGCGTTTGATGATACGATCGATCATGAGGCATGGAATGACAGTGATGACGTTCGCATTGTGCTGATTTTTGACGTTTGGAATCCCCATCTCTCAACCGAGGAATGTGCGTTGCTCAGCGATTTTTTTGCGCTGACTGAGGCCAAACGCTCACCCTAACAACCGCTCATAACCGGCTAAATAACGCACATAATTGCGCCACCGACCAGAAGACCGTTGGTGCAGCGCCTGCCTGACTTGCCAGGCACTGGCTGTTTTGATTGGCTGTGCGGTCACATCGCCGCTGGATAGGCAGGCGGGATCCCAGGCGAGGCCCAAGAAATTCACGGCGGCATGCAGCGCGTTTTCAGGGTCGCGAACGACATCCTCATAATATATTTCGTGAATATCATTGGCGAAGAGCGCGCCCCAATGGGCCATCAATTTTTGATATTGGCCGTGCCAGTGGGCGTAATCATCAAGGTCATTACCATAGGGCACGGCCTCACCAAAGCGCAGAAAGTATGCGGATAGCATCGTGTCACAGGCGTTTCGCCGAGTATGAATAATTTTTGCGTTTGGAAACAACATTTTGATCAAATAGATGTGGAGAAAATTATCGCATCTCTTGTCCGTGACTATTGCGCAGGGCCCAGCGATCGCGCGGATGCGATCCATATAATCCTTGCGCAATTGACCGAGCAATTCCGTGGAGAGGGATGCCAGAGCACCGGGATAGGGACGCAATTTTTCGTGAGCATAGGCAGGTATGGCGTCGAGCTCACCGCCTGCGACGATGGCATGATGCCTGCCGAGCATCTGTTCGATCAAAGTCGATCCAGAGCGAAATGGGCCGCAAATGAAAACTGGCGCTGGCCCATCCTCGCTTTGCGGTTGCGATGGCTGGGGGGGGGGCAACTGGCACAAGTCATCAACCATCCGTTCTTGCGCGTCGCGGCCATAGCGTTCGTGGGGCGGTCGCATCGCCAAATCGGCGCGGTTGGCGCTCATAAGTAGTTGGAATGCTTCGTCATAGCGGCCATCGGCATCAAGGGCATTGGCGAGAGCGAAAGCAATATCGGTGGCGTCATCCGCCGACATGGCAGGGTTGGCCATGGCCGATTGCAGGTCAGGAATGATCGCTGATGGCCGCCCGTCAAATATATCCATAGCCGCGATACGCGACAGGGCGCGGCCATTATGGGGCTCGATGCCGAGCGTGTTTTGATAGGCTCCGCGCGCACTCAGCAAATCGCCAGCATCCTCATATACATTGCCGAGATTATTCCAGGCAATGACAAAGCGGGGGTTGCTATCGAGCGCACGTCGTAACTCGGCTTCGGCATCCTGATCGCGTGATAGATGTTCGGAAAATATCGCGGCTCGATTGACATGGACTTCCTCTGGATTGCTAATTCCATGCGTCAATGCGCAGTCATAGGCGCTCAGTGCTTCGGTAAAACGGCGCGACACACGCAGAGCATAGCCCAAATTATACCAGCCATCGGGGGAATTGGGCGCAAGAGCCAAAGCCTGTTGCAGCCCCGCTACCGCATCATCGAGCCGATTCTCGCTGAGCGCGCGATTGGCGGCCGAAAAATACTGCGCTGCTTCTTTGTCCACTATGCCCTCGTTTGCACCTGTAACAGCGGCAATCAAGTAACAGCCAAAACCAGCGCACCGTCGCCCGCATCGGCGGTGATGGTGCATCCGTCTGGTGCACTCCCAGCCAGCAATAGATCGGCCAGCGGATCCTGCAAGTGCCGTTGAACCGCGCGCTTCAATGGGCGTGCCCCATAGACCGGATCATAGCCGACATGGCCCAGCCAATCGCGCGCATCGTTGGACAGCACCAGCGTAATTTTGCGGTCGCTGAGCAGTTTTTGCACATGCCCCAGCTGAATATCGACGATAGCGCCCATATGCTTCTCAGCCAGGCGGTGGAACAGGATGATCTCGTCGAGCCGATTGAGGAACTCTGGCCGAAAATGCCCGCGCACAACTTCCATCACTTGCGCTTCAACCACATCGACATCCTCACTGTCCTTGAGGGCAGCGATATACTGGCTGCCGAGATTCGACGTCAGCACGATGATGGTGTTGGTGAAATCGACGGTGCGGCCTTGCCCATCGGTCAGGCGACCGTCATCGAGCACCTGGAGCAGGATGTTGAACACGTCGCTATGCGCCTTTTCAACCTCGTCGAACAGGATGACCTGATAGGGCCGTCGGCGCACCGCTTCGGTCAGAACCCCGCCTTCCTCATATCCGACATAGCCAGGAGGCGCGCCGATCAGCCGCGCAACGCTGTGTTTTTCCATAAACTCTGACATGTCGAGGCGAACCATCGCGCTGTCATCGTCGAACAGGAAACCGGCGAGCGCCTTGGTCAGCTCGGTCTTGCCGACCCCGGTTGGCCCGAGGAACAGGAACGAGCCGAGCGGGCGGTGCGGGTCTTGAAGCCCGGCGCGTGATCGGCGCACCGCCTTGGCGACTGCTGCGACCGCTGCTTGCTGGCCGATAACGCGTTTGCCGATGATCGCTTCCATTGCCATCAGCTTCTCGCGCTCGCCCGCAAGCATCCGCTCGACCGGAATGCCGGTCCAGCGGCTGACAATGGCGGCGATGTCGTCTGCCGTCACCTCTTCGCGCAGCATCGCCCCGGCGCTGGCTACTGACGCCTCGGCGAGCTGTCGTTCAAGTTCGGGGATGGTGCCATATTGCAGCTCGCCCGCACGAGCGAGATCGCCGCTTCGCTGCGCTTGTTCCAATTGGAGGCGCGCCGCGTCCAATTGTTCCTTCAGCTTGGTTTCGCTATGGATCTTGTCCTTTTCTGCCTGCCATCGTGCCGTTAATTCGGCGGACTGCTGCGCCAGATTGGCCAGCTCTTCCTCCAGCTTGGCGAGGCGATCCTTCGACGCTTCATCGCTTTCCTTGGACAATGCTTCGCGTTCGATCATCAATTGCATGATGCGGCGGTCGAGGCCCTCAATTTCTTCGGGTTTGCTCTCAACCTCCATCCGCAAACGCGATGCCGCCTCGTCCATCAGGTCGATGGCTTTGTCGGGCAAAAATCGATCGGAAATATAACGGTGTGAAAGCGTCGCAGCGGCGACAATTGCGCCATCGGTTATTCGTACCCCGTGGTGCAGCTCGTACTTTTCCTTGAGCCCGCGCAGGATCGAGATGCTATCCTCGACCGTTGGCTCGCCGACAAAAACGGGCTGGAATCGCCGTTGCAGCGCCGCGTCCTTTTCCACATGTTTGCGATATTCATCGAGCGTAGTCGCGCCGATACAGTGCAGCTCGCCGCGCGCCAAGGCGGGTTTCAAAAGGTTCGACGCATCCATCGCGCCCTCGCTCTTGCCCGCGCCGATCAACGTGTGCATCTCGTCAATGAACAGCACGACGTCGCCCTCGGCCGCCTTGACCTCGTCGAGAACGCCCTTGAGCCGTTCCTCAAACTCGCCGCGATATTTCGCTCCGGCAATCAACGACCCCATGTCGAGCGCCATCAGCCGCCGCCCTTTCAACGTATCGGGCACATCGCCATTGGCAATGCGTATTGCCAGTCCTTCGGCAATCGCGGTTTTGCCGACCCCTGGTTCGCCGATCAGCACGGGGTTGTTCTTGGTTCGGCGGGCGAGAATCTGGACGGTGCGGCGGATTTCCTCGTCGCGGCCGATGACGGGGTCGAGCTTGCCCGCCTCGGCGGCCTCAGTCAGGTCGCGTGCAAATTTTTTGAGCGCGTCATAGCGGTCCTCCGCACCCGCTGTGTCGGCGGTACGCCCTTTGCGCAAATCATTGATCGCGCGGTTGAGCGCGTCGGCGTTCAATCCGGCGTCGCCGAGCACCTTGGCTGCGCTGGTGCCGCTGGCCAATGTCAGTGCCAGCAATAGCCGCTCAACCGAAACAAAGCTGTCGCCGGCTTTGTCGGCGATTTGTTCGGCCGCATCGATCAGGCGGACCAGGTCATTGTCGACACCCGGCGTTTGTTGCGCTCCGCCGCCAGTGACCGATGGTTGCTTGGCGAGCGCAGCATCGACATCGGCCAGCGCCATTTTGGCATTCCCGCCCGCGCGGGTGATAAGCCCCGATGCCATTCCCTGCTCATCATCGAGCAAGGCTTTGAGCATGTGATCGGGAGAGATGCGCTGATGGTTCAGGCGGATCGCGATGGTTTGCGCGGCCTGCAAAAAGCCTTTGGCTCGGTCGGTCAGTTTTTCGAGGTTCATCGGCGTGTCTCAATGATGTGCGTTACGACCAAGGTAATGCCCCAATCGCCCGGCACAAGGGGTGTCATACTCCTGTCATCGAAACACCACCCTGACTGTCACAATGCTGGCTTAGGAGCGGCCTCGATCCGGCGAACCGCAATCAATAGCTGGGCACGAACCAAGCCAAATCAGGGGTCTCCCAATGAAAGTGACATTTTACAGCGCCTTACTCTCCACCTGCGCGTTTACCGCAGTGCCCGCTTTTGCACAGGACGCAACAATCGCAGAAGCCGAAGCCGAATCGGGCGATGACATTGTTGTGTTCGGCCGCGGTGAAACACGGCAGGTGCAAGAAATTGACAATGAAGATGTCACCATCCTTGCACCAGGCACCAGCCCGCTCAAGGCGATTGAGC
>JBEBJX010000107.1:0-6204 GCA_040079655.1 Sphingopyxis sp. | reverse complement strand
CCTCAGCTGAGCAGGAGCCACGCTCCCCGCTTTAACCGCGATCAACAGCTAGCTCCCAAACCTTGGCTCCCAATACTTGGCTCCCAATACTTGGCTCAGCGTATTTTCATACGGCATGAAAATGGCGTTTCTGGCGAAAATGCGCTGAGTCTTTTGTTAGGGTCCTGCCCCTGGCCTGCGGGTCGACCCTCAATTTTTACTTGCAACAGTGTCAGGGACATGATGAATTGCCCTCATAGTGCGGAAACATCTGAGTTTCGCCAAGTTTATGAGGACGCATTTTGGCCACTAGACCAGCTGTTCACCCAAGCGAGACTCTTTCTTCGCATGACAAGAGCATGATGCGGGCGCTGCTGGATGCACAGCGCCTGGATTTTATGGCGCATTTGCCCGAGCCATTGTCAGTGCGGCGCGACAGGTTAGACCGCGCCATTGCGATGATGGTCGATCATGCACCGCGCTGGTGCCAGGCGGCGAGCGAAGATTTTGGCAATCGCTCGCATGAATTGACGTCGATGACCGATGTTTTGCCATCGGTTGGCGCGCTGAAACACGCCAAAAAGCATTTGTCAGCCTGGATGAGCGGCGAAAAGCGCCAGCCGATATTCCCGCTCGGGCTTTTGGGGGCGCGGGCGCGGGTGGAATATCAGCCCAAGGGCGTGGTGGGTATTATCGCGCCATGGAACTTTCCTATCGGCATGGTGATGACCCCACTGGCCGGTGCCTTTGCCGCCGGAAACCGCGCCATCGCCAAACCGTCGGAGTTTACGCCCAATGTCACGGCGTTGTTCGCCGAACTGGTTCCGCACTATTTCGCACCAGAAGAATTTGCGATTGTCACTGGTGGCCCAGAGGCAGGGCAGGCATTTAGCGAACTGCCTTTCGATCACATCATCTTTACCGGTGCGACCAGCGTCGGCCGGCACATCATGCGCGCGGCGGCGAATAACCTGGTCCCAGTCACACTGGAACTGGGCGGCAAATCGCCTGTCATCGTCGGGCAAAGCGCCGATTTGAACGATGTTGCAGCCAAGGTGGCGATGGGCAAGCTGATGAATGCCGGGCAGATATGCCTAGCGCCCGATTATGTGCTGATCGACGAAGCACGCGAGGGCGCACTGGTCGATGCGCTGGTGACAAGCGCCAGCGCGATGTACCCGACCATCATCGACAACAATGATTATACATCGGTGGTCAACGACCGCCATCATGCGCGGCTGTCCGCGCACATCGCCGATGCGCGGGCCAAGGGCGCGGAGGTGATGATCGTCAACCCGGCGGGCGAAGATTTCGCGCACGCCAATAGCCGCAAAATGCCGCTGCACATCATTCGCGGTGCGACCGACGACATGAGCGTGATGCAGGACGAGATATTCGGGCCGTTGTTGCCCATTCGCCGCGTCAGCAACAGCGATGCTGCGGTGAATTATGTCAACGCGCATGATCGCCCGCTCGGCCTCTATTATTTCGGCAAGGACGCGGCCGAGGAGCGCAAAATACTCGACCGGACGATCAGCGGCGGGGTGACCGTCAACGATGTGATATTCCATGTTGCCCAGGAAGACCTGCCGTTCGGCGGGGTTGGCCCCTCGGGCATGGGCAGCTATCATGGGCATGACGGGTTCAAAACCTTTAGCCACGCCAAGGCGGTGTTTCGCCAAACGCGGTTCGACGTTGCCAAGCTGGCCGGGCTAATGCCACCCTATGGCAAGGCAACGAGCCGAGCGATTGCCCGCGACCTCAAGAAATAGCGCGCCAGAATATAGCGTGTCTAGATTCTGGGCGTTGCTTTGACGGTATAGGTTCGCTAGGGGAACGGCGCAGATCAGATTCGTCTGATGAGCATGTGTGCGGGCGTGGTGGAACTGGTAGACGCGCTGGACTCAAAATCCTGTTCCGAAAGGAGTGCCGGTTCGATTCCGGCCGCCCGCACCATTTGCATCTGCGCGAACGGCTTCGCGATCCTCGCCAAAGCCAAGGTGAAGACGGTCGAAGATGATATGCAGGACTGACCATCCAGCGGGGCAGCTATGCCGCCCCGCATCTATTGCGGCATCGTCAAAGACCGCAATTGGGTTGGGAGCGGACTGTCGGTTGTTGGACGAGATTCACGAAAAGCTGCCTGTCGTTCAGTGTCACAACCGTTCGGTTTTGACACTGGTATCGAACTTCGCCATGCGCGCTTCCTCGCCTTTGATCCGCTTGAAATCGGCAATCCGCTTCCCGTCTTCGTGACGGAATGTTGCGCCGGTCGGCATCGTGGAATCAATCCGGTCGAGCCGAAAACACCGGAAATCATCCGCTAGCTCGCACCATGCCACCAGCAGCCAAACTGGGCCGAAGAAGTTGATGGAGAGTGGACGCACGGTTCGGTTGGTGCGAGCGCCGTTCAGCGCCTCATATTCGATCATCAACACGCGCCGACCCTGCGCGGCGCGCTTCAGTTTGAGCAAGTCGACCTTGGGCGCTTGGCGTTCGACCCATTGCGGTGCCCAGAATACATCCTGATCGATCCCAGCTTGGCCCGACGTGGGTAAGACGGCTCGTATCTTTGCCAGCGCAGCAGCGGCTTTTGCGGCTACGGACCCGTCGCTCCAGGTGGCGAGCACCCGTGCGCCGAGAGCTAGTGCTTCCGCTTCTTCGGCCGTAAGATTTAGCGGGGGTAGATGATACCCGGCTTCCAATATGTAGCCCACGCCCGCTTCGCCGCGCACCGGCACGCCTGTTGCAACTAGGGCATCAATGTCGCGATACACCGTGCGGATGGACACTTCGAGCGCAGCGGCGAGGTTTGCGGCCGTGCTGACCGGACGGCCTCTGAGCAGTTCGAGCAGGGCAAGGAGGCGATCGGCACGGCGAGTCATACTGACACTACGTTGGCAGTAGACAACGTGTAAGGAAAGGATTGATTGAACAATAGTGAGTCGCCGAATGGAGCATGATCCAAAGAAGTTGCAGGCCGTCATGGAGGCGGCGAGTCCGCCGGAGCTTGAGCTTGGCTACCGTCCAATGTTCGGCGGGATTTTTGGCTATGCCGGCGGGCAGGCGTTCGCTTCTCTCTCGAATGTGGGGCTTGCGCTCAAAATGATTGGCGCGGATCACGCCGCGTTGAGCGCGGTGCCCGACGTTAAGCCGCTACGGTATGAACCGGACGATCCGCCGAGCAAAACCTACCTCCTGCTGCCAGAAGCCATTCTATCCGATCCCGACAGCCTACGATTGTGGATCGCGCGAAGCGCAGCAGGACTGAAACCTAGACCCAAGAAACCACGCAAGAAACCTATGGAGGGAAAATAATGTCTCGAATCTGTTTTGTTGAGCTTCCCGCATCGGACTTATCTTCGACCCGCTCATTCTATTCTGATGCGTTTGGCTTTGTCTTTTCCGACTTCGGTCCAAGCTACTCCTGCATGATGACAGGTGACGTGGACATCGGCTTGCAGGCGGACGGTAGCGAGGCCACTTCCGCGCCTCTGGCAGTCATTGCCGTCGATGATCTGGAGGCGTCCTTCGAAGCGGTAGGCAAGGCTGGAGGGGTCGTCACCAAACCGATATTCGCCTTTCCGGGCGGCCGACGCTTCCACTTCCGCGATCCGAGCGGAAACGAGCTTGCCGCCCTCAAAGCGGACTGACGACTTATTAACACGTGAGTGTCAAAATCGGTCGGTTCTGACACCACCGACGGACGCACGCGTTTCTGGCAAATCGCAGGTGTCACAACGATGCGTCGCAGCGTCCGTTTTCAATGCCCCCAGGATTTTCCTTCAACGTCCGCAAAGTCGTCGAATATCCCCGTAAATATCACGCAACATCGAACAGTCCCGCAAATTCCTTGCCCGCGTAATAGCGCAATTTCCTCACGATCACATCCTTCTCGCTCGCCCGCATCAACATTGTCTGCGCGCCGCCGCCTGCCAACCCAACGCGCGGGTGCGGTTTCGCTCTGCTCGCCCGCACCATTTTAGCCAAACACGCGCCAAGCCAGCCAGCTGCGTTGCGCCACGGTGAGCAGGCACAGTGCGGCATAGCCAAACGCTATGGGCACAAACCAGCCTGGCCACAGGCAGATCGTGATGAAGATTGCGATTGTCTCTGCCCCTTCGGCAATCCCGGTGCTGTAGAAAAAGCTTTTCTGCCCATGCGCCGTTGTTTCGAGGTCGCGTGTCGCGGCGATGGCCGCAAAGGCGAGGAAGCTGACCCCCGTTAATGTGAAGCTGGTCACCAGCAACAGCGCCGCAAGGCTGTTTGCCGGGTTTGCCAAGCCAAATCCCACAGGCACCGCGACGTAAAAGGCAAAATCACACACTATGTCGAGATAACCACCAAAGGGCGTTTTGGCGGTGGCGCGGGCGATGGCTCCATCCAGCCCGTCGCACAGCCTGTTGACGAGAATGAGCGCGAGCGCGATACCAAACTGGCCCATGGCTATCGCGTAGCCAGCGCCAACCCCGATCAGCATGCCGCCGATGGTAACGGCGTTAGCACCAACGCCGAAACGCGCTAGCGCTCGCCCCGCCCAATTGAGCGGTGGGTCTATCAGGGGGCGTATTCTGGCATCGAACATGGGGTGAATAGTGCCGCTAGGCGCGGCGCGCGGCCACTTGTCGCAACACCCATTTGGCGACCCATGGCACCAAAGCGAGCGCGACAAATGACGCGATCAAACTGGGCGAAGCTATGTCTGATAGCTGGTTTAATTCGGCCAGGCGTGTGCCTGCGTTGACATAGACAATGGTGCCCAGAAGCATCCCCACCTGGCTGACCCAAAAAAAGGTAAAGGTGCGGATCGGCGTTAACCCCATAGCCAGATTGATAAGGAAAAATGGCACGGCGGGAACCAGGCGGAGCGAGAAGAGATAGAAGGCACCGTCATTTTCAACGCCGGCGTTGATTGCCGCCAGACGGTCGCTGAAATGGCGTTGCACCCAATCTCGCAGCAAATAACGCGAGCTCAAAAACGCTAATGTTGCGCCGATGGTCGAAGCAAAGGAAATGATGATTGTGCCACGGGTCAGCCCAAATATCGCCCCGCCTGCCAATGTCATCACCACCGCGCCGGGGATGGAAAAGGCGGTGACAGCCACATAGGCAAGGAAAAAAGCGGCGATGACGGTTAGGGGCTCGGCGGCATAGCGCGCATCAATCGCGCCGCGCTCGGCCTTGAGATTGGCCAGCGTGAACAGGTTGAACAGGCCCAGATTCCATGCGATCAGGAGTGTGAGCGCAATCGCAGCCAAGAATGTAATGCGTTTAGTTGACATCGGGCATATCCTATCGCCTATAGTCGGGTTTGCCATAGGCTTTGGTTGAACTCGCCTATAGGCCAAGAGAGGAAAGCACAATGGACCACGCTCCCTGGACTCGCAAAATGGCGCGTTGGGCATTATGGTGCGCGCTCGTCGCGCTGATTGTTGCTGGCGTCGGCGTGACGCTGGCCCGCTATGACATCATTCCCAAACTCATCGGCCTTTATGCGATGATCGGCGGCGGATTATTGGCGATGCTGTCGGTGTTGTTCGCGGTGATTGCGCTGTTTTTGAACATGCGCTGGCGCGCTGGCGCGGGCTTGATGGCGGGCTTTGCGCTCATCCTTGGCGGTGGATTTTCTGGCTTCTTGCTTTCGCGGGTCGCTATTGCCAAAAGCGTTCCGCCGATCCACGACATCACGACCGACTTGCATAACCCACCGCAATTTACCCACCTTCGTGTCCGGGCGGACAATCTGATTGGCGTTGGCACAATAGAGCGCTGGCGCGCATTGCATGGCGCGGCCTATGCGTTGCGGCCGGTGGTGGTACCTAAACCCGTTGCGGCCGTTATTGCCGACGTAGATCGGCTGGCGCGGGCAAGGGGGTGGGATGTCGCTTTTGTTGACCCAGCCGAGGGGCGGCTGGAAGCGACGGCCACTGTTTCTTTTATCCGGTTTGAGGATCAGGTGGTGGTGCTTGTGACAGCTATGCCCGACGGCAGCGGGAGCGTTGTGAACATGCGCTCGGTCAGCCGCGTTGGCATCGGTGATCAGGGCGTCAATGCGCGGCGTATCAACGAATTTATGAGTGCGCTTGCCGGGGCATGAGCCGTTATTTTGAGGTACTGATCGTTGGCGGTGGGCATGGCGGCGCACAAGCGGCGATAGCATTGCGACAGGCCGGTTTTGCAGGGGCAATCGCTATCATCAGCGAAGAGCATGACCCGCCCTATGAA
>JBEBJX010000106.1:0-6209 GCA_040079655.1 Sphingopyxis sp. | reverse complement strand
GTTCGCTCTTACTTTCACCCCTCGGGCGTGGTCAGGCGGCGAACAAAGCCGATGAGGCCGGTCTGGCGGCTGCGTTTGAGCCGTTCGGCATCAAGGATGCTGGCGACATCGGCATAACAGCGCTCGACATCATTGTTGATCAGGACATAGTCATAACCGTCCCAGTGGCTGATTTCCGATGCTGCGCGCTCCATCCGTCCGGCGATTACCGCTTCGCTGTCGGTGGCGCGGGCGCGAAGGCGGCGTTCGAGCTCGCCCAACGATGGCGGGAAAATGAACACCCGCACCACGTCGCCGCCCGCACGTTGATACAGCTGCTGTGCGCCCTGCCAGTCGATGTCGAACAATACATCGCGCCCCGCCGCCAGCGCCGCCTCAACCGGGGCGCGCGGGGTGCCGTAGCGATGGCCGAACACATGCGCCCACTCAAGGAACGCATGCTCCGCCACCATATCCTTGAAGGTGGCGACATCAACGAAATGATAATCGCGGCCATCGACCTCGCCAGGGCGCATGGGCCGCGTGGTCGCGGAAACCGACATCGTCAGGCCATCATCGCCCGCCAATAACTTGCGCGAAATCGTCGATTTGCCCGCGCCCGATGGCGAGGAAACGACGAACAGGATTCCGCGCCGTTTGAAATGGTCGTCAGGGGCGGGTTCGAGTGCAGTGGCCATGGCCGCTCTTGCAACTCTTGCTCGCTTGCGTCAATCATGTGCGATGACAATTTCGCGTAAAGAATGGCTCGCCACCGCCGCCACCCTCATGGTTGCCGCCGCGATTCTCACTCTCATGGGCCGCGTGCCGGTCTGCACTTGTGGCACGATCAAGCTATGGCATGGCATCGTCAATTCGGCGGAAAACAGCCAGCATATTTCAGATTGGTATAGTTTCAGCCATATTACCCACGGCTTCCTGTTCTTTGCCGCGTTGAAATGGGCAATGCCGCGCCTCTCTGTCGGGTGGCGGCTAGTGGCTGCGACGGTGATAGAGGCGGGGTGGGAGATATTGGAAAATACCCCACTGATTATCGATCGATATCGCGAGGCGACGATGGCCTTCGGCTATTCGGGTGATTCGGTGCTCAACAGCCTAAGCGACTGTGCGATGATGATTGCCGGCTTCTTGTTTGCCTCAAAGGTGCGTGCGCGGGTCTGGATTCCGATTGCCATCGCCTTTGAACTGTTCACGCTGTGGCGCATTCGTGACAATTTAACGCTCAACGTGCTGATGCTGGTCTATCCTATCGAGGCGATCAGGGATTGGCAGGGTCAGGCTTGATAGCCCGCACATTCCGACGCTTTGGTGCGCTGGTGATGCGGGCTTGAGTGTCGGGTGAGGGTGGCTCAGCATTGCGCGCGCTAATGCGTTCGGCACGCTGCGCCAATTTTCGTGTCACATAGCCTGCTGCCACTGCCGCCCCAACGGCGGCGATCCGGCGCGGGAGCAGCTTGTTGGCGACAAACAGGCTCGCCGCACCAACCACCGCAGCGATGAGCGGATCATCGGCATGCGAACGCGCCGCCTTGGTGGCTTTGCCGCCCAACGCCCCGCCCATGGCGCGGCCAATTCTGGTCACTGGTTTGGCTAATCTACTGGGTTTTGCCATCATGGAGTCCCTAACATTTTGGCCGGATCAACCAGTTGATCGAACATTGCAGCATCAATCGCCCCCAATGCAAGTGCGGCCTGGCGTAATGTCGTCCCTTCGGCATGCGCCTTTTTGGCAATAGCGGTGGCGGCGTCATAACCAATCACTGGGGCAAGCGCGGTTACCAGCATTAACGAGCGTTCGACATAGTCGGCGATGCGCGCGGGGTTTGGCTCTAGCCCATCGATGCAATGCGTCGCAAAGGTCGCCATACCAATGCTGAGCAGGTCGATGGATCGCAGGACATTGGCGCCGATCATCGGCTTGAAGGTGTTCAGTTCCAACTGCCCCTGCATAGCGCCGATAGTCACCGCCTGATGGTTGCCAATCACTTGCGCCGCGATCATCGTCATCATCTCGCATTGTGTCGGGTTGACCTTGCCCGGCATGATCGAACTGCCCGGCTCGTTTGCGGGGAGGGTCAGCTCGCCCAGCCCGGCCCGCGGGCCCGAGCCAAGCAGGCGGATGTCACTGGCAATTTTGTTGAGACTGACGGCGAGCGTATTCAGCACCCCCGAAAAGGCGGCAAGTCCGTCGTTCGACGCCAGAGCCTCGAAGAGGTTGCGTGCGGGCTCGAACGGGATGACACATTGTTCGCTCAGTTCCCGCGCCATGTGCGCGCCAAACCCGGGCGGCGCGTTGATGCCAGTGCCAACAGCGGTGCCGCCTTGCGCCAGCTTTTGCACATTATGGAGGACAGCCCCCTCTATCCGTGCACGGTTAGCGATCAGCGCCGCGACATAGCCGGAAAATTCCTGCCCCAATGTCATCGGCACCGCGTCCTGCATGTGGGTGCGGCCAATCTTGATGATGTGCGCCCATGTATCGACCTTTGCCGCCAACGCATCGGTGAGCCGGATCAGCGCCGGGACAAGCCGTTGGTGCGTCTCTATCGCCACCGCGATATGGATGGCGGTCGGGAAACTGTCGTTGGAACTTTGCCCCCTATTGACATGGTCATTGGGGTGGACGGGCGATTTTCCGCCGCGCGTTCCGGTGATGACCTCGTTGGCAATTCCGGCAATCACCTCGTTGACGTTCATGTTCGTTTGTGTGCCGCTGCCGGTCTGCCAGATGGTCAGCGGAAATTGGTCGTCATATTGCCCGGCCAGGATGGCATCGGCAGCGGCGATGATAGCCGCCGCAATATCGCCATCCATCGCGCCCAAATCCTTGTGCACCAGCGCAGCCGCGCGTTTGATATGCGCAAGCCCATAGATGATGGGCAATGGCATCCGCTCATTTTGGGGAAAAGGGAAATTGGCGATGCTGCGCTGGGTCGCCGCGCCCCAATAGGCACGGGCGGGCACGACAATGCCGCCAAAACTGTCATATTCGGTTCGTACCGCGCTCATTTCTTGCGGCCGAAATCCACCGTAACAACATTGGACCCGTCATCGGCAGGCTGGATAACCGGATCATTTTCAGCTGGATCGTGGGCGGGCAAATCATCGGCGGCGGCTTCGACCTGAAATTGCAAGCCAAAATCCACCGAGGGGTCGACGAACGCGGTGATTGCCGCAAAGGGGATGTGCAATATGCTGCCCACCTGATTGAACGACAGCCCGACCGAAAATCCGTCGTCATTCACGGAAAGATCCCAAAACCGATTTTCAAGCACAATTGTCATTTCGTCGGGGAATCGGGCAATCAGATGGGCGGGGATGTCGACGCCCGGCGCGCGTGTTTTGAAGGTGATGTAGAAATTGTGGCCGCCAGGCAAATGGCCACCATTACGGGCAATTTCGCCCAATACGCGGCCCACGACAGCACGCAGCGCTTCCTGAACGATTTCATCGTAGGGGATCAGGCTTTCAGGAATATTGTCGCTCATGGTGACTGTCGTGGACCGAGGAACCGCCTATGGTCAAGAGAGGAATCGCTTTTGTGTCATTGATTGGCCTGCCGACACAGTCTAACGGGTGGCGATGCACAGTATCGAAACGCCTCGCATCACGCGGGAGGGCAGCGTCGCCCGCAACACCCGTGAAACGCAAATCAGCGTTACCGTCAACCTTGATGGCGCGGGGGATTATGACATCACAACCGGCATCGGCTTTCTTGACCATATGGTTGAACAAGTGGCGCGCCACAGCCTGATCGACATCAGCATGCATGTCGCGGGCGATTTGCATATCGACCAGCATCACACGGTGGAGGATAGCGCGATCGCGCTGGGCGAGGCGGTGGCACAGGCGCTGGGGCAAAAACGTGGCATTTTGCGCTATGGCCATGCCTATGCGCCGATGGATGAAACGCTGTCGCGCGCCGCACTCGATATATCCGGTCGGCCGCATTTCATCTGGAAATCTGGCTTCACAGTGGAACGGCTGGGCGAGATGGACACTGAGCTGTTCAGCCACTGGTTTGCCAGTTTTGCGCAGGCTGCGGGCATTACGCTCCACCTTGAAACGCTCTATGGCGACAATAACCATCATATCGCCGAAAGCTTGTTCAAGGCGTTGGCGCGGGCGTTGCGCACAGCTGTGGCCATCGACCCGCGGGTTGGCGATGCGGTGCCATCGACCAAGGGCATGCTGTAGGGCCCGATGGAGAGCATCGCGCTGATCGATTATGGCGCGGGCAATTTGCGCTCGGTTGCCAATGCCTTGCGCGCCGCGGGAGCCACGGGTGTTATCGTGACCGCTGACCCCGATGTGGTAGCGCGCGCAGACCGCATCGTTTTACCAGGGGTTGGCGCCTTCAAACATTGCATCGATTCCTTGCGCGCGATCGACGGGTTAATCGAGGCGATGGATTGGCGCGTCCGCGGGCATGGCGCGCCGTTCCTCGGCATATGCGTCGGCATGCAATTATTGGCCGATGCGGGCGAAGAACATGGCCTTCATGCCGGACTAGGCTGGATTGGCGGCACAGTGCGCAGCTTCACAGCATCGCGTGAATTGCGGATTCCCCATATGGGCTGGAATGACGTCATTCCGTCGCGATATCACCCGCTGATCCAGCACGGCGAGGCCTATTTTCTGCACAGCTACGCTATGCACGATTGCCCTGGGGATGCGTTGATAGCCACCAGCCAGCATGGCGCGCCGTTCACTGCCGCGGTTGCGCGCGCTAATATTGCGGGCGTGCAATTTCACCCCGAAAAAAGTCAGGCCTATGGCATCGCGATGCTCGGGCGTTTTCTGGCGTGGCGGCCATGATCATTTTCCCCGCCATCGACCTTAAAGCTGGTCAGGTCGTGCGGCTGGCCGAGGGCGATATGGACCGCGCCACCGTCTATGGCGACGATCCGGCGGCGCAGGCGCGCCTGTTCGCCGATGCGGGGGCGACGCATCTGCATGTCGTTGACCTCGACGGAGCCTTTGCCGGAGCGAGCATCAACGGCGCGGCGGTGGAGAGCATCATCGCCGCCTTTCCTGGTCGGGTGCAGGTCGGCGGCGGCATCCGCAATCGCGCCACTGTCGATCGCTGGCTGGGCCTTGGCGTGGACCGGGTGGTCATCGGAACGGCGGCACTCAAAGACCCGGCGTTTGTCCGCGAAGCAGCGGCGGCGTGTCCAGCGCGTATCGTGGTTGGGGTCGATGCACGCGGCGGCATGGTGGCAACCGAGGGCTGGGCTGATGTGTCTGATGTGTCCGTCATTGCGCTTGCCAGGCGGTTTGAGGATGCTGGGGTTGCGGCGCTGCTATTCACCGATGTCGGGCGCGACGGGATGCTGAGCGGGTGCAATGTCGAGGCGACGGTCGATCTGGCGCGCGCCGTCTCCATTCCGGTCATCGCATCGGGCGGGGTTGCGGGGCTGGCCGACATCCGCCTGCTCAGCCTTCACGCCGCTGACGGTATCGAGGGGGTGATTACCGGCCGTGCGCTCTATGATGGGCGGCTCGACCTAGCGAGCGCCATTGCTGTGGGGAGCGCGCTACGGCCTGCCGTAGGGGAAGCGCAGAGAAAAACCCCATGACCGTCCGTATCCGCGTCATCCCCTGCCTTGATGTTGCCGATGGCCGCGTGGTCAAGGGCGTGAATTTCGTCAATTTGCGCGATGCCGGCGATCCGGTCGAGGCGGCGCGGGCCTATGACGCGGCTGGGGCAGACGAGCTATGCTTCCTCGACATCAGTGCCTCTCATCAGGAGCGCGGGACGCTGCTCGACATGGTCGCGCGCACTGCCGACGTCTGCTTCATGCCGCTGACCGTCGGCGGCGGGGTGCGCAGCGCTGATGATGCGCGCGCGCTGTTGCTCGCCGGGGCGGACAAGGTGGCGGTGAATAGCGCGGCGGTGGCAAGGCCCGAACTTGTCGCGGAGATTGCCGAGCGCTTCGGCAGCCAATGCATCGTCGCCAGCATCGACGCGCGTTGTGTCGCGCCCGGGCGGTGGGAGATTTTCACCCACGGCGGGCGCACCGCTACGGGTGTCGATGCGCTGGAATATGCGCTACGCGTCGCGGCGATTGGCGCGGGCGAACTGCTCGTCACCTCGATGGACCGCGATGGGACGCGCGATGGTTATGACCTTGCGCTGACCCGCGCCATCGCCGATGCGGTCAGCGTGCCGGTCATCGCATCGGGCGGGGTGGGTGCGCTCGATCATCTGG
>JBEBJX010000105.1:0-6538 GCA_040079655.1 Sphingopyxis sp. | reverse complement strand
GTGCGCACAGCGGCAATGCCGCCGCTATCTGTTCCCGATCATGAAAGCCACAAATACACACGCGGCCTAGTGGCGGTGGTGGCGGGGGCGATGAGCGGCGCTGCGGAACTGGCAGCGCGCGCGGCGCTGCGTAGCGGCGCGGGTTATGTGCAGATTCACGGCGGGCGCATTCCCGCAACTCCGCCTTTTGCACTCGTGCGCAAGCTATGGCGCGACGGCGAGGCGCTGACCGACCCGCGCATCAACGCCATCGTCATCGGGCCGGGACTGGGGCAGGGCGAGGGAGCGATCGCGCGCTTCGCTGCGGCGCTGGCAAGCGCAAAGCCGCTGGTGATCGACGCCGATGCTTTGGCGTTGTTGCCGCCCCACCCGCTGGATGTGCCAGCGATATTGACCCCGCATGCAGGCGAGTTTGCGAGGCTTTATCAGGGCGAGGGTGGCAAGATCGCCGCTACACGCGCCCTAGCGGCACAGAGCGGCGCAGTGGTGCTCCACAAGGGCGCGGACACCGTCATCGCCGCGCCAGACGGCCGCGTCGCCCTCCACACGCCAAGTTCGCCCTGGCTGGCCAGCGCCGGGACTGGCGATGTGCTGGCCGGAATATGCGGCGCAATGTTGGCGCGGGGGCTGGACGCCTTTGATGCGGCGCAGGCGGCGGTGATTTTGCATAGCCAGGCCGCAAAACGCACTAGGCCCGGGTTGATCGCCGACGACCTGGTCGCGAGTGCGATCTGGCCATGAGTGGTATTGAGCGCGATGACGTGATCCGCATTGCCGCGCGCGGTGATGGCGTGACCGCATCGGGGCGGCATGTTCCGCGCAGTGCTCCGGGTGACTGGGTTGACGGTGACGGCGTGCTTTACCATGGGCCTCACCATCAAGCCCCGCCATGCCAGCATTATGGCCGCTGCGGTGGGTGCCAGTTGCAGCATGTCGATGATGCTGCGCAATCAAACTATCTGGTTTCGCGCGTTGAGACGGCGCTTGCGGCACAGGGGCTGGCCGCCCGCGACATCCGCACCCCGCATCTGTCCCCGCCTGCTTCACGGCGGCGAGCAGCGTTAAAGGCGCAGCGCCTAGGCGGGGCGCTGATTCTGGGTTATAACGAGGCGAGCAGTCACAGGCTGGTTGACCTCAAATCTTGCCCCGTGCTGTGCCCCGAAATTGCGAGATTGTTGGCCCCGCTGCGCGCTTTGCTCCGCATTTTAATGAAACCGCGCAGCACTATGGCATCGTTGCAATTAACGCTGGTTGATCAGGGGGTTGATATTGTGATCACGGGTGTGGAAGCACTCGGCCTTGAAGCGCATGACGCTATCATCGATTTTTGTCAGCAGGGAATCGCCCGGCTGGCGTTTGATTATGGCGACGGGCCAGAGGATCGGTGGGTGCCCGAACCCGCGACGATAACGATGAGCGGCGTTCCCGTTGCTTTTCCCTATGGCGGATTTTTACAGGCGACCGCGGATGGCGAAGCACAGCTGATCGCGGCGGTGCGCGAGGCATTAGGCGGGCCTGCGTTGGTAGCAGATTTATTCTGCGGCATAGGGACTTTTGCTCTGGCGCTTTCACAGCATGCAAAAGTCCATGCTTATGAGGCGGCGCGCGCTTCTATCATCGCAATGCAACAGGCCAGCAATCGTGCGCTGCGTGCCATCGTAGCCGAGCATCGCGACCTCTATCGTCGGCCGCTCACCACAGCGGAATTGTTGCCCTTTGATGCGGTGGTGCTCGATCCACCGCGTGCCGGGGCAGAGGCACAGGTGCGCGAATTGGCGGCATCGGCGGTGCCCGTCATTGCCTATGTTAGTTGCAACCCGGCGAGCTTTGCGCGCGACGCCGCGATTTTGGTTGCGGGCGGCTATACGCTCGATTGGGTCAAGCCAATCGGCCAATTTCGTTGGTCAACCCATATGGAACTGGCCGCAAGGTTTTTTCATCATAGATAAGGGGCACATATAGTGCCTGTGGCCTGATCCGCGTGTCAACATCCGCGTGTCAACGCGATCGAGCAAAAAAGCGAAGTCCCCAGATTGCGTCGGCAATCTGGGGACTCGCGTGACGAACTTTTGCCCCTCCCCCGAAGGGCTCCTCCCTTGCAGGAGGAAAAGTCTGTCTGGCACTCTCTAGCCCAATGGGTAGTTGCCACCCAAAATGGCGGCTTCACCCAAAATGGTGATGCGCCTATTCTCCCTGAACCTGGCCGATTGAATCACTCGGCGTGGAACGGCTCATGCCTATGACGCTGTTTCCGCCCTGTCACCTGTTTGCCGCTTGGCGAGCGACGATTTGGGTTACCCTGTGCTTATCATGCAACAGGCGATCATGGCATTGCCACACTGGCCCCTATCGCCTAGGCGGGTAAAAACCCCCTATGGAATTGCCCCCGCGATGTTGCCAAACGCTTATGAGCGACTGATCATTAAACGCTATTTGCTGCCGGTAAAAGGTGAAGGCTTCATCTTCATCGCTGCCATTTTCAGCTTCATCGCCGTTCTGCTTGGGGTGGCCGCTCTGGTCATCGTGATGAGCGTGATGAATGGATTTCGCGCCGAGCTGTTCGACAAAATTGTCGGCCTAAACGGCCATGCCGTGGTGCAGGGCTATGATAATCGCCTGCCCGAATGGCGGCAGATATTGCAGCAGGCGCGCACAACACCTGGTGTCGTTTCAGCTTTGCCGCTGATTGAACAGCCGATGTTTGCCCACCAAAATGGCCGCGCAGAATTTGTGCTGGTGCGCGGAATGACGGTGCCCGACATCCAGAGCAACAGGACGCTGGGCGCCAAGATATTGGCGGGGGATATGGCGTCCATCACAACGGGCGGCGGGCGTGTCGCCATTGGCGCGGGCCTGGCCCAAAATCTGGGGGCTCATGTTGGCTCGACCATCACGATCATCAACCCGCAGGGGCGATCGACGCCCTTTGGCACGGTGCCGCGCGAAATTGGCTATACCGTTGGCGCAATATTCGAAATCGGGGTGTTCGAGTTCGACAAGGCCTATCTCATCATGCCGATGGCTGACGCGCAGACGCTGTTGTTGTCTGGCGATGTCGTCGGGATGATCGAGGTGAAAACCGAAGACCCTGAACGGGTTGGAGAAATCCTCCAACCTTTGGCGCAAGGCGTCGCCGGGCGCGCTGTCATCACCGATTGGCGGCAGTTGAACTCCAGCCTGTTTGAAACATTGGCGATCGAGCGGGTGGCGATGTTCGTGATCCTGTCGATCATCGTCCTAGTGGCGGCGTTCAATATCGTTTCATCGCTCATCATGCTGGTGCGAACGCGAACGCGCGACATTGCTATTTTGCGAACCATCGGGGCGGATAAAGCCTCTGTGTTGCGGATATTTTTGACCATCGGCACGACTATCGGCCTATTGGGCATGGCCGCCGGCCTGATGGTCGGGTTTACATTTCTATTTTTCCGTCAGCAGGTGGTCGATGCTATTCAATTTGTAACGGGGCAAAATCTGTGGGACCCTTCAATCCGTTTCCTGACCGAATTACCGTCAAAATCCGACCCCGTTGAAATCATTGTAATCTGTATCATGACTATCATTTTCAGCTTTCTCGCGGCGCTCTACCCGGCGCTAAAAGCCGCGAACACAGACCCTGTTCAGGTGCTGCGCTATGAGTGATGCATCGCTTGCCTTGTCCGTGCGCGGCCTGACGCGCAATTTTGCGCAAGGGGACAGCGTGATCGAGGTATTGCGCGGGGTTGACCTTGACCTGGCGGAGGGTGAAATCGTGGCGCTGCTTGGGCCGTCGGGCTCTGGAAAATCGACCCTGCTCCAGGCCGTTGGCCTGCTCGAAGGCGGCTTTGGCGGCACCATCAGCATCGGTGATGAGGCAGTGGTAGCGCTTGATGATGCGGGGCGAACGCGGGTCAGGCGCGAACATCTGGGCTTTATCTATCAATTTCACCACCTGTTGCCTGATTTTTCGGCGGTGGAAAATGTGACCTTGCCCCAATTGGTGTTGGGCATCGCGCCCGATGTCGCGCTAGCGAGGGCATCGTCCTTGCTGGAGGAACTGGGCCTCGCCGAGAGGTTGGAGCATAAACCCGCCAAATTATCTGGCGGGGAGCAGCAACGGGTTGCGGTCGCGCGCGCGCTCGCCAATCGTCCCAAGCTCATTCTCGCTGACGAGCCGACGGGCAACCTCGACGAAAAAACCGCCGAACTGGTATTTGACCAATTTATATCGCTGGTGCGCGCCCATGGTTCGGCGGCGCTGGTCGCCACACATAATGAGCAACTGGCCAGCCGCATGGACCGTGTGATACGGTTGCACGAGGGCGTTTTGGAAGCATAGGAGTGATGTGATGGGTGGATTGGGCGATTTTTCGATACATAAAGCCGATGGCAGTACCGAGCCGATGACGGCACATCTCGGCAAAGTGTTGCTGGTGGTCAACACAGCGTCCAAATGCGGCTTCACCCCGCAATATACCGAACTTGAGGCGCTATACCGCGATTATCACGACCGTGGATTTGAGGTTCTAGCCTTTCCGTGCAACCAATTCGGTGCACAGGAGCCGGGCGACGCGGCGGAAATCGCAAATTTCTGCTCACTGACCTATGACGTCAGTTTTCCGGTGTTTGGAAAGGTCGACGTCAATGGCGGGCAGGCCGACCCGCTTTGGAAATGGCTCAAGCGCGAAAAAACCGGCCTGATGGGGATCGGCGCGATCAAATGGAATTTCACCAAATTTCTGGTTGATCGGAGCGGCAATGTGGTGTCGCGTCACGCGCCCACTGTCCGTCCAGAAATGCTGCGCGCCGAGATTGAGGCACTGTTATAGCCGCTATAATATGCCTAACAGACTCTAGGCGAATCGCATTGCCCTGCTAAGGTGGTGCGATGGCTTACGCTCCCTTTGTCCCCTTGCGCATATTCTCAAGCTATACGATGCTCGAAGGCGCGTTTGAGCCTAAATCGATTGCCAAAATGGCAAAAAAGCTTCGCCTCCCTGCGGCGGCGATTTGCGATCGCAACGGGCTCTATGCTGCAATGCAATTTTCTGATGCCTGTTTCGAGCTTGGCGTCCAGCCAATTATCGGCGCGCTGGTTAGCGTGGCGCGGCCAGGCAGCGATGCCGACCGCCCACAAATCGATTGGTTGGCGCTCTATGCTGCGGATGAACTGGGCTATGCCAATTTGTGCCAGCTGGTCAGCATGGCGCATTTGTCGCCTGAGAACGGGCAGGACCCTCATATCCGCTTTGACCAGCTGGCCGATTATAATCAGGGGCTATTATGCCTGACTGCGGGCAGCGAGGGCGCGATTGCGCGTTTGCTTAGCGAGGGGCAACGCCCCGCTGCTCATAGCTATCTCGCCGAGTTGCAATCGCTGTTTAATGACCGCCTTTACATGGAGCTATCACGCCGCGGCGACAGCATAGAAGATACCGCAGAGGCGGAGCTGATAAAGTTAGCATTGGCGCGCGACCTGCCGATGATTGCAACCAACCCATGCTGCTATGCGGATGCCGATTTCCATGCCGCGCACGATGCTTTGCTATGCATTGCTCAATCAGCCTATGTCGAAAGCAACGACCGCCGCAAAAGCTGCCCCGATGCGTGGCTAAAACCCGCCGAGGCGATGGAGGATTTGTTCAGCGACATCCCGGAAGCCATGGCAAACACGCTCGTTTTTGCGCAACGATGCGCTGTGCGCGCGCCCAAGCGCGAACCCATATTGCCAACAATTGGTGGCAGCCGCGAAGTAGAGGCGGCACAATTGCGCAAAGACGCCGAGGCTGGACTACTCCTGCGGCTGTCCCGCTATATGCCAGACGCCGATGAAGCGACTTTGCACGCGCGTTATGCGCCTTATTTTGAACGGCTCCATTTTGAAGCCGACGTTATCGTCAGCATGAATTTTCCGGGGTATTTCCTGATTGTTGCCGATTTCATCAAATGGGCAAAGCAGAATGACATACCGGTGGGGCCTGGGCGCGGATCGGGTGCGGGCTCGCTGGTCGCATGGGCGCTGACCATCACCGATCTTGATCCCATAAAGCTGGACCTGCTTTTTGAGCGGTTTCTCAACCCCGAACGCAAGTCGATGCCCGATTTTGACATCGATTTTTGTGAAACCCGGCGCGGTGAAGTTATCCGCTATGTTCAGCAAAAATATGGGCACGATACCGTCGCCCAAATCATCACCTTTGGAACGATGAAGGCGCGCGCGGTGCTGAAAGATACCGGCCGCGTGCTTCAGATCGGGTATAATCAGGTCGATCGCTTGGCGAAATTGATCCCCAACCTTCCGACCGACCCATGGGATTTGGAACGCGCAATCAATGGCGTGGCAGAATTAAACAGGGAGTATAAGCAACAGGATAGCGTGCGACGGTTGTTTGACCTGGCGCGCAAATTGGAAGGGCTGCCACGGCACAGCTCTACGCATGCGGCTGGGGTGGTGATCGGGGATCGCCCGTTGGCTGAACTGGTCCCGCTCTATCGCGATCCGCGTTCGGACATGCCGGTTACCCAATTTGATATGAAATATGTCGAAGGCGCGGGGCTG
>JBEBJX010000104.1:0-6557 GCA_040079655.1 Sphingopyxis sp. | reverse complement strand
GCGCCCTTCCCGCCCTCAACTATTTTGGCCGCACGAATACGCCGGTCGTCACGGTCGATGGCATCGGGCGGAGTGCAGCATCTGTCCGTGCGATGGCCGCCGCGCTCGTGCCTTATGCTGCGGTGGGCAACAGTTACCCCGGCCTGCGCCGGGTATTGAGCGAAGCCGACGCCGATGCCTTTGCCTATGCCGTCAATTTGCTGGAGAGTGCCGCGCCCTATCTCGGTGGAGCATTTGACCTCAACGGGTTCGACATGATCGAGGCCAGTTTTTCGTTGGTGACGACGCCTGCTGCCGCACTCACCCCCATGCAACGCGCGCCGCATTACGACTCGGTCGATGATAATCTCTATGCGGTGCTGCACTATCTTGCGCCCTGCGAGGGCACGGCCTTTTACCGCCACCGCACGAGCGGGATTGAAATGCTCAGCCCCGAGAATATGGATGGTTACATCGCCGCCGCGCGCTCAGGCGTGCCACCGTCAGGCTATATCGTCGGCGATAACGCCCATTATGACTGTATCGGCAGGGTCGAGGGGGTCGAGGGGCGGCTGGTCGCCTATCCGGCGCGACTGCTCCATTCGGGGATCATCCCGCCCGATTTTGTGCCCAGCAGCGATCCCGCCATGGGCCGCCTGACCACCAACATTTTCATCCGCGGGCGTTAATTTTGTACGATAAGCGCTAGCCTTACCCCGCCTGATCAAGCCAGCCGCCGGAAAAACCCGCGCGGCGAAGGCCGCGGATGATGTGCGGTGATCGGCGCATCACCCGCCATATCGCCTCGTTGCGGTAATTGCCGATCATCCCCAATATCGGCCCTTGGTCGAGGCCGAGCCAATCGCTTGCCACCCAGCCGTGTACCGGATCGACCGTGCCGCCCTCTAATCGCAGCGACGCATCCTTGAAACTGGGGTTGAAGGCGTCGAGGAAACCATATTGCCCGTAAATGCGCGCGCCATGTTGTTCATGAAGCGCCACTGCGGCAGGAATGCAGATTTCGGGGGCGAAGGGCAAGAAGCCAAGCGCTGCCCAAGGGGCGATGGTGCCATCGTCAAAGCCATCGGGTTCGCCCACCGGCCCGCGCGCAAAATAGCCCTCGAATTGGACCCTGGTGCCCCCACGCATCACGTTCGGAAAATGGCCCGGCCCATCGCACGGGGCCAAGCCCCATATATCTGCGCCATAGCCGTCCCAGCCCATCGGATTGGCCACTGCATAGGCTTGCTGGGCGAGTGCCGCGCGGCGGCCATTCTCGAAATAGTCTAATCCGGCGGCGCGCATAGGCGCGTCAAAAATGCCGCGAAAATCGATCCACATCTCGCTATACTGGTGCCCGAGCGCGGGGCCAAAGGCGAGCCGACGGCTTGCCCCTGTCCCGCGCCAGAACTGCGGATAGGGCGCGGTCCAGGCGTCCCAACTATCACCCCTCGCCGGATGTCCGCCCGATCCGAGCGCAAGGATATAGACGAGCTTAGCCTCGTTATAGCCATCCCACACACGCTCGATAAAGCCGCTTTCGGGGTGCCACCCCATCGGGATTGCGGGGCCATTTTGCTGGAACCAATCCCATTCGGCAGCGTCAACCATCTCGGTCGTCAGCCTGCGGATGTCCGCTTCGCCGCCGTCGTTGCCGTCAAACCAAGCCGCCGCGTGCAGCATACCCATGTGCAACAGCGCGGTATCGACGGTCGACAGTTCGACATGACCGTGGCGCAGCCCTGTCCCCATGTCGAGGAAATGGTAGAAGAAACCGCGATAACCAGCGACGCCGCTTGGCTCTGGCCCCATCGGCAGCGATGAAAGGAAGCGTAATGTCGTCAGCGTGCGCTGGCGCGCGTCAGACCGGCTGATCCACCCGCGTTCAGCGCCCAATATGTAAGCGGTCAGGCCAAAGCCGATCGCCGCGATGCTGCTGAACGATGGGGTTGGCCAACGGTCGGGCACAAGCCCGTTCGCGGGGTTGGTGCGTTCCCAGAAATAGCGGAACGTGCGCAGCTCAATGTCGTCAAACAGTGCCGGCAGCGCTGGCGCAAGTCCGCCCGCAACCGGAGGCGACGCGGGCGAGGGCGGCAAGGTAATCCCGTGCTGCTGGGCACCGCTCATCGCCCCGCCACAGCCCGACAGAAACAGGCCAGGCAGGCCGAGCGCGACGGATTGCAACAGGAGGCGACGGTCGGTTTCCATGGTCAATGATACGGCCCTTATTTTGGTAAACGTCTGCTTTGGCGCTAAAGTTCAGCAATCACCCGTGCTGGCGCGCACCATCAACTCGGGCGTCTGAAGCTCAAGCGTGGCCGGGCCAGCTATGCCCTGTATTTCGTCGACCAACCGCGCGATAGCGCGTTCGCCAACACCCGCCACGTCGACCCGCAATGTCGAAAGCGCCAGATAACGCGCCAGCGGCACATCATCAAATCCGGCCACCGCCACCCGACCCGGCACATCAATGCCGGCACCGCGCAGCGCCATCACCGCGCCCAATGCCATCATATCGTTGGCCGCGAATATCGCATCGAATGGCGCACCTTCGTCCAGCAATTGATTGGTCAGATTTGTCCCCGCGGCATCGGAGAAATCACCCTCCAGCACGCGCACCGGCAAGGATGGGGCCATTTGCGCCATCGCCGCCAGATAGGCATCGCGGCGCTCGGCACCGTCCAGATTGTCCGCCATCCCCGATATGTGGACAATCGCTTCCCGGCCGATGTCGAGCAGGTGGCGCACCATCGCGCGCACACCCGCGGCGTTATCGACACGTAATATATGTCGGCCCAACTCCCCCCGGCTGTTGACCAGCACCGTCGGCACCCCGACAGGCAGTGTATAGCCCATATCGGCCGCGCCAATTTGCGGTGCCATCACGATCAGGCCATCGACCCGCCCGCGCATCGCGGCGATTGCCTGGCTCGCCAGCGCGCTGCTGGCGTGCATAGTGGACAAAAGCAGCATATAGCCGCGCTCGCTCGCCGCCTTGTCCAGCCCGCGCACCAGCTCGCTGAAAAACTCGCCGTGCAAATCGGGCAAAACAACCCCGATCGCATCCGAACGGGCGGTGCTAAGGCTGCGCGCGGCGGCGTTGGGGACATAGCCAAGGTCGCTGACGGCCGACAGCACGCGTTCGCGCGTGTCCTGTTGCACATTGCTGTGCCCGTTGAGCACGCGCGAAACCGACGCCACTGACAGTTCTGCCATGCGGGCAACATCTCTTATTGTGGCGGGTGATCTTATTGTGGCGGAGGACTGGCGCAAAATATATTTCCAACTTGTTTGGTAAAGGCCAAGGTCTACCCCAGCGCGAGAATGATTGCCAGATAGCTCATTGCCAATTATGTAACCGGTTACAAACTTGCGTCAACCGCAAGTTGATTCGATAATAATCGGCGCTCTCAGTGGCCGGGGTGGAGGAATGATGCTCAACAGGCCAATTTCACGGCGCAGCGCTCTCGCGGCACTGGGGCTTAGCTCTGCATGGATGGCCAGTCCGGCCAGCGCCTTGTTACGCGCCGCCGACCAAATGCCCGTGCAGATGCGTATCGAACAATTGATCGCGGCGATGACGCTAGAGGAAAAAGCGGGCCAGTTGACATTGATGGCTTCGGCCTGGGGCGGCAGCAAGGCGACCGCGCTCAACCCGCCGGGGGGAAACACAAATTTCGAAGCCCAGATCAACGATGCCGTCGCCGGAAAATTGACCGGCGTATTCAATGGCAATGGCGCGGTGATGGCGCAGGCGATGCAGCGCGCGGTAATGGCCCGTTCGCGCCTTAAAATTCCGCTGTTATTCGCCGCAGACGTGATCCACGGCCACCGCACCATATTCCCCGTCCCCGTTGGCGAAGCGGCCAGTTTTGACCCCGTTCTGGCGGAACGCACCGCCCGCGCAGCAGCGTTCGAGGCGGCTGGCGCTGGCATCGACTGGACCTTTGCGCCGATGGTCGACATTGCGCGTGACCAGCGATGGGGCCGAGCGATGGAGGGCGCGGGCGAGGATATAGTGTTGGGCAATTTGTTCGCCGCCGCGCGCGCGCGCGGGTTTCAGGGCCGCTCGCTGAGCGACAATGATGCGATGATGGCCTGTGCCAAACATTTCGCAGCCTATGGCGCGGCAATTGCTGGGCTTGATTATAACACGGTTGATGTGTCCGAACGGACGCTGCGCGAGGTCTATCTGCCCCCGTTCAAAGCCGCATTTGACGCGGGCGCACTGTCCACCATGGCCTCGTTCAACGAGATTTCCGGTATTCCGGCGACCGCCAACCATTGGCTCCTGACCGACGTTCTGCGCGGCGAGTGGGATTTCTCCGGCATCGTCGTATCCGATTATACCGGCGACGAGGAATTGATCATGCACGGCGTCGCCACCGATGGGCGCGATGCGGCGCGGATCGCCTTCATGGCTGGTGTCGATATGAGCATGCAGAGCAACCTCTATATGCTCCATTTGCCAAACCTGGTGCGCGATGGCACGGTTCCGCTCGAAACGCTCGACCGTTCGGTGCGCCGCGTGCTGATGACCAAGGCGGCGCTGGGCTTGTTCGACGATCCGTTCCGCCGCATCGATCCGGCGCGTGAACGCGCACGTTCTCGTCTGCCCGTCAACCTGGCGCTGGCCCGCGAGGCTGCGCGCAAATCCATCGTCATGCTGCGCAACGAAGGCGGCATATTGCCGCTAGCGAAATCGGCAAAAATCGCGGTGCTGGGCCCATTTGCCAGCGGCCAGCACGATTTGATCGGCGGCTGGTGCGTTTATGGTGACGACGAACAGGCGGTGGCGCTCGATACGGGCCTGCGCGGCGCGGGCGGTAATATCACGGTTGTCGAAGGATGCGGCATCGAAACGCCGATCGCCGGAGGGGTTGAGGCCGCTGTCGCCGCGGCGCGGCACGCCGATGTGGTGATCCTGGCGATTGGCGAGAGCCAGGCGATGTCAGGCGAGGCGCAGTCACGCACACAAATTGTTATCCCGCCCGTGCAACAGGCGCTGGCCGAAGCGGTCGCCGCAGTCGGCAAACCGACCGTCATCATCCTCAAAAACGGGCGCGCGCTGGCGCTGCATGGCGCAGTGCGCAGCGCCCCGGCCATCCTCGTCACCTGGCAATTGGGGTCGGAAAGCGGGAACGCGATTGCCGATATCGTTTATGGCGATGCTGGCCCGTCTGGCCGCCTGCCAGTCAGCTTTCCCTATGACAGCGGCCAAGAACCCTATAGCTATGACCACAAGCCAACTGGCCGGCCGCAACCATCAGACCGCGACCGCCAGCCCTATCGCGCACAATTTAGCGACGTGCCGAACAGCGCGCTATTCGCGTTCGGCCACGGCCTGACCTATGGCGCAATTGGCTATAGCGATATGCGGATCGAGGGGGCTGACTTAAGCTGGGACGGAGAGATTGCGATCAGCGCCCTCATCACCAACAGCGGCACCCGCGCCGCCGAGGAAGTGGCGCAGCTCTATATCCGCGATACCGTGGCGCCCATCACCCGCCCGGTGCGCGAGCTCAAGGCGTTTCACAAGGTGGCGCTGGCCCCCGGTGCGTCGCAAAGAGTGCGCTTCACCCTGCGGCGCAGCGACCTCACTTATATCGGCGGCGATCTTCAACCAACTGTCGAGCCCGGCCTGTTTCGCGTTTGGATAGCGCCATCGGCACAGGCCGAAGGGGTTTCGGGAACGTTTGAGCTGGTGCGCTAATAGGCAGCGTGCCAGCGCTATCTAACGGCCTTGGTGCGCTCCATTTTGCGCATCGGGTCAAACAGCATGATCGCCGCCGACAGCAGAAAGAAAGCGAGCGGGATGATCGCCAGCGTCATCCGCAAGCCTTCATCGCCGCCCACCCCGCCCCGCGCAAGCGTAAGGCCAAAAATGCCGGTGCCAAAGCCAATCGCCACCCGCTGTGCCAGTGCGACCATGCCATAGAGCGCTGCTTCGCTCCGCACCCCGCCGCGCCGCTCGCCATGATCCATCACGTCGGGAAACAGCGCCCACAGCGCAAAGTTCAGCCCTCCGCTCGCCACCTGGATCGCGATCAGGAACAGGTTGATCGGCAATATCTGGCCTAGGTCGAGCAGGACGAACAGCAGCAATGCCGACACGCATATCGCAATCGCGATGAACCACATCGCGCGCAGGGTCACGGCCCGTGACAGCAGCAGCAACGCCGGAATGGCCACGCCGCCCACCGCCCTCATCCAGCCGAGCGCACGCTGTCCAGCCGATTGATCGCCCAGCTGGTATTTGAAATAATAGAGCACCGATTTGTCGAGAACGGTCACCGCGATAATCATCGCCACCATCGCCCCGCTCACCACCAAAAATGCCGGGTTACGCCAAATATCGCGCATAGCCTGCACCACCGTCACCGCATGCGCCGGGGCGGGCCGCGCATCATCGCGGTAAGTCAACCCCACCATCACCAACATAATTGTGGCGATGAGCGCAAATATCGTGGCTGCTCCGGCAGAGGCGCTCGGGCCATCGCCCCCCACCAGCCACCGCCCCAGCGGCAATGTGCCCACCGCCACCACGATCGCCGCCAATGTGCCCGCCAGCATCCGCC
>JBEBJX010000103.1:0-6606 GCA_040079655.1 Sphingopyxis sp. | reverse complement strand
CTCACGCCGCAGACTTCACCGGGTGTGTCATATCGCCGCGACCCGCGAGCAAACCAGTAATCGAAATATCCTCATCGATCTCATCCCAATGCAAGCCGCTGGGGCTGATAAAATAGTCCTTCCGCTGTTCGGGCGTAGCGTGCAACAGCCGTGGGAACCAGACAATTGGGATGCCAAGCGTGCGGCCATCTTCGAGATCGACCCACATTACCGCGTCATCAAACCTGACGTCCGTCGCACTAGGCGGAAAAATGCTCATTCCATGCCCTTTCAATCTCTTCACGGCGGGATTCTACAACATCTTGCAATCGTTTTATCGTTCGCGCGTCATATCCGCGATTATAAGCTAGTCTGACATCTGGATACAGCCAGAATTTCGCGTCCATTCCTGCCTGCGCCACATGCACATGGATGGGTTCAAGCGGGTCGCCTTCGCTTGAAAAGAAGTGGAACCTCCTGCCGTCCAGACGAAATATAACCGGCATCAGCCTGCCAAAACCCTCTCATGCACAATTTTGCCGCCCTGCGTCAGCCTTATGCCCCCGCCGATCTCGTCATCGAGCACGGGGCGCCCCGCGTCCTTGTCCCAGAATGCCGAGAGGAAGTTATAGAGGTTGCGGGCGAACAGCGCGCTCGCGTCCGCCGCCAAAGAGGAGGCCATGTTATGCGCGCCGATGATGGTGACGCCGTGTTTGACCACCGCCTCGCCCGCCACCGCGCCCTCAACATTGCCGCCGCTTTCCGCCGCGAGATCGATGATAACGCTGCCTGCGCGCATCGTCGCCACCTGTGCGTCCGAAATCAAACGCGGGGCCGCGCGCCCGGGGATCAGCGCCGTGGTGATGACGATGTCCTGCTTGGCGATATGCGCCGACACAAGTTCGGCCTGCGCCGCTTTATATTCATCGGACATTTCGGTAGCATAGCCGCCCGCGCCCTCGCCCTCTATCCCGGCGACGCTTTCGACAAAGACCGGCTTGGCACCGAGCGATTGGATTTGCTCGCGGGTCGCACTACGCACATCGGTGGCGCTGACCTGCGCGCCCAGCCGCCGCGCGGTGGCGATGGCTTGCAGGCCAGCAACGCCAACCCCCATCACGAAACATTTTGCGGCCTGCACCGTTCCCGCCGCCGTCATCATCATCGGAAAAGCGCGACCATAGGCGTCCGCCGCCTCGATCACCGCCTTATAGCCCGCAAGGTTCGATTGCGACGAGAGGATGTCCATGCTTTGCGCGCGGGTGATGCGCGGCATCCATTCCATCGCCAGCGCCTCCAGCCCCAGGCTCGCATAAGCATCAATGCGTGCGCGCCCATTGTCTCCGGCTCCGGTCGGGTTGAGCGCGGCGGCAAGCCACGCGCCTGCCTTCGCGCCCTTCAGGCTCTTTGGGTCTGGCCCCTGAATGGCGAGGATGATGTCGGCGCCTTTGACCAGCGCAGCCCGTTTGGCGATGCTCGCACCAGCGGCGACATAGTCTGCATCGGCGATCGATGCGCTCAGCCCAGCGCCTTCCTCGACCGAAACGACCGCGCCGAGCGCGATGAACTTTTTCACCGTTTCCGGCGTGGCGGCAACGCGGCATTCGCCCGCCGCGCCTTCGCGCAGGATCGCGATTTTCATCGGCATGATGTCTAGCTAATCAAGTAAAGGACAAGCGCGGTGACCGCTATACAGACAATGGCCCCCCATTTGAATAATGCGATAAACCCGCCGTATGTTTCTGTTGCCTCGCTGATGTCATGCCCTAGATCCTGATGTGCCATAACGCCATTCCCTCGCCCTGCATTCTTGATCGGCCCTTTCTGGACCAGATGGTGCCTTATGCCACGATGTATGCACCGAGCAAGGCCGCAAACGTCCATTTCCGCATATAAGGGCATAATTAACCTCCATCGGTTATCAAACGCGCTTAGCTTGGCTGTTCATGAGGTATGATGCGTGGCAACTCTGCAGGGTGACCGTATGATGTTGGTGGTTGATAACGACGCGGCACACAGCCGTTTTGTCGCCTCGCTCGCCGCGCGTTGCGGTTGGCGCGCCTTGCTGGCCAGTGACTGCGAAACGGCTATAGCGCTGCTTGGCACCCACGATGGGCTATTGCTTGATGCTGTGCTGATGAGCGAGCGTGTGGCGCACGGTCAGCTCGCCGAAACTATCGCCGCGATGCGCTCTTACCGCCCTGCACTGCCCATATTATTCAGCGGTGAACCGGGCCTTCGCCAAGCGGCATTGCGCGCGTTACAGGCGGGTGCCACCGACATTCTCGACAAGCCGCTTTCTAGCGAGCGATTGTTGGCCGCGTTGGAAATGGCGATCGCGCCCCGGTGTCAGCAAGAGTTGCGGGCGCTGTCTGAAAAGTTTGAATCGCCGCTTTCCATCGAAGAGATTATTGGCTCCACCCCCGCTTTTCGCACCGCACTTGCTATTGCCGCAAAGGCCGCTCGCACCCGTGTTCCTGTGCTGGTTGAAGGCGAACCAGGGACGGGCAAGGCTCTGCTCGCGCACGCTATTCATAGCGCCGGACTTCGCCCGCGTTCGCCCTTTATCGAGGTCGATTGCGGACACCATAGCGATGCGATGATTGGGCCATTATTGTTCGGATATGAACGCGGTGCCTTTGCCGGAGCATTTGAACGGCGGCTTGGTGAAATTGCCAAAGCCGACGGCGGAACATTGGTGATCGATCGTATCGAGCGATTGCCGATGGACGATCAGGCCAGGCTTGCTGAATATCTTGGGAATGGCCAGGTATCAGCCTGCGGATCCAGCAGCAGTCAGCGGGTGGATATTCGGCTGATTTCAACGGCCAGCGTCTCGCTTAAACAGCGCGCACAAGACGGGTTGTTCCGCGAAGATTTACTGGCGCGGATCAGTGTTGCCGAAGTGGCACTGCCGCCCTTGCGCGACCGCCGCAGCGATATTCCCTCACTCGCCCGCCACTTCCTTGGTCGCATAGCTGCCATGCCGGGAATGGAAAGCCCCTCCATGTCTGGCGAGCTGGCTGATGCTCTCGCCGCGTGGCGATGGCCCGGCAATGTCCGCCAATTGCACGATACATTGATACGCGCCGCCGCTCTTGCCACCGGACCACAACTCAGCCTCGCAGATTTTCCCGGGCTGGTCGCCGAACGCGCGCGTGAACCCGAAATGGAGCGCAATGGCAAGGCCATGCCCGGCGACGGCATCGGTGTTACCCTCTATCGCGCGGACGGCAATTTGCGAGCACTAAACGATATCGAAGCCGATGTTATCCGGCTTGCCATCGGCCATTATCGCGGCCGCATGAGCGAAGTTGCGCGGCGGCTCGGCATTGGCCGCTCAACGCTTTATCGCAAGCTATCCGACCTGGGGATTGATACGGCAGCTTGAGCGGTTTTCCTAATTGCGCGCCAAAGCCGTATCGCGGCCCGCGCGCCACACCCGCAAGGCCTGCCGCGTTTCGGCCACATCGTGCACACGGTGCAGCTGCGCGCCCGCATTGGCCGCCTGGAAACACAGCGCAACCGACCCGCCAAGCCGCGCGTCAGCATCCACCTCACCATCAAGCGCACCGATCATCCGTTTGCGGCTGGCGCCATAGAGCAGCGGACAACCGATGGCATGAAACAGCGACAAGCCATTGGTAAGGCGCATATTTTCCTGAACGCCTTTGCCGAAGCCGATGCCCGGATCGATGATGATTTTGTCACGCGATATGCCAGCAGCAACCGCGCGCGCCACCGCCGCCTCCAGCCAATCAAACACATCGTAAAGCACATCGTCATAGCGCGCATTCGCATGTGGATCGCTCGTCTGGCTGGCCGCGTGCATCAGCACCACCGGACACCCCGCCCTAGCCACGATCTCCGCCGAGCGGTCGTCATAGAATAGCGCCGAGACGTCATTGACCATGGCCGCACCAGCGCCGAGCGCAGCCTCCATCACCCCGGCCTTGCGCGCATCGACCGACACCGCGACCCCCGCATGGGCCAAACGCTCGATCACCGGAATGATACGCTGGATTTCATCGCCTTCCCATACCAATGGCGCGCCCGGCCGCGTGGATTCGCCGCCAACGTCGATAATCGCCGCCCCCGCCGCTGCCATATCAACGCCCATCGCGCACGCACGCTGGGGGTCGCCATATTTGCCGCCATCGGAAAAACTGTCGGGGGTGCAGTTGAGGATGCCGACGATCTGCGGTTCCGCAAGGCGGATGGTCCGCCCTTTGAGGTCGAGCGCTGAACGTGGCGCAGACACCGCCGCAATCTGCGCCGCCGCCTTTATCGCCAGCGCATCGGGCATGGCGGCGATCCACTCGGCCATTTGCTCGACAGGGACCAGCGCCTCACGCACAGCGCCGCCGCGTTCGCGCACCGCAATGGCCCAGCCAGCAAACCACAGCATAGTGTCCGCAATCCGGGCAACGCGGCCATCGAGCCCATGCGGGCGTTCAACCAGGCAGGTTGGCTGGCAATAGATGCGGGCGTCATTGGCAAGGCCTGCCAAATCAATCTTGGTTAATGGCTCAAGCATTACGCCTCGTTCGCCAGCAGCCAATCCTGCCGCACGCTATCAATTTCGCGAAGGCCACCCGCCGTATCGATATGCCAGAAGGTCCAGCCGTTGCACGATGGCGCATTTTGCAGCACCGCGCCCAATTTGTGGATGGAACCGATTGTCCCACCCATATCGAGCGAGCCATCAGCGCGGACCATCGCCTTCCACCGGCGTTTCGCGTCGCACAGCAGTGTGCCTGGCCCAATCATTCCGCACTCAACCAGCGTGCCGAACGCCACGCGCGTCGCCGCCTTTGGCGCCATCATCGTTTTCAGCGCGCTTTCATCGAGCGGCAGCGCGGATGCGATCCGCTCCTCCGCCGCCGCGATATAGGCGTCCTCGCGTTCAATCCCGATGTAATGCCGCCCCAGCCGCTTGGCAACCGCGCCGGTGGTGCCGGTGCCGAAAAACGGGTCGAGCACAACATCGCCAGGGTTGGTGCAGGCAAGCAGCACGCGATAGAGCAGCGCCTCTGGCTTCTGCGTCGGGTGGACCTTGGTGCCGCCGCTTTTGAGCCGTTCCTGACCAGCACAGATCGGGATAAGCCAGTCGCTGCGCATTTGCAGTTCGTCGTTGAGCGTCTTCATCGCGCGATAATTGAAGGTATAGCGTGCGCCCTCGCCCATGCTGGCCCAGATCAGCGTCTCGTGCGCATTGGTAAAGCGCGTGCCCTTGAAATTGGGCATCGGATTGGCCTTGCGCCACACCACATCGTTGAGGATCCAGTAGCCCGCATCCTGAAGCGCGGTGCCGACGCGAAAAATATTGTGGTAGCTGCCGATCACCCAAATCGAGCCACGCGGTTTCAGGATCCGCTTGGCCTCGGCCAGCCACGCATGGGTGAAACGGTCATAGGTCGCTAAACTGTCAAATTTGTCCCAATCATCATCGACGGCATCGACCTGGCTGCCATCGGGACGAAACAGATCGCCACCAAGCTGGAGGTTATAGGGCGGATCGGCAAAGATCATATCGACCGACGCGGCAGGAAGCGCGCGCATCTGCGCAATGCAATCGCCCTTGAGGATGCTGTTCAGCGGGAGCGCCTCCGCACTCGCCGGAACTTTTACACGCTCGATAACACCCATGTCGCCACCCTCAAAAGCACAAGGTTCCGCTAGCGTCTGTCCTGTTTTGATTGAATCAGAACAGACGCTATTTTCCCTATCTACCGCCTTTTCCGAGCCGCTCGATGTTGCCATCTCACTCGAAAAGGCTCTTCTGAATCCTTACGATTCCGCGGTCAAGCATCATGGTAAACGCCAAGTTATGCAAAATGGTTAACGCGGCGGTGACGAAATGGAGAACGAAGCAGGCCCGACGCATCATCATGCGTCACGCACTGGTAGGCGGACTCAATCCCTAGTGGTGTGGCCCAAAAGACTCAGCCGGCAAAAATCACTGCGAAGCCATCACCATGTGCCGCACTGGCGCAAAACTGCGGCGGTGGATCGGGCACGGGCCGAGCCGCTGGAGTGCCGCCAGGTGTGCCGCGGTGCCATAGCCCTTGTGCTGAGCAAAACCATAGCCCGGATGCGCGCGGTCGGCCGCGATCATCATGACGTCGCGCGCCTGCTTGGCGATAATTGACGCGGCGGAAATCGCGGGTTCGCTGGCATCCCCACCGATGATGGCGCGCGCGGGCCAACGCCATTTGGGCAGGCGGTTGCCATCGACGAGGATGAGGACTGGGGTTTCGACAGGGATGTCCATAACCTTTTTTTCATCGTCATGCTGAACTTGATTCAGCATCCATGGCGCGACGCTGCGCTCTTCGGTCATGGGCCCTGAAACGAGTTCAGGGTGACGGTTCTGAGATTCAGGGTGATGAAGTTGGGGAAGCAGCCCTTCGACCGCGCGGGTCATTGCCAGCATCGTCGCCTGCAAGATATTGATCGCGTCAATTTCCTCTGGCGTCGCCATCCCAATCGACCAACGGCATTGAGATTTTATCTCAGCTTCGAGCGATATACGCTTGGACTCGCTCAATTTCTTACTGTCGTTGAGGCCAATGACGCCGCCTTCACACAATATGACCGCCCCAGCAACCACCGGCCCCGCCAATG
>JBEBJX010000102.1:0-6794 GCA_040079655.1 Sphingopyxis sp. | reverse complement strand
ATTATGCAACCCCTCATACATGAACGATGGCAGCATCACCGGAATGCCGACGATGATATGCCACATGGTCCAGAACCCCGGCACGGCGGACAGGCGCATGTGCGTTATTTCATGGATAAACAAACCAGCGCGGTAAAGGGATAGGATGGCGACGATGCCACAAGCCAATGCGGCAGGAAGCGTATTTGAGAGAATGGCCCCCGCCAAACTTGCATAACCGAGCGCCGCTGACCCCAGAAAATCGCCCCAGTAAATCATCTTATTGGGTGTGTTGAGATCGGTCGTAAGTTTCGCCGCGGTGCGGATCATTGCCATATCTTCGCCGCGTTCAGACGAAGAAGATTTTGGCGAAGAAGATTGGGGCGAAGCGCCATCATTGGTAGTTGCGGTGGAGTTAGTTGCGGTGGAATTTATGCTATCTGTCATGGGTTAACCCTCTACGACCCGCGATGCCCTCCGCCTGTGCGCCGCGCAAGAAATATTGCATCGCTTATACGATTACAGATAAATTGCGAATACCCCCGCTTCGTGGCAGGAAAATGGCACGGCTTGCCGCGCTCGTTTGGCTGGTTTAGGCCATGCGCAATTTCGCCGATCGAGGATCATCGTGACTATACCATCTATCATCATCACCCCGGCCGACAGCAAGGCCGATAAAGCTGCCTTCATCGACCTTGCCTATCGTATCAATGCTGACGACCCCAATTGGGTGCCACCATTGCGAATGGATGCCATGAACCTCATTACACCAGCGAAAAACCCGTGGTTCGAACATGGCGAAGCGCAACTGTTTCTGGCGCGGCGTGGCGAGCAGGTGGTCGGGCGGATCAGCGCGCATTTTGATACGCTGGCGCTCGAACAACCCATCGAACAGGGGATGGGGCCGGGCACGGGCAATTGGGGGTTATTAGAGGCCGAAGACGAAGCGGTCACGGCGGCGTTGATTGCCAAAGCCGAAGAGTGGCTGCGCGAACAGGGTATGACCCGCGTGCTGGCCCCACTTTCCCTGTCGGTTTGGGATGAGCCCGGCCTTTTGACGATGGGGCACGACCATCCGCCAACGGTGATGATGGGGCATGACCGCGCGGAATATCAGGCGTGGGTTGAGGGCGCAGGCTATGCCCCAGCCAAACACCTCTATACCTATGATTTGGATTTTCGGCACGGCTTTCCCGACCTCGTCAACCGCATCGTCGCCAGCGGCGAACGCAGCAGCAAAATCCGCATCCGCAACGTCAACAAGGCGCGGTTCAACGATGAAGCCGCGCTTATCCTCGGCATCCTCAATGATGCTTGGGCCGACAATTGGGGCTCTGTGCCGTTGACAGATTCCGAAATCGCGCATGTCGGGAAAAAGCTCAAACCGATTGTCTATGAAGATTTAATCCGCATCGCAGAAGTCGACGGCGAGCCCGTCGCGTTCATGATGGTGTTGCCCGATTTGAACGAGAAAATTGCTGGGTTCGGAGGGAGGCTGCTTCCGTTCAATTGGATTTCATTATTGTGGTGGCTACGCAAACCGCAATCGCGCACCGTTCGCGTGCCGTTGATGGGCGTGGTCAAACGGCTTCACGCCAGCCGTATGGCCAGCCAGCTCGCCTTTATGATGATCGAATATATCCGCCGCGATGTCGTGCGCGATTATGCGTCCACGCGCGGCGAAATCGGCTGGGTGCTCGACGATAATCAGGGGATGAACGCGATTGCCGAAGCGATCCATGCCAATGTGAATAGAGTGTACACGATTTACGAAAAGCCGTTGTGACCATGCCCAGAATGCTCAATAAAACCTGCCTCGTTACTGGGGCCGCGCGTGGGATTGGCCGCGCCATCGCCGAACATTTCATTGCCGAGGGCGCGACTGTGATCGTCAGTGATTGCAACGACGACGAAGGCGTAAAAACGGCGACGGCGATTGGGGCACGATACCTTCATCTCGATGTCAGCAATGAGGAGGATTGGCTCAATCTCACCGCCGCCGTCCCCGCGCTCGACGTGCTGGTCAACAATGCGGGGATTACCGGGTTCGAGGACAGCGTGGGCCCGCACGACCCCGAGCATGCGACGCTCGATGAATGGCACAAGGTGCACCGCGTCAACCTTGATGGCACCTTCATGGGTTGCCGCTATGCCATCGGCGCGATGAAAGGCGCGGGCACGGGGTCGATCATCAACATATCGTCGCGCTCTGGCCTGGTCGGCATTCCGGGCGCGGTGGCCTATGCCTCGTCAAAAGCGGCGATCCGCAACCATACAAAATCGGTTGCGCTTTACTGTGCGCAAAAGGGGTGGCGCATTCGCTGCAACGCCATTTTCCCCGCCGCGATCCTGACGCCGATGTGGGAAGCGATGCTGGGCGACGGGCCGGATCGCGATGCGCGGATGGCGGCGATGGTCGCGGACACCCCGCTAAGGCGTTTTGGAATGGTTGATGAGGTGGCGGCGGTGGCGGTGATGCTGGGCAGTGACGAAGCGACCTATGTGACAGGGTCAGAGTTCAGCATCGATGGCGGGCTGTTCGCCGGATCAGCGGCGTCCCCGGGGGAGTAGTCTGCTAATATTTCGGCCAAATAGGCCGCAAGCGTCGAATAATGCGACAAGCCGGGCAAGCGGTTAAACTGGACAACAGTGGAACATTGCCCGGCCAATTGCTCGGCCATACTCATCGGCGCCCAATTATCCATATCGCCATGCCAAAAGCGGACGGGAGCAGCGATGGGCGGAATATCGCCATGGCTCCAGCGCACATAATCCGCAATTTCAAACCGATAGACCGCCTGGCCATGACTTGCGCTATCGCGCAGCAGCCCGCGCATAACGGACAGGAATTGGCTGTCACGCGCCAATATCGCATCTGCGCCTTTGGCTCCAGCAAACAGCCGTCGGATGAGCCAATTGGGGACAAAGCGCACCGCCAACCCTTGCGCGCTGGTGAGCAAAGAAAATAGCGACGGGTGATCGCGCGCCAGCTCAAACACTGGCTTACCCATCATGCCCATAGGGAAAACGCCTCCAATGGGCGGGGCGGCGGTCGATATCAGGTCAACCGCGGCAAGCGCCGGGCCGCAATGCTGTGCCACACGGAGCGCGACATAACCACCAAGCGAAAAGCCAACGAGGCGAAGCGGGCGGCCCGCCGCAAAGGCCACGGCCTTCCGCGCCAATGCTGCATAATAATCATCAGCGATCGAAGCTTGGCGGTCCATTACCAGCCAGTCGGCAGTCCGCGCCGCGCATTCCGGCCCGAACAGCGCCAGTTCAGCCGGCGACCCGGGTTGTCCGTGAAAATAGACACTCGCCACGCGATCAGGCGTCACCGCAACTCACCGCAGCTCTATCCAGGTCGCAGCATGGTCGCTCGCCTTTTCGCGGGCGCGGTGGTCCTTGTCCACACCGGCGTCGCTCAACCGGTCGGCAAGCGCGGGCGACAACAGCAAATGATCGATACGAAACCCCGCATCGCGTTGCCATGCCCCCGCCTGATAATCCCAATAGGTCCACACCCCGCCCGCAGGATAGCGCGCACGCAAAGCGTCGGTCCAGCCATCGGCCAGCATCGCGCGATAGGCGGCTCGGGCGTGCGGGTGCATCAACGCATCATCGGCCATCGCCGACACGCGAAATACATCGTCGTCGTGCGGGATGACGTTATAATCGCCGGCGATCACCGCTGGCACTTCTTCGGCCAAAATCGCCTGTGCCCGTGCGCGCAACCGCGCCATCCAGCCCAGCTTATAGTCGAACTTTGGCCCGGGGTGCGGGTTGCCGTTGGGCAGATAAATCCCTGCGACGCGCACACCAAAAACATCGGCCTCGATATAGCGGCTCTGCTCGTCCTCGACATCGCCGTCGAGCCCGCGCTGCACCTCGACCGGATCGGCCCCGCGGGCAAGGATAGCAACGCCGTTAAACCCCTTTTGCCCATGCCACAGTGCGCCATAACCCGCTGCCTCTATCTCGGCGCGCGGAATGGCCTCATCAGCGGATTTGAGCTCTTGCAGGCACACAATGTCGGGCTGTGTTTCGGTCAACCATTCGATCAGGCGCGGCAAACGGGCGCGGATGCCGTTGACGTTATAGGTTGCGATTTTCACGAGGTCGCGATCCGCATCAGACGGCAAAGCTGGAGCCACAGCCACAGCCAGCGGTGGCGTTGGGGTTGGTCACCTGAAAGCTCGATCCGCCCAGCGATTCGACGAAATCAATCCGCGACCCGCGTAGATATTCGATACTGACACTATCGATAATGAGCGCGACACCATCGGTCTCGCTCACGCTATCATCAGCCTCAACCGAATCGGCCATGGCGAATGTATAGGTAAAGCCAGAGCAGCCGCCGCCATCAACAGAGAGCCGCAGGCGTGCAGGCTGGCCCAGTTTTTCACCAATCGCACGAACGCGTGCGGCAGCAGATGCGCTAAGAGTCGGGCAGTTATTGATAGAAAGCGTTTCAGCCATGGCCCTAAGATAGGGTCACAAAGAACTAGCGGCAAGCCATCGCTTGTTTTTCGTCAGACTTTACGGCTATATTTATTCGCTCAATCTACTCGCGCGGGCCGCCCAGCGCGACATTGCCGTGGCCCGACGCATCGGCCATCACGCCGTCTTCGGCCAGGAACGGCATCGGATTGACCGGTGCCCCCGCAATGCGGACTTCGTAATGCAAATGCGGGCCGGTGGAACGGCCGGTTGAGCCAACATAGCCGACAATGTCACCACGGCGCACTCGCTGTCCTGATATGACAGCGATAGTCGACATATGGCCATAGCGGGTCTGGATAGCGTTGCCATGCTCGACCTCGACATAATTACCATAGCCGCCAAGCCGCTGCGCGCGGCCAATGGTGCCATCTGCGGTGGCATAAATTGGTGTGCCCGTTGGGCGCGGAATGTCGATGCCATTGTGGCGGGCACGGCGACCGTTGAACGGGTCGCTGCGGGTGCCGAATGACGATGTCAGCGTCACGACATCAACCGGGGCGCGCGATGGAATGGCGATGGCTTGCGCGGTCGGCCCGTCCATTTGCTGCCATGCCGAAAACAATGAGCGGAACTGGCTGTCTCCCTCGCCGCCAACACGGCGCGCCAAAACCGGCGTGAAGCGCGCAACCGCAACAGCGGCGGCGTCGGCGCTGGCGACAGCCGCTTCGGCTTCTGCACTGTCGAGCGAAACATCAGGCGCGTCGAGATCAACCGGCGCTTCGTTGGTGGTTGCGGCCATGAGCGGCGCACCAAATCCAACGGCAGAAGCGAGGAGTAGAATCGAGCACTGTTTGAAAAAACGAGCAAAATGAAACAAGATGCGACCCCGAATTGTTTGCGACATGTGGGCCAAATGCTCTTGGTCCCCGCCTTGAAAGAGCTATTGGACAGCAAAAGTTAATGGAGCAACACACAAAGCCCATTCGTGCGTCCAGTCGGGTAACTGGCGCGGTGAACCGATAAATACTGCGCATTTTTTACGTCAAATGGTGGAAAGGTCCGCGCATTTTCAGCGATAATTTCTCAATGATTTGAACACCATTACCATGCCCCCGCCGCTGCCAGCACCGCATCGGCATGGCCCTTCACCTTGACCTTGCGCCATTGCTGTACCAGCCGCCCGTCGGCCGCAAACAGAAAGGTCGCGCGCTCAATCCCCATATAAAGGCGGCCATAGAGCGATTTTTCGACCCAGACGCCGAAATCCTCGATCATATGCCCGCCCTCATCAGAACCAAGCGTGATGGTAAGGCCGTATTTTTCGGCGAATTTGGCGAGCCGCGCCGGCTTGTCCTTTGACACGCCAATGACGCGCACGCCAGCATCGGTAAAACCGCTCGCCAAAGCACTGAAATCCTTAGCCTCATTGGTACAACCCGGCGTATCCGCCTTGGGATAGAAATAGACGACATGCGCCTGTCCCGCCATGTCACCGCGCGACAGCGGGGTTCCGTCGGCCAATAGCAGTTTCCAGTCTGGCGTAGCCTGTCCTTCGCTCAGCATATCCATCTCCTAACCATTACGAATATGGCCCCACCATGCGCCAATGCAAGCGCGTGCATCAGTATAAGCGCTCAGCAGGTCTGCCCAATCTGGTTCGCTGCCAGGCATACAAGCATGGGCGATCCGCGAGCGCGTTTCTTCGAGCTGCGGAGTTTGGCCGTCGGGCGCCATCAACCGCAACGTCACCAGCATTCGCGCCAACAGCTGCTGTGCGCCGATCACCGCCGCTGGCGCATGCCCCGCCTTCACCAGCCTAGAAAGCGCACCGTCAAGGCATGCGTCAAAAGCGGTGTTATGCAATAACTGCATGGTGTGGATAGCAAATTCAGCATCGACCAGCCCGCCGTCGCACAATTTTACATCCAGCGGGCCCTTTGGCGGCTTGTGACTGGCCATTTGCCCGCGCATTGCAACGATATCGGCTAACAGCTTTGTTGTATCTCGCGGGCCAGCCAGAACGTCATCGATAATCGCCTGCAAATGGGCGCGCGCGCCACTGCTGCCAAAGACCGGGCGAGCGCGGGTCAGTGCCATATGCTCCCACGTCCACGCCTCTTCGCGCTGATAGCGAGCGAAGGCGTCTAAACTGGAGACCAATGGCCCCTGCGTGCCCTGTGGGCGCAGCCGCGTATCGACCTCATAGAGGCGCCCCGCCGCTGTTGGCACCGACAAAGCGGCGACAACGCGCTGGCCCAATCGATTAAAATAGGTCGAGGCTCCCAATGGGCGCGGGCCATCAGACTGCGCCATTAAATCGCCAGTGAATAATAATATCAGATCGAGATCAGAGGCGTGGGTCAGTGCCCGCC
>JBEBJX010000101.1:0-6836 GCA_040079655.1 Sphingopyxis sp. | reverse complement strand
GTTTGTAACGCGCGACGGCGGTTTCGATTTCGTTCCGAACCGGGCAATGCCAGTGTTGGACGAAGTTGAGTCATGCAAATAATCATGGCGTTGCAGCCAATTTGATCGACGTCCCTGTCGCCGCTTGTCTGGATTGACTGGCATTCTAACGCCCCATTGCGTTCGCGCGCACGGCCTCGCCAGCTATCCAATCGACGCGCAAGGACCACGATGTCTGCTTCAGACTCCGGATCAACAGATGGGGCAACCTCGGCCTGTGCGCCGATCAGCGCCACCAATGTTAATGTCAAAATCACCCCACGCTCCCCTCAAGCGAAATCCCCAGCAACTTCTGCGCCTCGACCGCAAATTCCATCGGCAGTTGCTGCAGCACTTCCTTGGCAAAGCCGTTGACGATCAGCGCCACGGCTTCCTCAGCGTTCAGCCCGCGTTGCATCGCGTAGAACATCTGGTCGTCACTGATCTTGCTCGTCGTCGCCTCATGCTCAATCTGTGCGCTGGGGTTGCGGACTTCGATATAGGGGACGGTATGCGCGCCGCTGAGCGAGCCTAACAGCAGGCTGTCACATTGGGTGAAATTGCGTGACCCCTCTGCATTGGGCGCGACGCGCACCAGCCCGCGATAGGTGTTGTTGCTGTGCCCGGCGCTGATGCCCTTGCTGACGATGGTTGAGCGGCTGCCCTTGCCATTGTGGATCATCTTGGTGCCGGTGTCAGCCTGTTGGTAATTGTTGGTCACCGCGACCGAGTAGAACTCGCCGACGCTGTTTTCGCCGTTGAGCACGCACGACGGATATTTCCAGGTAATCGCGCTGCCGGTTTCGACCTGCGTCCACGACACCTTGCTCCGTTTGCCTTGGCACAGTGCTCGTTTGGTAACGAAATTATAGATGCCGCCTTTGCCTTCTGCGTCGCCCGGGTACCAGTTTTGCACGGTCGAATATTTGATCTCGGCATCGTCCAACGCGACCAGTTCCACCACCGCCGCATGCAGCTGATTCTCGTCACGCATCGGCGCCGTGCAGCCTTCGAGGTAGGAGACATAGCTGCCCTTTTCGGCGATTATCAGTGTGCGTTCAAACTGGCCGGTGTTTTCCGCGTTGATGCGGAAATAGGTGGAAAGCTCCATCGGGCAACGCACGCCTTCGGGGATGTAAACGAACGTCCCGTCCGAAAAGACCGCGCAGTTGAGCGCGGCGAAATAATTGTCGTGTTGGGGCACAATTTTGCCAAGCCATTTGCGCACCAGCTCCGGATAGTCCTTGATCGCCTCGCTGATCGAGCGGAAAATGACGCCCGCGCGCTCCAGCTCTGCGCGGAAGGTGGTCGCAACCGACACGCTGTCAAATACCGCATCGACCGCAACCCGCCGCGCGCCCTCGACGCCGGCGAGCACTTTCTGCTCCTCAATCGGAATACCGAGCTTCTCGTAAACCCGCAGGATTTCGGGATCGACCTCGTCGAGGCTGCCCAGCTTGGGCTTGGCGCGCGGCGCGGCGTAATAATAGGCGTCCTGATAGTCGATGGGCGGAACATTGAGCTTGGCCCAATCGGGCATCTCCATCGTCTGCCACATGGCAAAGGCCTTCAGCCGCCATTCGAGCATCCATTCGGGCTCGCCCTTTTTGGCGCTGATGAAACGGACGGTGTCCTCGCCGAGGCCCTTGGGCGCAAAATCGGTTTCGATGTCCGATGCCCAGCCATGCTCATAGTCCGCCACTTTCGCGGCAGCAGCGCGCGCCGCCTGATCCTTGATTGAAATGTCGCTCACCGCGATAGACTCGAAAGACTGACCGCATTCAATGCGCCGCGCATCGACGCGTTGATGATGGCCCAGTGCGGCCGGACGCGGCAACTAGCCTCCAGTGCACAGTCATGCCGCCCATGATCGACACATGTCGTCAGCGCAATCGGCCCCTCAATTGCCTCAATGATGTCGGCGACGCTGATGGCCGCTGCGGGGCGCGCCAGTTTGATACCGCCGCCCGCGCCGCGCACCGACTTGAGCAACCCAGCACGCACCAAAATATTGACCAGCTTGTGTGCGGTTGCAACAGGAACGCCCGTTTCCTCGGCCAGCGTAGCTGCGCTGGTCCTCGTGCGTTGCTTTCCGGTCGCAGGGTCAAGCCCGGCTCCGCCGCAATGGCGCGCGGCGGCGCTCATCAGCACGATGGCATAATCGGCAAGGTTGGACAGGCGCATGGGTCTCGTTGCTCAAATGTGACCATATCAGTCACATTTGATATATGCCTCTATTCATCGCGTTATTCAAGCGCCAGATACTATCGCACTGACTTGCCCTTCCAAACCCTTGAGTCCCTGGGCTACTTCGACCAGCAGGCTTGACTGATGTTGGGCAATTTGTTGCGGCGTCAACCCTGCAAAACGCTTCAATTCACGAATCAAGTGCGATTGATCGTAGAATGTGTCGCCTAATCCCAATTCGTTCAAATCGTCGCCGCGTGCCATCGCTGCCGCCACCCGTAGCGCGCGATATTTGCGCGCCAATGTTTTCGGCGGCAAGCCGTAGTAGCGCTTTGACAGCCGCTCAATCTGCCGCATACCCAGTCCCAGGCGCTCCACCAGAACATCGACTTTGGGGTCAACGCGTTCTATCAACCATTCTTCCATGATGGATATGAAAGCGGTTGGCGCCGTTTCATTCATCGCGGTGATGGCTGTGGTGATAAAATCGCAGAGCAGCGTGAAATGCTGCTGCGTATTATCGCTTGCGCTGATTGCTCGGTGCAGTTCGGTCGCGCTGTCACCAAATATGGTTGTCGCATCGATGGTTCTGTCAGCCCACAGTGCCGCATCTGGGCCCATCAATGTTCCCCACGCGGCTGGTTGTAACCCAACGCCAACGACATGAAGCGGGCCATAACCGACGCCATGGATCACACCGCTGGTCGGGCCGAAAATGGTGACAGGAAATACGGCGCCAACATGGCCGTCGGGAAAATGATATTCCCCGCGACCTTGTATCCAAACTCGCAATTGCGCGCGATCAGCCCGCTCGATTTCTTCGACATGCAATTGGTTTTGACGCAGGCTGTATAGCGCGCTGATCTGATCAACCAGTTCGGGCGGCGGCGGCGCATATTCCATGGAAACTGGTGCGGTCAATTCCGATGCCCCATATAGCCCAAGATTGCCCCAGTTGATCTGGGTGCAGCCTGTGCGACCAAGCTACGCGCAAGACTATTGGCTAAAAATAGGGGCAACGCAACCCCCCGCCTAGCCCAAAAAAAGGCCGACCAGCTTGCACTGATCGGCCTACAGTAGGTTAAGGACTCAATCATCGTAATGACAAAGGAGCCCTTCGGGTCGCAGGCACTGATTGGCTCAAACGAAAAACAATGTATTGGACGAAACCGACATGGGAATGCTCGGAGATTTTGATTGATGCTTGGTCGGTTGTCGATGCTGTTGATGCGCCCATTTGACCCGGAAAAGGCGCACCGTCTTATTATTGGTGCGTTATCGCAATTTCCTGTGGCGGGCGCACCGCGTGATGACCCGCGCCTTTCCGTCACCGTTGCTGGCCTCCGCTTCGCCAACCCGATAGGCTTGGCTGCTGGATTCGACAAAGATGCCCGCGCCGTGCACGCGATGGCGCATTTTGGCTTTGCCGGGGCAGAAGTGGGGACGCTGACGCCGTTGGCACAGGACGGCAACCCCCGCCCGCGGCTGTTCAGATTGCATGAAGATGTAGCCGTTATCAATCGCATGGGGTTTAATAATGGTGGTCAGGCCGCGGCTTTTGGGCGTCTGTCTGCCCACTATAACCGCGCAGACCGCGCGCCATTTGGTATCAATATTGGGGCAAATAAGGATGCGGCCGACCGCGTGGCGGATTATGTTGATGGCGTGAAAGCATGTTCGCCCTATGCTGATTGGCTGACCATCAACATCTCATCGCCGAATACGCCGGGCCTGCGCGCGCTGCAGGATGAGGGTGCGCTCGATGCGCTGCTGGCTGCAACCGCAGCGGCGCGCGGCGCGGGTGGCTCGCCTATTTTTCTCAAGGTTGCGCCAGATCTTGATCCTGAACAGATTGACGCAATAGTGCGCGCCAGCATCGCGCATGGCATCAATGCCATCATTGTCGGGAACACCACGGTTTCGCGGCCGCCATTGCATTCGCGCTATGCGAGCGAAACGGGTGGGCTGTCGGGCGCACCATTGGCGGGGCTGGCATTACAGCGATTGCGCGATTTTCGCCGCAGCACAGGCGGGCAATTACCGCTCATCGCTGCGGGCGGTATTGCCTCTGCCGATGATATTTGGGCGAGAATGCGCGCGGGAGCTACTATGGTTCAGCTTTATAGCGCACTGGTTTATGAGGGGCCGTGGCTGGCGGCGCGCATGGCCCGCGACCTGTTGCGGCGGATGGACGCAACAGGGGTAACGGCTATCAAAGATATTATCGACGCCGATAACATGGATTGACCGCCTGATGAGAAAGCTTAGGGTTAGCCTATGATTAAAAACGCATTGTTTGCCGTGGTCCTCTCATTTGCGGTGGTCACCCCGCTATGCGCGCAGGAAAACACTGCCCCCGCCGTTGCCGGAGCCGCAACCAGCGGCGGTCAGCTGCTATCAGGAGATGGGCTGGTTTCATCTGCGGATGTTCGGGCCAGCGAGGCTGGGCGCGAAATGCTCGACGCGGGCGGAAGCGCGGCCGACGCGGCAATGGCGACAATGCTGGCGCTCACCGTGGTTGAACCGCAATCGAGCGGGATCGGCGGCGGCGGTTTCTTTGTCTATCACGATGCCGCTACTGGGCAGGCCATCACCATCGACGGCCGCGAAGAAGCCCCAGCGGCGGCACGGCCAGAGCGCTTTACCGGCCCCGATGGTGCACCTCTTGGTATCCGTGATGCCGTTCCTGGCGGGCGATCAGTAGGTGTTCCGGGCAATATTCGGCTGATGGCAGAGGCGCATCGTCGCTATGGCCGCCTGCCATGGGCGCGGCTTTTTGAACCCGCGATTCGCCTGGCTGAGCAGGGTTTTACCGTCAGCCGCTGGTTAGCCGCAACATTGGCGGGCGCGGATCAGCGCTGGGGCGATTTTCCCCAGACGCGGGCGCAATTTTTCATCGATGGTCGCCCGGCGCGACTGGGTGAAACATTGCGCAACCCTGCGCTTGCCGCAACATTGCGTGATATTGCAACGCATGGCCCCGATACCTTTTACACAGGGCCAACCGCGCGGGCGATTGTGGCGGCGGTGCGCAACGCGCCGCGCAATCCGGGTGACATGACCATGGCCGACATGGCCGCTTACCGTGCGCAAAATCGCGATCCGGTGTGCTTCAACTACCGCGTCTATCGCTTGTGCGGCATGGGGCCGCCATCGTCTGGGGCGACAACCGTGTTCGCCATCCTGGGGATGCTGGAAAGTTTCGACATGCGGCGGATGGGCCGCGACAACCCGATGAGCTGGCACGTATTGGCCGAAGCGATGCGCCTCGCTTATGCCGACCGCGACACCTATATCGCCGACCCTGACCTGGTCGAAGTCCCGGTTGCGGGGTTGCTGGATGAGCAATATCTGGCCGCACGTTCGCGGCTCATTTCCCCTTTTACTGTCGCGACCAGCTATGCCGCAGGAACGCCGCCTGGCGCGCGGGCACGCACAGCTGCGCCTGCTGGCGAGGTGCCATCAACCAGCCATTTTGTCAGCGTCGACCGTAGCGGTAACCTCGCCTCGATGACGTCCACAGTTGAGGGCGTGTTTGGCAGCCAACTGGTTGCGGCGGGCATGGTGCTCAACAATGAACTGACCGATTTTTCGCTCAACCCGATGCGCGATGGCGCGCCCGTTGCCAACCGTGTTGAGGCGGGCAAGCGGCCACGCTCGTCAATGTCGCCGACCATCGTTTACGACGCCGCAGGTCAACCGATATTGGCGGTCGGCAGTGCGGGGGGACCGCGCATCATCATGCATGTGGTTAAGACGTTGATCGGCGTGCTCGATTTTGGCCTCACTGTCGATCAGGCAATTGCGCTGCCCAACCTCTATATGGCAGGTGATGGCGACATTATCGAAAACACTGCACTTGGCACCGCGATGGCCCCGCGATTGGCGCGTTTTGGCCGGCCAGTGCTTGCCAGCGAGCTTGGGTCGAAGCTGAATGCGGCCCAGCGCGATGCCGATGGTTCGGGCTGGACCGGTGCCGCCGATCCGCGCAGCGTCGGCGCGGTTGCAGCGCAGGCCGATTTGCCGCAAAATCAAAACTAGAGACTCGGGATACCGAGCGCGTTCAACCCCCTCCCCGGGAGTAGCATGGCACTATGGCACGGCCTCAACAGATTGACGGATTTCCTAACCTTGTTTCGCTTTTTTTTGCGCGCGTAGAGGAGGGGGGCGACACGCCATTTCTGTGGCACAAACAGGACCGCACCTGGCAAAGCCTGAGCTGGCGTGAAGTCGGAGAGAAAGTGGCGGCATTGGCCGAATCTTTGGTGTCACAGGGGCTTAAGGCTGGTGACCGTGTGGTTATCGTCTCCGAAAACAGGCCCGAATGGTTCATTGCTGATCTGGGCATCATGGCGGCAGGGTGCGTTTCTGTGCCGACATACACCACCAATACCGAACGCGATCATCAGCATATATTGGACAATAGCGGCGCCCGCGCGGTGATCGTCTCGACCGCCAAACTGGCCCGCACTGTCATGCCGGCCGCATTGCGATCTGCGGTTGCCAGCCTGATCGTGATGGACGAATTCAAGGTCGCACAACAAGGCGATTTGCGCATATTAAATTGGGCTGACTTGCTTGTCGGTGGGGCGGACAAAATATCCACGGTCATATCACGCGCTAATACTGTG